>DXCW01000234.1 GCA_019115805.1 Candidatus Sphingobacterium stercorigallinarum
AAATAATTTATGGTTTTTGTATGTTTTTTAAGCTTAATAATATTTTACCAAGATTCGCAAAGGTATAAAAAAAATAGATAACCGAAAGATTATCACAAACTAAACCTATGAAAATTTTACCGAGAAAAAAGACGGGCTTGGACGCGTTTCATTTTTGGGCAGAATCGGTCTCACTTTCACGCGTAACATCCAGCTATAATGAAGCTATTGGCCGTAGAAAGGCGCTTGCGATCTATCTAGAGCGCAGAACGAAAGGAAGCGCATAAGGGATGAATGTTGGAAAACAAAAAACCAGCCTGATTAGACCGAAGTCTTGACAGGCTGGTTTTTCCATAAGCGCCGGTTGTACCGGTCGCTGTAGTCTTTTTAGTTCAGAATAAATTTGAATCCAAGTGAGAAACGACCCGCTTCGAAATTCGAGTTGTGGGTCAAGTTCCACCACGGTTTCCAATCGAAATGAAGACCAAGTGGAGTAGAAGGGATTTTATATTCTAAGCCTGCAGCAGGACGAATAGCAAACCATGTTTGGTCGCCACCGAAACCCAACTGGGGTCCCACACCCACATACCATCCCAGACCGTTAGTTCCTGAGAATTGTTGATTATGGGAATAATCCGCTCCTATTGCGGTAAAGTTATCGCCAAACAATACTTGAGCTTGTCCTGCGTTATTTCCACCGAATGAATGCTTCACTTGCGGTCCAAAAAGCGTTTCTCCGTCACCCAAGTCAATAGCTAGACCGATTGCGGTTCTATACGGTGTTTGTGCATTGGCTTGATTGAGGCCGAAAGTCATTGCTGCTGCAACAGCCAGAGAAAGTAATACCTTTTTCATAAGAGTTCGATTAATTAAACTTTTGTTTTTTTTAGCAAGCTCTCACAATTAGCTTGCCAAAATTTAACATTTTGTTAACGAATAGCGGGTTTAGTAGAAATCGTTCTGTCGGATGAATGTCGTTTTTTCATAAAAAAGCTAGGGCGCTATTTAATTAATGCGGATAAATTCGTAATTTTGCCTGGCAAATACACACTCCATTAACATTTGCTATGCAGTTAGATCCACAAAAATTCGTACAGGAGGGACTCACCTACGACGACGTTTTATTAATTCCAGCTTATTCTGAAATTTTACCGCGTGAAGTTGATTTGAGTACCTTTCTAACCAAGAAGATAAAATTAAATATTCCTTTGGTGTCCGCGGCGATGGACACGGTTACGGGGGCCGATTTGGCAATAGCGATTGCACAAGCCGGAGGAATCGGTATGCTTCATAAAAACATGACAATTGCCGAACAAGCCGCTGAAGTTCGAAAAGTCAAACGTTCGGAAAGTGGAATGATCCAAGATCCGGTTACCCTTTTAGAAGGATCAACCGTAGGCGATGCATTCAAAATTATGGAAGAGCATAAGATTGGCGGAATTCCGGTCATTAATACCGATGGTAAATTAGTCGGCATTGTGACCAATAGGGATCTTCGTTTTCAAAAGATAATGACGCGCCCAATCGCTGAGCTTATGACCAAAGACAATTTGGTGGTTGCTCCGGTGGGTACCGATTTGATTAAAGCGGAGGAAATCTTACAAAATCATAAAATTGAGAAGTTGCCGGTTGTGGATGAGAAATGGATACTGAAAGGGTTGATCACCTTTAAAGACATTCAGAAATATAAGCATTATCCCAATGCGGCCAAGGATGAACACGGACGTTTGTTGGTGGGCGCGGCAGTTGGTGTAACGCACGATACCATTGAACGGGTTGAAGCGTTGGTTAAAGCGGGCGTGGACGTAGTCACTATAGACACCGCTCACGGACATTCTTTGGGTGTGATCAATAAACTAAAAGAAGTAAAAGCGACATTTCCTGAGCTACAGGTCATCGTGGGAAATATTGCTACTGGGGAAGCGGCTAAACTATTAGCTGAGGCAGGTGCTGATGCGGTGAAAGTGGGGATTGGGCCAGGATCGATTTGTACCACTCGGATCGTTGCAGGTGTAGGGGTACCACAGTTATATGCAGTCTATGAGGTCGCTAAAGCATTAGCGGGTACGGGTGTGCCTTTAATTGCTGATGGCGGTATAAAACAGACTGGCGATATCGCGAAGGCGATTGCAGCTGGGGCTCATACCGTAATGGCTGGATCCTTATTTGCTGGTGTTGAAGAAGCGCCAGGAGAAACGATTTTATTGGAGGGACGTAAATTCAAATCTTATCGAGGAATGGGCTCTGTAGAAGCTATGGAGAAAGGTTCTAAAGACCGTTACTTTCAAGATGTGGAAGAAGATATCAAGAAATTAGTTCCCGAGGGAATTGTTGGACGTGTGCCTTATAAAGGAACCTTGGCCGAGGTGGTATACCAATATATTGGTGGTCTTCGGGCGTCTATGGGCTACTGCGGTGCACCCACAATAGAAAAACTCCAACAAGCGAAATTTGTACGTATTACTGGAGCGGGTTTAAGAGAATCGCATCCGCACAATATTCAGATTACAAAGGAAGCGCCTAATTACAACAGTCGCGGCTAAAGAAAATCGCAGTCGCAGAATTGGAGTGAACAATCAATGAGTCGTAAAAAAGTGTCCAAATGACTGCTTTTTTACGACTCATTCTTATTTTGAATTCATGCGGAAAAGCGCTCCGGTGATACGACGATATTTGGCACTTTGAACGGATTTCCTTATATTGAAAACCTATACAGGAATTATTTGTTAACAATAAATTAATTTTTACTTATGGGAAAAGGAGATATGAAAACCAAGCGCGGAAAGATTGTTGCGGGATCTTATGGTAAAACAAGACCAAGGAAACCTTGGAAATCGGCATCAACATCTTCCCCAGAAGCAGAGAAGAAAACAAAATAAAATCGCTTAATTAAAGCGGAGTAAGGCAATGAAGATCTCATTGCCTTTTTCTATTTCTTTGCTGTAGCCAAACGCGTTGAAATTCTCGCGGTGTTACGCCCTTAAATTGTTTGAAGGTTTTATGAAAACTGACCAGATTATTGAAACCGCTTTCATAGCAAATGTTTTTCAGACTGGGGTTGGGCTGAATAAGGTGTTGACAGGCAAAAGATACGCGGAGCTCATTGATAAATTGCATCGGGGTCTTTCCGGTCATCTTTTTGAAGTACCGACTGCATGAATTGGGCGTCAATCCGGCGATTTCGGCTAAGTTTTCGAGTCGAATATCGGTTCGGAAGCGCAGGCGAATGTATTCCATGATGGCGTTCATTCGATGTTGGTCATGAGGGAGATGGATCGGTGTGTAACTTGGCGAGAGTAGACGACTACCTTTCACATTACGGATTTCCCTTAACGCCTTTAAAAATTCAAATAAGCGATTCAAACCACTTTCTTCCAGCGCACGGAGCAAATGCCGGTTAAACGGACAATGCTGGCCGACCTCTGCTTGGAAGCCGTCATGGCGCTGATCGATCAGTGCGGCAAGCCAGACGAACTCAGGGGCGTGAAGGAGATGGGTTATGCCAAAATCCGATACAAAGTGCGCCACAATACAGTTGATCGGGTAGGCGTCATGCCCGTCGCTTTTCTCATCAAATAGCCAGTAGTGCGGAATCGACGAGGGGATCCAAACCATGGTGCCAGGTTGAACCGTTTGGATGCGGTCACCAATGCATAGCGTGCCAGATCCCTCAATCACATAGACCAGTTCGATCTCCTGATGGCTATGCCAAATCGAATGATATTTGGGGGTCAGATCGCGACGAAGGGAGAAACTCTGTTGCTCATGATACGGAATCGAAAAGGATGAGTGGTCCATTTTGGTGATTTTTATTCGTTTTTCTTGCCAAATAGCGCGCTAGTTATGAATAAATAGTTTATAAAAATGCTAAAATTATTCAATTGTTTCTAGGATTTAATCCCGAATTTAGTAGAAACACATTATAAGCCGCTATCTCGTGGTTCATTTTATAGGCCACAAGGCAAACAGGCCGGTCGCGCTTTGGGAGCGCACCTTACCATTAAACACGGTGTATGGAAAACAGACGATACATGTTGACCTTGGACTTAGTGGATGATCCAAGTGCTATTGCAGCATATGAAGCACACCACCGATCGATTTCCCAAGAAATCAGGGCATCCATTCGCCACTCGGGGGTGGTAGGTATGGACATTTATCGATTTGGTAGCCGATTGTGTATGATTATGGAAGTGGACGCTGATTTTACCTTTCAGAAGAAAGCAGAAATGGATCAAGCTAATCTACACGTGCAGCGCTGGGAGCGGTTGATGTGGAAGTTCCAGCGACCTGTTCCGGGCGCCAAGCCCGGTGAGAAGTGGGTCCTTATGGAACAAATTTTTAGTTTGTAACACATATGAGTAATACGAATTTTATACAAATACATCCCAAAGACAATGTGTTGGTAGCGCTTCAAAATTTGCCTAAAGGATACCGAATCGAATTCAACGGATCTGCCTTTTTTCTTCCCCGTGGCGTGGCCGCTAAGCATAAATTCACCTGTCGTGCGCTGGATAAAGATAGTGAAGTGGTAATGTATGGGGTTCTTGTTGGACGGCTTAACAGGGATGTGTTAGCGGGGGAACTATTGGATACGCAGAATCTTCGGCACGATACGGAACCCTACGTTTTAGGCGCTCGCGATTTAGAATGGACCAAACCGGATGTGTCGGCATTCGTAAACCGTCGATTTCTGGGATACCATCGAAGCGATGGTCGGGTCGGAACGGCGAATTATTGGCTGGTTATTCCCATGGTTTTTTGTGAAAACAGAAATGTGTCTACGTTAAAAGAAGCTTTGGAGGAGAAGTTAGGATATCGTGTCCGAAAGAAAGATTATTCACAACAAGTTGATCAGTTGATCGCTGCTGTTGAAGGAGGCGACAGTTCTTCACGTATACGGACGATGGAATTCCACCCGGAGTCTTTGCCGGATAAGCATCAGCGTTTGTTTGAAAATGTCGATGGCATCAAGTTTCTCAATCATGACATGGGCTGCGGAGGCACACGTCAGGACTCCGATGCATTATGCGGATTATTGGCGGGTTATATTACCCACCCCAACGTAGCTGGAGCGACCGTTTTAAGTTTGGGATGCCAGCACGCTCAAGTGTCTATTTTAAAGGAGGAGATTCGGAAGCGAGAGCCTGGATACAACCGACCATTGTATGTGTTTGAGCAGCAGGAGCAAGGCACCGAACAGGCATTGATGCATAACGTGTTACGATCAACTTTTGCGGGATTAATCGAGGCGAACCGAATCACCCGGCGCCCGGCCGGCCTGGATAAGCTCTGTGTGGGCTTGGAATGTGGCGGATCCGATGGTTTTTCTGGCATATCTGCCAATCCAGTTCTGGGTTGGGTGTCCGATATGCTGGTGACCTTAGGAGGATCGGTTATGCTGTCTGAGTTTCCCGAATTGTGCGGTGTGGAACAAGAGCTTAGTGATCGCTGTGTCGACGTAGAGACCGCGCAACGGTTTCTAGATTTAATGCAGCGTTACAATACGAAGGCGGAAGCAGACGGTTCTGGCTTTTACATGAATCCCTCGCCCGGCAATATTCGAGATGGCTTGATTACCGACGCCATCAAATCTGCGGGTGCGGCGAAAAAAGGAGGGACCTCTCCTGTTCAATTCGTGGCCGACTATCCGGAGTTAGCAAACAAGCAGGGACTGAACCTGCTGTGTACGCCGGGAAACGACGTAGAAAGCACTACTGCGGAAGTGGGCGCCGGCGCTACCATCGTTTTATTTACCACAGGCCTAGGGACGCCCACCGGAAACCCCATTGCACCGGTCATTAAAGTAGCGTCAAATACAGCTGTTTATCATCGAATGAATGATGCGATTGATATTAACTGCGGGACGGTGATAGAGGGAGTGGAGACCATAGAACAAGCCGCACATCGCACCCTGGAGTATTTGATCGAGATCGCGAGTGGTCAACGAGAAGCAAAGGCCGTACAGTTGGGCCAAGATGATTTTATCCCCTGGAGGAGAGGGGTGTCTTTATAGTTATCCGGTAGTTCAGCTAAGAATGCGCAATAATCGAGGGAGATACATTTAAAGAATACATATGAAACTAAAAGGAAAAACAGCGGTGATTACGGGGGGTGGGAGCGGTATCGGCCGGGCGATTGCGGTGGTGTTTGCCCAGCAGGGCGCAAGCGTATGCTTGATCGATATCCATCGCCAGGCGATGGAGGAAGTCTGTACACAGATTAAGCAGCATGGTGGCGCCTGCCAGTACTATGTTGCGGATGTGCGTGAACAGGTTCAGGTGTCGAACACCGTCGACCAGATCGGCCCAATCGACATCCTAGTGAATAATGCAGGGGTCGCTCACGTGGGGAATATCGAGCACTGTCAACCCGATGACTTTGATCGTGTATTCGATGTCAATGTGAAAGGTGCATATCATGTGCTTTACGCGGTCATTCCGGTGATGAAATCAGCCGGAGGTGGAGTCATATTAAATCTGGCATCTATCGCCTCGTCGGTCGGTATAGCCGATCGTTTCGCTTATTCCATGTCCAAGGGTGCGATTCATGCGATGAGCATGTCGATCGCTAGAGATTATCTCCAGCATCATATTCGATCCAACTCCATTTCACCCGCTCGGGTGCACACGCCTTTTGTTGACGGATTTATAGCTAAAAACTACCCCGATAATCAACAAGAAATGTTCGAACGGCTCGCGGCCTCACAGCCCATAGGCCGAATGGCGCAACCGGAGGAAATAGCACAGCTGGCCCTGTTCCTTTGCTCTGATGACGCCAGCTTTATCACGGGAAATGATTATCCGATAGACGGTGGTTTTATCCGATTAAATAATGCATAGCATCCTGTCATCGATCAGGGATTGACCGGCTGAGTTGCTGTGAACTAAACATCAAATACAACAAAATAAGAACTATGAAACTGATAAGATACGGAGATCGAGGACAAGAGAAAATGGGTGTTCAAATTGATGACAAACGATACGATGTATCGGCCTTTGGCGGGGATTATGATGAACGGTTTTTTGCCGAAAATGGTTTGGAGCGGTTAGCGGAATTCGTAAGCGCTAACACCGGTAAACTGATTGAGATCGATCCGGACACCCGCTTGGGATCTCCTATTGCCAGACCTTCGAAGCTGGTGTGTATCGGACTTAATTACAAGGATCACGCGGAAGAAACTGGTGCAGCACTTCCAGAAGAACCTATTATTTTTATGAAATCGACTACGGCCTTGAACGGTCCAAGTGACGCCATCATGTTACCAAAAGACTCGGTGAAAACGGATTGGGAGGTGGAGTTTTGTGTGGTTATGGGGAAGGAGGCCTCTTATGTAGAGGAAACCGAGGCCATGGATTACGTAGCGGGGTACCTCCTTCATAATGATGTGTCGGAGCGCGCGTACCAACTGGAACGCGGAGGGACTTGGGATAAGGGAAAGGGTTGTGACACGTTTGCCCCCTTGGGACCCTTTTTGGTGACACAGGACGAGATTCCGGATATAAATAACATTAAACTTTGGTTAAAAGTGAATGGAAAAATCCAGCAAAGCGGAAATACATCAAATCTTATTTTTTCAGTGGCGGAATTGATTGCCTATACCTCCAAGTTTATGACCTTATTGCCGGGCGACGTGATTTCTACCGGTACGCCAGCCGGAGTCGGATTGGGGATGAAACCTGCCGTTTATTTGGCCGCAGGCGATGTCGTGGAATTGGGAGCAGATTATTTGGGCGAGCAACGGCAAGAAGTCGTTGCGTATCATCGTAAATAAAACTTTTTTATGCGCATTGACTCTCATCAACATTTTTGGCTATATGAGCCTACAAAAGACGCGTGGATAACGCCTGAAATGCAAGCCATTGCAAAGAATTTTTTGCCGAATGATATTTCCGGTGAGCTAAAAAAGCACCGCATTGACGGTGTGGTGGCTGTGCAGGCGGATCAATCGCAACGAGAAACCGATTTTTTATTGGAACTTTCCAGCGTCTATGCGTTGATTAAAGGCGTGGTGGGGTGGATTGATTTGCGCTCGGCACATATCGACGAACTTTTAGCGCGTTATACCGATCAAACCGTAATCAAGGGTTTTCGGCATATTGTAGAGGCAGAAGTCTCGCCCGACTTTATGATAGACGACGCCTTCTTCCGCGGTTTGGAGGCCATACAGCGGGGCGGATATAGCTTCGATCTGTTAGTGAGCCCATCTCATTATCAAGCTACTTTGCGTTGTGTGCGGGCTTACCCGGAAATGCGATTTGTGCTTGATCATATGGCCAAACCGCGTATCGGTCAGGGGCGGGACCGGGTATGGGAGCAGTTTATCGAAGATTTGGCGGCTTATCCCCATGTGTACTGTAAAGTATCGGGGCTGATCACCGAGGCCGATTGGTCCGGATGGACAGCGAAAGAATTTATACCCTATTTTCAACATGTGGTGCATTGTTTTGGTTGGGAGCGGTTAATGTATGGATCGGATTGGCCAGTTTGCGTATTGGCCAGTGATTATCAGGGAGTAATCAATCTCGCAGCTTACCTGTTGGATCAGGTGTCTCCCAATGATCAGGCGGCATTTTGGGGAGAGACGGCAACAGCGTTTTATAGACTTAAATAGGTATGGACTTAGGTTTGAACAATAAAATTATCATCGTCACTGGTGGGGCGAAAGGGATCGGGCGAGCAATCGTCGAACAATTGGCAATCGAAGGGGCCGTGCCGGTCATTGTAGGACGTAATTCATCCGACAATCTTCAGCTGGTACAACGGATTGAAACCAATGGCGGACAGGCGTGGTCGGTGAAAGCGGAGCTCACCGATCCCAAAGACTGTCAACGTGCCGTAGAGGAGGTACTTATGCGGTTTGATGGTATTGACGGTTTGGTCAATAACGCGGGGCTTAACGACGGGGTGAGTCTGGCTGGCGGAACCTACGAAGATTTTCTACAATCGCTTCATTACAGTTTAATTCATTACTACTTGATGGCTCATCACTGTTTAGGGGGATTGAAAAAGTCAAAAGGCAGTATTTTAAACATCAGCTCGAAGACGGGTGAGACCGGACAGGGCGGCACGTCTGGATACGCAGCGAGCAACGGTGCTCGAAACGCGCTTACACGCGAATGGGCTGTTGAATTATTACCTCACGGTGTGCGTGTCAATGCGTTGGTCGTTGCCGAATGTATGACACCCCAATATGAAAAATGGATTCAGCATCTTTCCAACCCTCAAGAGACACTTCAGAAAATTACAAACCGAATTCCGTTGGAAAATCGAATGACTACGGTACAGGAAATTGCAGACACGGCTCTCTTTTTGCTTTCGGCGCGCTCCAGTCATACCACCGGTCAGCTGATCCATGTGGATGGGGGCTATGTGCATTTGGACCGCGCGTTGATCAGCGAGTAGCGCGTATAATGGATTTTTGTTAGGAAGCTTTCCTGATATAAATATTTTAATTTTTTTTAAAAATAACGCATGTAGATTTTGATATTAATCGATTAAGCATTATCATTGTACTAATTATAAACAAAAAAGTAGCACATTATACGTATTCCTGTTTTCGGCATTCGATAGGTATTGGTTCGATTTGCTTAATCGATTAACTAAACCTATTAAGCTGGAGTGAAAAATGTGCTATGCCCATGCTGTAATCAACTAATGCACAGATATGAAAATCAAACTTTTACTGGCCGGACTGTTATTTTGTGGAATAGCCGGCGCCCAGACCCAGCCTTTCAATGGCATTGACATGAGCCTGGGTACCTTATCCAAATTATCCAATGCGAAAACCCGATCCATTAGCCCAGAAAATTATACGGGTGAAAAGGGCAAAGGCGGTATGGCCGATCCGGCAACGCAGGCCGGCGAGAGAAATGTGGCCAACGCACATCACGCCGCCCGTGAGTTAGGGGTAGGGTGGAAGGTGAACCCTTACGTTACCATTGAGCCGGGAGAGACCTTTACCATGGCAGAAATTGATGAGTCCGGTGTTATTCAACACATATGGATGACCCCAACCGGGAACTGGAACCACACCATTTTTCGTATTTATTGGGATGGAGAAGAAAATCCTTCAGTCGAATCGCCCGTCGGTCCTTTCTTCGGGATGGCCTGGCATCGCTATGCACCTTTAAACTCGTTGGCCATGACGGTTAATCCAGGAAGTGCATTTAATTCCTATTGGAAGATGCCGTTTCGGAAAAGCTGTAAGATTACCATGGAAAATATCTCCGGTGAGCCGATGAACCTCTATTATCAAATCGATTACGCAGAGACCGAGGTGCCAGAAGACGAAGCGTATTTCCACGCACAATACCGCCGATCTAATCCTACAGAAGGAGCAATTCACACCATCATTGACGGAATCGAAGGCAAAGGACACTATGTAGGAACGTATTTAGCGGTAGGTGTGAACAACATCGGCTGGTGGGGCGAAGGAGAGATCAAGTTCTTTATGGACGGCGATCGCGACTATGCAACAATCGTCGGGACGGGATTGGAAGACTATTTCTGCGGATCGTATAATTTTGAAAATAAGGCGACCCGTCAGTATGAAGAGTTTTCGACGGCCTATGCTGGACTCCATCAAGTGATCCGTCCGGATGGGGTTTACGAATCGCAACAGCGATTTGGTATGTACCGCTGGCATATTATGGATCCTGTTCGTTTCCAGGGAGATTTGAAGGTGACGATACAAGATTTAGGCTGGCGCTCTGAAGGACGCTATTTGCCACAGAAGTCCGATATGATCTCTGTTGCGTATTGGTATCAGGCGGAACCACATAATACGTTTCCAGACCTGCCTTCCAAAAATGATTTAGAAGTTAATTAACTATGACGGCAAATACGTTCACTACACTAGGGGCAGCCGCTATACTTTATATGTTGGCGGGCTGCCATCAATCGACAAACCAACAATCAAATAAGGATACTGTGGAAGCATCTTATCAAAAAGGAACATTCGGTTACGATTTGGAGTTTCTTAAGCAACACGATAGTGTATTGATCTTGAGTAGTCCATCGGGATCCGGACAAATTCTGGTCTCACCGAAGTATCAAGGGAAAGTGTTTACGTCAACAGCAGAAGGTTTGCAAGGTGCCAGTTTTGGTTGGGTCAATTACGAGGCTTTTGACGCCCCGCTAGATCCGCATATGAATGCCTATGGCGGCGAAGAT
The DNA here is from genome assembly GCA_019115805.1 of Candidatus Sphingobacterium stercorigallinarum. Lineage (GTDB taxonomy): Bacteria > Bacteroidota > Bacteroidia > Sphingobacteriales > Sphingobacteriaceae > Sphingobacterium > Sphingobacterium stercorigallinarum. The sequence continues at coordinate 11,152 of DXCW01000234.1, forward strand.
CGCTTATGGCTCGGTCCGGAGGGTGGCCCCTTCTCCCTGTATTTTGCTGAGGGAGAGGAAATGGTCTATGAAAATTGGAAAACGCCCGCTGCGATCGATACCGAGGCTTGGATTTTACACACCCATACCGATCGTTCCGCTAGTATGACGAAAGATGCGGAAATGACGAATTATGCGGGAACCGTTTTAAACATGGGGTTAAAGCGCGACATCGAGATGCTCAGTCGAGAACAAATCGAATCCGATTTGAACATTCGTTTGAATGAACACATTAAGCCGGTCGGTTTTACGACTAAAAACAGCATCACCAATTTGGGGGATGCCGCGTGGACGGCGGAAACCGGTGCGCCTTGTTTGTGGAGTTTAGACATGTTTCTGCCCACCGATAGTACGGTTATACTGGTTCCTTATCAGGAAAAGGGAGAAGGTGAGGTGGCGACTACCGATTATTTTGGTGAGATCGAAGCCCATCGTATCCATTATGATGACGGTATGCTTTATTTTAAAGCCGACGGTAAATCCCGGGGTAAGTTAGGGCTTTCACCTCATCGTGCAAAAGCATTTGCAGGTAGCTATGATTTAGGCACAGGCGTGCTCACGGTAACGACTTTTACCTTGGATCCAGAAGCCACTTACTTAAATCAGGAATGGACCACAGCGAAAGATCCATTTAAAGGGGATGCCGTTAATGCCTATAATGACGGCCCGCTTGCCGATGGCGGTCAGATGGGGCCGTTTTATGAGATCGAAAGCGTGTCACCGGCTGCTTTTCTGGCTCCACAGGAAAGTTTAGCGCATGTGCATAACGTATATCATTTTGCAGGCGACAAAAAGGAAGTCGCTAGCTTACTAGAACAGATTTTTAATATTCAAGTTGCAGATATTCAGTCCGCATTATAAACCAGAAAACAAGATGAATAACTATCCTAAAATAGGAATTAGACCGATTATTGATGGGCGATTAGGTGGAATCCGTGAATCATTAGAAGACACCACGATGAATATGGCTAAAGCGGTGGCTGCTTTTTATGAAAACGAACTCCGCTATCCCGATGGCAGTCCCGTACAATGTGTGATAGCTGACTCGTGTATCGGAGGTGTAAAGGAAGCCGCTGATTGCCAAACAAAGTTTGATGCGCAGAACGTAGGCGTTTCGCTTTCCGTTACTCCCTGTTGGTGTTACGGTTCAGAAACCATGGATATGGACCCTTTACGTCCTAAAGCGATATGGGGATTTAATGGGACTGAGCGGCCGGGAGCGGTGTATTTGGCGGCAACTGTAGCTGCGCATAACCAAAAAGGTTTGCCCGTTTTTAGTATTTACGGCAGAGATGTGCAAGACATGGGGGATAACAGTATCCCACAGGATGTGCAGCAGAAACTGTTGTCTTTTGCTCGAGCCGGTCTTGCCGTCTCGATATTGCGCGGGAAAAGCTATTTAGCCATCGGTTCGGTATGTATGGGCATCGTAGGCTCTATTGTGAATGCAGAGTTCTTCCAGGAATATTTGGGAATGCGAAACGAATACGTAGACTCTTCGGAGGTCTTAAGACGCGTAGAGCTTGGAATTTATGATCATCAGGAGTTCGACCGTGCGCTGGCTTGGACAAAGGAGCATTGTAAAGAGGGCGAAGATTTCAATCAAGAGCATAAAGTAAAAAGCCGAAAGGAGAAAGACGATGATTGGGCTTTTGTCGTAAAAATGGCATTGATTATCCGGGATTTGATGATCGGTAACCCGAAACTGGCCGAAATGGGACATCAGGAAGAAGCACACGGACATCATGCGTTTATTTCAGGTTTTCAGGGGCAACGGCAATGGACTGACTTCTTACCCAATGGGGATTTTGCAGAAGCCATTTTGACTTCGTCTTTTGACTGGGATGGCAAACGAGCGCCATTCATGGTCGCTACTGAAAACGATTCATTGAATGGTGTGTCCATGGCGTTCAATTATTTACTGACAAATCGTGCCCAGATTTTTGCCGATGTACGTACCTACTGGTCTCCCGATGCGGTGGAGCGGGTGAGCGGTTGGAAACCTGAAGGTCGTGCCGCCTCTGGCTTCATTCATTTGATCAATTCGGGTGCGGCTACCTTAGACGGAACCGGCCGTCAGACCCAAGATGGTGAGCCGATTATGAAGCCGTTTTGGGAATTGAATGATCGAGATATAACCAGTTGCTTAGAGGCCACAACTTGGTATCCGGCCAACCGAGATTACTTTAGAGGAGGTGGCTATTCGTCTAACTTTTTAACGCGTGGCGAGATGCCGGTGACCATGTGCCGCATTAATCTTATAAAGGGCTTAGGACCCGCTTTACAAATTGCCGAAGGATATACCGCGGATTTGCCCGAAGAAGTGCATCACACGCTGGATGAACGGACGGATAGAACCTGGCCGACGACCTGGTTTGTGCCTAATTTGACCGGTGAAGGAGCGTTTAAAGACGTGTATTCGGTTATGGCGAACTGGGGATCGAACCACGGCGCCATTAGCTACGGACATATTGGTGGGGAGCTGATTACGCTAGCGTCCATGTTAAGAATACCGGTTTGTATGCATAATGTGGACGCCGACCGTGCGTTTCGACCCGCCACATGGGCTGCCTTTGGAATGGATCCAGAAGGTGCAGATTATCGCGCCTGTGCAGTTTTCGGACCGTTATACAAATAAATTCAATATCCGATGAGTCAACATAAAAAATCACTATTCAGGGATGATCAAGGCAAATACCTGTTGGTCCCGTTTTTATTCATTTGTAGTTTATTTCTCCTTTGGGGCTTCGCCCATGGTTTTCTAGATGTGTTGGATAAACACTTCCAGGATCTTTTGCACGTGTCCAAGGCGCAATCGGGCTTTGTCCAGTTTTCCCTATACATTGGTTATTTAGCGATGGCCATTCCAGCCGGACTGTTCATCAAGAAGCACGGTTATCAAAAAGGAATTGTATTCGGGCTTGCTGTGTTTGCGATTGGCTGCTTCATGTTTTATCCGGCCGCGAAACTTGCTGCGTTTATTCCTTTTTTAACGGCGCTTTTTGTCATTGCTTGTGGCTTGGCTTTTTTGGAAACCGCGGCAAATCCCTATTCGATTGCTCTAGGCTCGAAAGAAGGGGCGGCTCGGCGAATTAATATTTCGCAATCATTCAATGGTTTGGGTTGGATCTTAGGTCCGCTGATTGGGGGATTGATGATTTTTGGAACTGAAGCCGAAGGGGAACACGATAAATTCGATTCTTTGGTGACCCCCTATATAGCGGTAGGTTGTATTGTGGTCTTGGTGGCCATCGTCTTTCTGATTATCAAACTACCTGAAATAAAGGAGGGGCAAGCGGCCGGTGAACCGGAAGAAAATCCCCCGATGCGCCATTTGCTGAAGCATCCGATTTTCATTTTTGCCGTGATTGCTCAGTTTGTTTATGTTGCTGCGCAAACGGGGGCCAACTCGTTTTTCATTAATTACGTGATCGAAGCGATTCACGATTTGCGAGCACCCATAGCGGGAATCATGGAGAATCTCGGGTATTTTGGTGCGTTTTTTATGCCGAGAAATGACGAACAGGCCGCCTCGTTGATTTTAGCTATAGGGGGAATGGGGGCATTTTGGGTGGGACGACTCTCGGGATCATACTTGATGAAATTTATGGCGCCAAACGTCCTGTTGGGGATTTATGCGGTGGCCAATGTGATCTTAAATATTCTGGTATTCCTGAATCTTGGATGGATCTCGGTTTGTGCGTTGTTTATTACCTATTTTTTCATGTCCATTATGTTCCCGACGATTTTTGCATTGGGCGTAGCCGATTTAGGCACACTGACTAAAAAAGGATCCTCTTTTTTAGTCATGGCAGTAGCGGGCGGAGCTTTTTGCCCACCCATAATGGGGCTGATTGCCGATCACAGTAATATGGCTACTGGATTTATTATACCGGTCGTTTGCTATGTGGTGATTGCGGCCTTCGCAATATGGGGGCATGGTAAATTTGGTGAAATGGATGCATCGAGACCACCGGCGCATTAAAAATAATGTTTTATGATGGAGTCATTATATGTAATTGGTGTAGATTTTGGGACCGACTCGTCCCGCGCATTACTGATTAATGCCCGCACGGGTGAAGTGTGTGGAACAGGCGTAGCGCCGTATCAACGTTGGGCGAAAGGCTTGTACTGTGTGCCAAGCGAGAACCAATTCCGTCAACATCCTTTGGATTATATCGAGAGTTTAGCACAGTGTATTTTGGACTGTCTGGCAGGGGCCGAACAAGAGATTCGTGACCGCGTGGTCGGGATATCGGTTGATGCGACGGGGTCTACACCTGTTGCGACCGATCAATACGGACATCCATTAGCGCTACAAGAACGATTTCGAGATAATCCCAACGCGATGTTTTTTCTCTGGAAGGATCATACCTCCATAGCAGAGGCCGAGGAGATCAACGCGAAAGCAAGAGCGGGAAGAGTTAATTATTTGAATTATTGTGGCGGAGCGTATTCCTCAGAATGGTTTTGGGCGAAGCTACTGCATTTATCCAGAACGGATCCTGAGGTGTTTCAGGAAACGAGCAGTTGGGTAGAGCAAAGCGACTGGTTACCCTATTTACTGACCGGTGGTCGAGATCTATCCGGGATGAAACGCAATGTATGCGCCGCTGGTCACAAAGCCCTATGGGCAGCTGAGCATGGTGGGTATCCTCCGCAGTCGTTTTTTGAAGATATCGATGCTGCGTTGGGTCGAATTTACCCCTCGATTTCCTCGGAGGTGTATACCGCAGACACCGTGGCGGGATCGTTATGTGCAGAATGGGCGGAGAAACTGTCACTGCGCACGGATGTGGTGGTTACCGTTGGCGCGATCGATGCCCATGTGGGCGCGATTGGGGCACAGATCCGACCAGGGTATATGTGTAAGGTCATGGGCACCTCGACCTGCGATATGATGGTGGTATCAAACGAGCGGATGGCCGATCGGCTGATCGAGGGCATTTGTGGTCAGGTGCAGGGGTCGATTGTACCTTCGTGGATCGGGTTGGAAGCTGGACAATCGGCATTTGGCGATGTGTACAATTGGTTTAAAGAACTCTTATTGTGGCCACTTTATCAGGAGCTTGAACAAGCTGGAGAAGCCAAAGATACGCTTCGATCCCTTATCGGGCGTTTAGAAGACCGAATGCTGCCCCATCTTTCTGACCTAGCGGCGAAAGAGCCGCTGTGTGTCGATGGAGAATATGCTTTGGATTGGTTTAATGGCCGTCGCACCCCGAACGTCGATCCCTTGTTAAAAGCAGGGCTGTTTAATTTGGACTTGGGGAGCACTGCTGTGCGGATGTTCCGAGCGCTAGTGGAAGCGACCTGTTTTGGTTCTCGCGCTATTGTGGAACACTTCGAGCAGCAGGGTGTGCCGATTGAAGGTGTGATTGGGGTGGGGGGAATTGCAAAAAAATCTCCCTATGTCATGCAAGTCTTGGCCGATGTATTGCAACGTCCTATCAAGGTGCACGCCTCAGAGGAAACCTGCGCATTGGGAGCCGCGATGCTGGCCGCTACGGCAGCTGGAATCTACGCTAACCTACCGGAAGCGATGGATGCTCTTGGGCCAGGTTTTGAAACAACCTATTATCCTGACCGCGAGAACAAGGAAATATATGAGCAGCGGTACCAGCGGTACCTATCATTGGATCGTAACAGCGTAGGACCATGAACGGAAAACAGTTGATTGGGTGCCGAATCGTTTTATTATTCTTTAGCTTGCAGCTCTTGTCTGCTGAGCAGCTCTTTGCTTGGAAGTCCATACCTATTCCGAAAGAATTGCAACCGTACGTGAGTGGGCTTGCATCAAATTTGGCGGAGGTGGAAGCGCAGGTGGATTTTAAAAAAGTAAAGGCGTCTTGTTATTATGTGACGTTGCAGTGGGAATTCGACCAAACGGTGTCCCGAGAGGATGTGCAATTCCAGCTTAC
>DXCW01000040.1 GCA_019115805.1 Candidatus Sphingobacterium stercorigallinarum
CTCATATGTTAAGCTCGCACTCATGACATACGTTCATTTTATCACCTTTAGTAGGTTCGTAAAAACGGGGGGGTGATGATCGATCGGCTAATGCGATCCGGATGATGCTTTGTGTCTCAAGTAAATGGCCGGATACTAGCGATCGGTCTGATCATTAAAGTAGTATTTTTTGATGTGCTCCGCTTTGCTGGGATCTATCGTTATAGCAGTAGTCTCGCCACGCATAAACAGATGGCTGCGTCGTTGTTTAAAGCTGACTTTGTCAATATGATCCATATGGATCAGAAACCCTTTATGTACCCGAATGAAAGGCGGTGAGGGCAATCTATTCTCCAATTCGTTTAGCGTGATTCGAGCCGTGTGAACAACCCCGTCGATCTGATGAATATGCGCTAGGTTCCCATCGGTATTAATAAACACCATATCGGATAGCAAAAAGCGTCTGGCATATGTTTTTCTGTACGTGTTTTCGGGATGATCCCGCTCCGTGGTCTCAATGACTATGCTGTTTCTATACGGCCGGCTATAGTTTCTTTCCCGCACGCGCTGGATGGCTTGTTTCAAACGAACAATATTTACCGGTTTTGTCAAACAGTGTAACGCGCCAATATCAAATCCTTCAATCGCGCGTTCGGAATAACTGGTCATCAAGATAATAGGCGGTGGATTCGAAAGCGAGCCCACTAAACTGATGCCGTCTATATCGGACATGACCACGTCGGTAATCAGCAAGTCAACCTGATGTTCATTCAAAAAAGAGAGCGCATCTATTGGCGAAGTGGATTCGTAAACCACATCTACGTCTTGACAAAGCGCGAGTAATTTAATTAAGGTGTCTATACTTTCTTGCTCATCGTCCACAACAGCGACACGCATATTTTTTACCATCATGATGTATGATTTAAACGCAACCGTACTTCAAACTCGTCGGCATCTTCGGTGATTTGAATCTCATGGTTGTCGGGTAGCCATAAATGTAATCGTCTGCCGACCTGGGATAAACCAATCCCCTTTGAAGGCAAGCGAGAGCGCGTCGCTCGTCTTGCTTTTTTATTCTTACAAATAATCTCACAATAGTGCGAGGAGGTCTTCACTGCAATTATTCCGGGATGCGCTGAGGAGAGGTCACCGTATTTGTACATGTTCTCAACAAAGGTAGCTAACGTGGCTTTTGGGATCTCCCACTCCTCGCCCGGTTCCCCGCGTACGGTAAACACCCGATGCGTACCTTTCATTTCTCTAAAGATAGCGATCATCAATAAGGTGTTCTTCCACTCTTCATTTAGTTTAATTAAACCAGCATCTTCTGGCGAGATTTCGCCCACGAAGCCAATAAATTCACGCAGTTGCGCAATCAATTGGTACGCGGCCATACTTCGACACACCAACCAGTTTCCGATAAGCGCGAATACATTCCCAATGAGATGATCGTCTATTTGATACCGCAATTTCAAATCCTCGTAGCGTATTTTCAATTCGCCAAGCTGCGTGAGCACGCGAAGGTACTGGATCACTACGGCAAATGCGGTAGCCGCCAATATCATTTTCAAAAAATGAATGCCAATCACCACGACAAAGGATTCGATCTCAAACGTTTTATTGGGATGGTAGTACACTACACCAAATACAGGCAATATGTGATAGATAATCCCATAGGCATACGGGATGACCAATAAAAACAAAGGCAGCAACCAGATTATTCGACTCTTGATATTGCGCGCTCGCCTCAGGTCCGATAACACGGTATTAAACACGATATAGAATGGCGGCAAACAAAGTAACAGATAAAAAAACACGGCTTTAGGCAACCCCGTTGCGAGGGCAAAACAGTACTTAAGGTAAGTAAATGATGCGATGCCTACCCAAAAAAGAATGTGATATTTAGCGCTAACCAAGAAAGCCCGTATGCGTCTTGATTCCGTCATTATACACTGTAGATAAGGTTTATTAATCGACGAACATCAAATATAGCAATTATTTGATAATCAGAAAGAACCGTAGCTACACCTCGACCTTATCGACTAAACCGGAGTTTCTCCTTATTCTTCGATGTCAAGCCTTTTCAGGGGGAGTGAATACAACCATCCTTCCCAACTGGGTGCATTCCGGGAAATCAGCGCTTCCAAAAACCCATAGCTTTGCCGAAGAATAGCGGTAGCGTTCTCCCGCGGCTCTCCATCCTCTCCATGCCACCTTCGGTGCATCTCCGCTACAATCCGGCGCTCATCATACCCCATCGTTGCGCAAATCACCGGATAGTTCAGTCTATCGGCCAGCTCGAACAAGGCGGAACGTTGCATTAAAGTTCGTTTTAAAAACGGTACTTCCATAAGGTGCTTGGTTCGCGACATGTCCTGTAAGCCCGTACCACCGTCTAAATAAAGCAAAACGTGATATCCTTCACTGAGTAAGCGGATTATTTTCCTAAAAAGACTCGCATCCGACGAGTTTAACAAAGCGACCTGACCGGCGGCAGTGGATTGTGCTTGACGAATAAAAAAATCGCCTTGCTGTTGCACGATATCCTCCGAGAGAATAATCGCGAGCTTGTGCCCCCACTCGGAAAGCAGGCGTGGAAGTAAGCGGTAGGAACCCAGGTGAAAGGTAGAGATCAAATGCGGCTGCTCGTCCAACACCGACATCTCTTTCTTAAAGTCACTGAGATTTTCCATCGGTAGATCCTTCAGCGGAACCTGCTGTTCCAAAGAGGCTCGGCGCCGATTGAATTGGAGTTTCCGATACCAGGCGATATAGTCTTCCTTGGTTTGTATCTTCAACAGTCGATACACATTCCTACAAAATTGTTGGAAATCACGACTACGCACCAATACATCACTCGTATAATGCGATTCACATTCTTTTTTGTAGGCTATTAATTTGCTGTGGTAGTTTAATGCTGTTTTCATAAGGTAGGGAATAAAAAACAGGCGCTAAGCCATACGCCCAACGCCTGTTCGTCAAAAACTAAAGTCCATCAAACCAACATTTGGGTTCAACGGGATTATCCTCTTGAAATATAAAATCAAAGGGAATGGAATCAACGGCACCGTCATAACGGCGTGTAAGCCCATGTACTGAGCTTCTAATCTCTGGTTTCATAATGTGTTTGTTTAATAATCCTCCATTACAGGCTGGAGCGTATAGCCTGATAGTTTCAGCTGAAAAACCAAGTCTAATTTCTTCTAAAAGGATTAGGAAAATAAAAAAGTGGGACGAAACCGTGGTTTTGTATTGTCAGTTCTATTCGTCCCAGAAAAATGGCGAATACGGACGGAATGGGACATTACAAAAAGTTTTTATCCCAGAATTTAGAAAATCCGAAAGTAAAAATTTGATTTGATCATTTCTGTACCACATCCACATTAAGTTTAACTAACCATGAAACGAATGATTGTATTTTTCGAGCGTTATCGTCCTGTTGGAGAGACGTTACATCACTTTTTAACGCGTTACGGACGAATACGTACTGCAACGAACCGGTCGTACTATAAAATGGTCGATCAACGAAGTGAACATTGGTGTTTTCTGCTCTCAGGCACGCTAGTTTACGAGGCGTTCAATGCGAAGGGCGACACATCCATTGTCAATGTCGCAATCGATAATGAGTATTTCTCCGGCACCTGGCATCCGTTTACCCAAAAAAGTCTGCCTTTTGCGCTAAAGTTCATCAGTCCTGCCGTGTTTTATGAAATACCCAATACCCGCTATCGGGAAGCTTTAAAAACGTATACCGACTTCAGCAAAATCATCCACGTATTAAAACAGCATGAAATCAACAAGCTACGACGCTTCAGCGAAATTTATCGTGCTCCTCTGATCGATCGGGTGACACTTTTAAACCGCTATTTTCCGGAAATCGCAAGCCGTCTAACCATCCAGCAATGCTCAGAGTTGCTCGATTTCACCAGTTCTCGCGATTATTACAAATCGTTAAAAAAACATCTAAAAGAATAATACGCTTTGAGATAAGGGGGCTTCACTACCCCAATGCAGTCATTCCACTAAATCCGCGGTAAGTGTATTTAAAGTCCGTTTTAGCTAAGGGGTCGCGTACGTACTCGTGTTAATATAAGCTATTTCTTATTTAAAATCTACTGTCTTTTGACCAGTGTTTCTTTCACCGTGACTGCGGTCCTTTGTAGTAGACATCGGAATTATGAGAAACATGAGTACAAATTGGAAAAGAATAACCGCCCACCTCACCATTGCATTACTAACAGCGATGTGGTCTTACGCGGTGCTGAGTAAACTAATAGACTATGAAACGGCAAAGCGGGCGATGCATAATCAAATTTTCGCTCCAGGTTTGTCTGACGTGTTGACGTGGCTGATACCGCTAATCGAACTTTTGATCATTGGCTTACTCCTGTTCAAACCCACGCAACGCCTAGGACTCAAACTCAGTGCAGGTTTACTCACTCTATTTATATTTTATATCGCCATTGTGATGAACGCTGCCTTCGGGCGTGTCCCCTGTAGCTGTGGGGGGATCATCAGCGAGTTGAGTTACGGCGAACACCTCGTGTTTAATGTTGTGTTTCTACTGCTGGCACTAGCCAGCTTATGGTTGACGCATCGGTCTGAGCGCAAGACGGTACCGATGCTAAATGAAAGGAGGTCTACGGCAAGAAAAATAGAATAAAAGCAGCCTCTATGGGTAACCAGGCAAAATGAATCTTAATGAACAATTCTCCGAAACGATATAACCCCAAGGATCTAAGGAGCTCACTCGTTGCGTTTTCATGCAACATAAATCTTAAAAATTATGAAACTGTTAAAAGAAAAGTTTTCAAAAATCAATCTAGTAGCTTTAGTGGCATTATTTATTATGGGTGGCTTTGTAATCCAAGCTAAAACCGCCGATCAGTATCAATCCACATCTACTTACCGACCTGTTTACGATCAAAACGGAAATATAGATGAATGGCAAAACGTGGATCATTTAAATCCACAGCTCGATTACAACTGCTCCAACTCAGCGGAAGTCTGCACAGCAGAGTTCCCTGAAGAAGTGAATCCAACTCCGGACATGGAGCCGATTTCTCAAACAACCGGTACTTTCGAACTATTATAGACAAATTACCGGATGATCAACTCCCTCAAAGATATTTTTTGAGGGAGTTGTGTTACCTAGCGATACTTTCACGAAGGATTGTGGCCTTCTGCTTGAGGGATAGGGAAAGCATACCGATCATCATTGGGTGGCAAATGATATTCCACTCCGTCAATCATTCTTGACAATGTGATCGCAGTTTCTGAATCAAGATTCAGTCGCTTCAGATCGCTCCAACTGGTGTCTCGACCGACCAATTCCTTTCTTCGCTCCAACAATACGAAGTTTAACAGATCGTCATCCGGAATTACTGAATCGGAAAATGTATCAGTCACATACCGTTTTTTTAATAAGGTCGTCAGGTCTATCTTCGTTTGCTCATGATTTCCTAGTCTAGCATTACACTCAGCCCTGATCAGTAACAATTCTGCATTTGTTATGCCCGCAAACCTACTGGAATTTCCTGTATAGGTTCCTTTCAAATTAATACCTTCATCGCCCTTCTTAAATAATATATTTTTCCGCAGATCGTCTTCTTCGTAAAGAGTATATAACTCTGGCGCTACAAATGTCAGTGCAGCTCGATGGTAAGAATAACTAGTCATTCCTGCATAAAAACACACTTCTTCATTGGCATTTAAATGTGAATTGGGAAAAGGCCGATCCGTATCTAGGGGTATTGTACTATAATCTAAAAGTGTACTGTTTATCTCAAGAGCCAAACTCGCGTAACGAGCCGCGTCTTCATAGTCAGCTAAGAGTAGATATATACGGGCAAGCAATGCGTAACAAGCCATCTTAGAGGGCCGAGCCCTGATGGACGCCAGATTATCCAACGCCGTAGCTGCATCCGTGAGATCGGATATCAGCATTTGATAAAGCTCATGTAGCGAGCGATAACTGGCAGGCTCGTTTACATCTGAACTTAACTGCACCGGAACAATCTGCTTATTGGAGGATTCTCCGGAATCAAACGCTGGAAAAAACGTCTGAGTTAGCGCATAGTATGCGAACGATCGATAAAATAATGCGCGCGCACGAATTGCCCTGCTCTCATCCAGATGTTCCGCTTCTAGCGACAAATCCGATAATCCGTCTAATACAATATTGGTATTGAAAACCACTTTATAAGGCGTATTCCAATCTGAGACATCGACCTGATTATCATAAACATCTTCCTTCCACAGATAGGCATTTCTTTCTATAGGTTGTAAACTCTGCCAACCACCGTCAGTGGTGTAAAAGTCGTCGACCGCGACGCTGGAAAGTCCCGAAACGAAATAATTCATCAAGGCAAAATCATCCAGTAAAGCTTGAAAGTCGGACAGTTTGCTCGGAACGAGTAGGGATTGCTGTGGCTTGGCATCAAGGATATCAGAACAACCCGTCAATGTTCTACACAATAGGAATAATAAAAAAAAGTATACAAGTTTGATTTTCATTCTTTAAAAAGTTTGTAGTTCTACATTTGGGCACTTAGCCCAAAGCTGAAATGTCTCTGCATAGGAATAGACTGATAATCCGGATCTAGTCCGAAGCGGTTCTTTTTCCAAATCACACCTAAATTATTGGCGTACAAGAACACATTTAACCCCTTGATCACAGTTATTTTATTTAATGCCGTCGAAATTCGCCAGTCAAGACGGATATCTTCAATCCGTATATTATCGCCTCTACCGACTAAGAAAGATGAGTTATTGTAAAATCGGTCTCGTCCGGCTACAAATCCCTCCGGCATGGAAGGAATAAAAGTGATTTTCTCATCTCCAGGCTTTTGCCACCTTTCATAGTAGTCGCCGTGTCCTCCTAAACCAAAATCTTCTCCATAGCCGATTGACTGTTTTCGGAAATAATATCCGAAACTAAAAGAAACGTTGAACGAAAGCGTCAAATCATCATAACTGAACGTATTCCTTATTGCCCCGAACCATGTGGGTCGAGCCGGCCCATGATATATCAAGTCTTTTATCTCTGCGTTTGAAATGATTCCTGAATAATCTTGGCTTTCTTCGTCGTTCAAATAACCAATAGGATCTCCAGTGTCTGGAGTTAGCCCTTTCATCGGATAACTATATATGGCAAATAGTGGCTTCCCTTCCACAGGCGTACGCGATAGCCCTTCTCCGTAATTAATGATCTCTGTCGCGTTAGCTGCCTGCAAGTATTCACTGACATAATCGCGTGAATGACTGAGTAGGAATTGGGTATTCCAACGTAGTCGTCCTTGCAAGTTATTTGAATTTATCGTCAAGTCGAATCCTTCGCCTTCTGTGCTGGCAAAATTACCAGTGAACAAATTGATTCCGCTGCTCGGTCTATAGGGAACGGTTCCGATTAAGTCTTCTCCTTTTTTACGATAATACTCAACGGTACCATTAATCAAGTTGTTACCAATAGTAAAATCTGTCCCGATGTTCCATATTTGGACTTTTTCCCAACGCAGATTTGGATTAGGTGGATTTTCCATCGTAGCAAAAGGCAAATTGAGCGCGCTTTCACCCGCTTGAAAATATCGAGCAGTGGGTAGTGCCGAGAGTCCTTTGTTTACGTTTCCATTATATCCGAATGAAAGCCTCAACCTAAGTTTCGGAATAAAATGAGCATTATAGAACTTCTCGTCGCTAACTTGCCAACTTGCTCCTAGCGAATACAACGGAACTCCCTTTTGATTCGTATTTACACCGAAAAGATTCGACTGATCGACTCTCGCGCTTCCACTAAGGGTATACAGGTCATTCAAGGTATAACTAGCGTTGCTATAGAATGAACGATAATTATCATGCATCTCGCCCATCGAATACGGGGTGGGAATACGGCGCGAAGCATAGGGGTTGTTATATATGGAGAAGAACGTATTTCCGTCAACCTGATGTCCGTGTCCAAATTCCTCTTCAAACCCATATATTCTCTCAGAAACACTTAACGTTTGGTCAGTACGTTGTTCGACTCCAAGAATTGCTCGAAAGTTATGGACTCCAGACCAATTCCCTCGATAATCGATTTGTCCACGCCAATAGTGACCCCGCCCCTTTCGATCGATTACGTCTAATATACCTCCAGCAGGTACTGGACGCGCGATATCACCATTATCGTCAAAATATGTATATTGATTAACGAAATCCCTTGCTCGGTAACTGTTTGCGCGATCCAAATTTCGAATCTCATTCGATGCCGAAGAAAACTGATAATTCGCTTGTAACGTCAGTCCCTCCATAATACGTAACTCTAAACTCGGATTAAAACGGAATAAATTGCCTTGTCTCTCGTAATTCCTATTTTTTATTTCATCAAGCGGATTGTACGACCAATCCAAAAGCCCCTCCTTCTTTGCTTGATCAAGAAATTCTAGCCGATAATCTTTAACCAAAGAAACGTAAGCACCATTGTCTCCAATCAAACGCTCATACGGAGCATATGATCGCGTAACAAAATCGGGATTATTTTGCAAGATTTCGCTCTGGGAATAGTTCACGCGATTAGTTAAGACAAGGAAGTTATTAAAAAGTTTGATGTCCTGATTTAAGGTCAGGGTATATCTCTCAGCGTCATTCCCGACACGATCTTCTTTAGAACGAACGTGACCTGCCGAAACATAATATCGTTGATAATCGCTACCGCCGTTTAGGCTTATATTATACTGTTGAGTTTGCGCGGTCCTAAATAAATATTTAGATACATCCTTTACTAAATCATTCTGCCTTAACCTGTCAATCGCTTTCTTAAAATTCGCCTCCGAGATATGGCCGTCGCGCCGTGCAATCATTAACTCGACAGCCTTCGATATTGGTTTATGATCATAGGACGCCTCATCGGAATCAAAATACCCCTTTTCAAATAATATCTGTTCGGTATCAATGTAGTCCGAAGAGGACATGCGACGGTCGAAAAATAAGTTCGGTTTTTCCTCCAATCTAAAGCTCGATGAAAAATCAATCGTCGGAGAGTGTCCTTGTTTTCCACTTTTCGTTTTTATAACAATCACGCCGTTACCCGCCTTAGCTCCCCATATTGACGCCGCAGCTGCGTCTTTTAACACGGTTACGCTTTCCACATCATTCGGGTTAATCAATTCGATATCCCCTTCGTAGGGGTAATTGTCCAGAATGATCAATGGCTCGGAATCTCCGAAGATCGTATTCATTCCTCTAATACTGATGCTATTTTCACTAGCGTACCGGTTTTTATTAAAAATTAGTCCGGGTGTAACGTGATTTAGTCTCGTTAACAAGTTTTCGTCTGTATTCCTGTTGTACAAAGCCGAATCAATTACTGTGAAAGAGCCAGTGGTAGCGGTGATGGGTAAGTCTTGATAACCAGTACTCACTACTACCTCTTCAATTTTATCCTCGTTTGGCATTAATCGAACCAATTCAAAAGAGACTTGAGTACTTGCAGTTCTTTTAATCGACTGGTATCCTACATGGCTAACGGTATACTCGATCTCCTTTCCCTGGGTAGCTAAGCGAAAATAACCGGCACTGTCACTACGGGTCGTTATATTCGATTGGTTGAGGCGAATGGTGCTTCCCTGGAGCGGAAGCTCCGTCATAGCGTCAATAACACGCCCCTTTAGAATATTCGGTGCATTTTGTTGCTGGGCTTCGACCTTCAAATACAAACTCACCAAAATATAGATATATAGATATATGTTACGCATGATAGGATTCAAATTAGTGATCACCCGGACTGTCTTCAATAATTAGCATCTCGGTTTCATATATTCCTTCCTCGAAACGAAGGCCGTATCGATCCAATTCTTTGTTCATCGCATCAATATCACTTAAAGGAGCCTCGAATTCGATGTCAACTAAATCTGTAATTCCCGTAGCGTTAATGATCGGATAAGGACTACCCTGTAAAAAATAGTAGTCCAGACGAGAAGTAAGATAGTCTAAAGACGCATTTTGGATAAAGCACCTATCAGCAGTAATTTTTGCGAGATGTTCTCCCCCAGCGGACTTAATATCTTGATATGAGTCCGTCTTGATCAACGCAATACATTTGGTGCGGACGGGTTGTACACTCACCCTATATTGAGGGAAGATTTTGACGAGTTCATCCCTCATCACCTCATAAATTGCTTTGTTATCGACACCGGCGACAATCACTTCGTAGCAGTACCCATTTCCATGACGCAGCCATTCTAAATACGGTTCGCCAATCAAATCAGAAGAAAATCGATCCGGATCAGTAACCGCTAACTTGATCCGATGCCTTCCAATCCAAAGTTTCGACAGCGCACCATACACGGTGCTGAATATCCCACTTAATGACGTGTTTATAAATGTCAATTTAGTATATGCATCACGGTAAGACCGATTGTAATGTGTTTGGCCACTAACTCCTTCCACATATCCACTAATGACAGAACGGAATGTCAATGAATCTGCATCCCCGCCGTTGCCATTAAGGAACAAGGGTTCATTTCTATCGTAAACAGCTTTGTAGTCCCGCTTTTGTGACACAGAATCTTCATTCGAAAGTACGCTCCGAATAGTATGTTCATTGATGGCATTTAAATCGGTAATTGCTTTTACAACACCTTGTCTATCCAACCAGACGTAGTGGGGTAATGTCTTATGTGGAAAAAGCTGCCTTAATAGGGAATCATTTGTGACTACCGGAATGTTCAGCGGTTTGCCTAGTCTTTTTTCCAACGTTTCCCAAAACGGTTTAACAAGTTGACTATCTTGATAAGTAACCGATAAGAAGTCCAGTTCGCCATCAAACACATGTTTAAGACTATCCATTTTCGGTAAGGCAGCTATACAAGCTCCGCACCAGGTTGCCCAAAAATCAATAATTGTCAGATCGGCTTTTCCAGATGGAAGCATTAAATTACTAGACGGATGATTATAAACGTGCCCTAGATTGATCGGTGAGATCGTGTCCCCAACCTGAAGTCCAGTTTTGACTAAATCAATGGTTTGCTTATTCTGACTTACATCGACTTGGGAGAACCCAGAAGTAACAAAGCCACATAAAAACATAAGACATGAAACTCCTCTCTTAAACGCTTGGCTCCCGAAAAGTTGTAAAAAAGAAATAAAAAGCCGCCCCAAACAGCCTTCGTTAAGAAGTCCGGGGGCAGCTTTCTGATTATTAAACAAACTGAAACAAGTTTCAAACAGAACAGATTTATGAATACGCTTGGCCATTTCTCTGATA
>DXCW01000235.1 GCA_019115805.1 Candidatus Sphingobacterium stercorigallinarum
ATTGATAAGAGATTCAGGAATACCGGTGGCTGGAATCAATTTTGGACGTTTGGGCTTTCTAGCAAATGTATCTAAAAACCATATACAAGAAGCTCTGGACCAAATACTTGCCGGAGATTACCAAATTCAAAAGAGAGCCTTGTTACAGGTGCAAAGCTCGGATGGCGCATTTGAGCAAAGTGAATATTTCGCACTTAATGATATCAGTGTCTTTCGTTCTGACTCCTCGGCGATGATCACTATTCACGCGACGTTAGATGGGGAATTATTGAATTCCTACTGGGCTGATGGCCTAATTATCGCCACTCCTACCGGGTCGACCGCTTATTCTTTAAGCTGCGGCGGTCCCATTATTATGCCAGGAAGTGGCAACTTCGTGATTACTCCCATATCCCCGCACAACCTGAACGTTCGCCCGATTGTGGTCAACGAAAACATGCAACTGCAGCTGGAAATAGAAGCACGAACAGAAAAATACATCCTGACCTGCGATTCTAAAAATCAGATTTTATCGACGAAGACGACCCTTTTAATCACCAAAGCTCCGTTTAATATTAATTTGATTCGTCTAGCCAACGATCAATATTTCACCATACTACGTGAAAAACTACTATGGGGAATCGATGTGCGTAACTACTAGTTGATTTATCCGTTTTTTTTGCAGCAAAACCTGTATCTTTATCGCAAATCTATCAGACGTGCAGAAGGACTTCCTCACTGAACGGGCGTGGCAAAAGCGTAGCCGATACAACAGTGATCTCGGGCGATTTAAGGAAAACGCGGTGCCTAACTCCAAAAACCACTTGGTGAAATGAAGCGCTTCTATGGTAGAGAAATTATGTTTACAAATGAGTGTCAAAGAACAAATAGATCAATCGAAGTTGCCTGAGCATATTGCAATTATAATGGATGGCAACGGACGATGGGCTAAAGAAAAAGGTGAAATGCGCGTATTCGGGCACCAGAATGGCGTCACCGCCGTACGAGAAGCGTTGGAAGCAGCCGTTGAAATTGGCCTTCCTTATCTCACGTTATATGCCTTTTCCACGGAGAATTGGAGTCGACCGCAGTCCGAAGTCAATGCATTAATGGAACTGCTTGTCAATTCTTTGAATCAAGAATTACCTACCTTTCATAAACACCGCATTCGAGTAAATAGCATAGGACGAACAGCCGATCTGCCCGAACACTGTCAAGGCACCCTTAGACAAACGATCGAAGAAACCAAGCACCATACGGGCTGCACCTTGACCCTCGCATTGAGTTACGGGTCTAGAGAAGAAATACTGAGCGCCACGAAGCGGCTGGCAGAACAGGTGCAACAGGGTCATCTCCAAATTCAAGAAATTGATGAGAAACTTTTCAGTGCCCATCTTTATACCGAGGGCATGCCCGACCCCGATATTTTAATCCGCACCAGTGGTGAGGAGAGAATCAGTAATTACATGTTGTGGCAAATCGCCTATGCAGAACTCTTCTTTTTACCTATCTTGTGGCCGGAATTCACTAGAGAACATCTTTTTCAGTGTATCTATGACTACCAAACCCGCGAAAGAAGATTCGGGAAAACTAGCGAACAATTATAAGAAATCATTACTTTTGCAACATTTTGATTTTGATTCTCGTAATGTCACAAAATCGCAATATTTCTTTTAACAAAAATTAACAAGACTTTGCTGTACTTTAGCAGACATAATAAAAAGTAGATGAAGCGTATAATTAGACTTTGTTTTGCACTCACGTTCTTGATTAGCAGCCTGGCGCAGGCACAAATTACCGGCAATAGACCAATAAACCTCAACAACCCCGATGACATCAGTTACCTCGATCCGAAAAATTACGTGATCGGAGGAGTTACCGTCAGCGGCGCACAGTATTTGGACACCGATGTGTTAATCACGATATCGAAGTTAAGTGTAGGACAATATATTGAGGTGCCCAGCGAGCAAACGGCCAACGTCATTAAGGACCTCATGCAACAAAATCTTTTTGAGAATGTAGAATTATACGCAACCGACATTCAAGAGGAGACCATATTTTTGGAAATTCGCGTTGTGGAGCGTCCGCGCTTGAGTCGCATTGACATCAATGGACTGAGCAAGAGCCAAACCGAAGAGGTCAAAAAGCGTTTAAATGCCAATGCAGGTAAAATTGTCAACGACAACTTGTTATTGACCTCGAGAAGCACCATAGAGCAGTTTCTCCGTGAAAAATCGTTTTTGTATCCTGAAATCAATATCCGAACCGTCCCAGATAGCAGCCAACAAAACAATGAGATTGTTATCATCGATGTAGAGCGGAATAAGAAAATAAAAGTAAACAGTGTCAACTTTGAAGGTAATGAAGAATTCAGTGACCGCCAGTTGCAGAAATTCTTAAAAGGCGTACGGCCTCGCGCTTGGTTCCGTATTTTCGGTCCAGGGAAATTTAAAGAAGATAAATACGAAGAAGCGAAAACCAATCTGGTCGCGAAAATGCAGGATCGCGGTTACCGGGATGCTCAAATTGTTAGCGACTCGATCTGGCGCTACGACAACAACGAGATCGCTATCGATATGGAGATCTATGAAGGACCTCGGTATTACCTAGGCGATATCAGTTGGTCTGGAAACTCCAAGTTTAAAGATTCGGTACTGAATATTTTGTTGGGGATGCAGAGAGGCGACGTCTATAGTGAAGAGAAGCTCTATTCTAAATTAAACGGACCAACACGGAACTCCGACGATATTGCAGCCATCTACCAAAACGACGGATACTTAACGTTTACTGTTCAGCCAGTCATTCGCCGCATCCATCAAGACACCATAGACCTGGATATCCAATTGTTTGAAGGAAAACAATACACCATCAACAATGTCATTTTGAAAGGGAATGATGTGACCAATGATCGGGTTGTTCTTCGTTCTATATACACCAAACCGGGACAGAAATACTCTCGTGAGCTGTTGGTACGAAGCGTTCGTGAAATTTCCCAATTGGGGATGTTTGATGAACAGAAAATCAATCCGATGCCGACCAATCTGAACTATGAAGAAGGTACCACGGACATCGAGTTTACGGTGGCGGAAAAACCGTCAGATCAGGTCGAGCTTTCCGGAGGTTACGGTGCTGGCCAAGTGATCGGTACATTAGGATTGACCTTCAATAACTTCTCGACGAGTAACTTCTTTAACAAAGAGTCATGGAAACCGCTCCCGCGTGGCGACGGGCAAAAGCTGAGTATTCGCGGACAGACCTCGGGAAAACGCTACCAATCGTACAGCTTTTCTTTCTCGGAGCCTTGGTTAGGTGGAAAAAAACCAATCTACTTCGGATTGAGTGCTTATATTTCCAACTCTCAGTTGCAACGATACAATTACTTAACTGGGCGCTATGAAGATTATGAAGGCATCCCAAAAATCCAAATGCACGGGGTAACCGCTACCTTAGGTAAAAGATTGCAGTGGCCGGACAACTATTTCCAAATCAACAGTTCACTTTCTTACCAGCGCTACCTATTGGACAATTATAGCGGCATTTTCGTATTCTCAGACGGAACCGCGTATAATTTAAACTTTACGCAAGAAATCAGTCGGAACTCGATTGACGCACCGATTTATCCAACGTCTGGTTCTCACCTTCGTTTCAGTGTACAATTGACTCCGCCGTATTCTTTGTTTAATGGTATGAACTACGAAACGGCTCCGGATAACGAAAAATACAAATGGACGGAGTACCACAAGTGGAAGTTCGACTCGCAGTGGTATACCTCCATCGTTGGAAAACTGGTATTGAAAGCACAAGCTCAATTTGGATACCTAGGAACCTACAGCGAGCAGGCACCAGATTCACCTTTTGAACGGTTTAAATTGGGTGGTGACGGTATGATGGGCTTTGACTTCTTGCAAGGTTCAGAAATCATCGCCATGCGTGGTTATTCCAACGGTACGGTGATCCCCAGCTCAACGGGGAGCAATCAACAGGGCATTGCTATTCAGTCGGGTAGTCCAATCTATGCCAAGTACCAGCTCGAGCTGCGTCACCCCATCATGTTGAACGATCAAGCAACAGTATTTGCGCTAGCCTTTGCAGAAGCGGGAAATACTTGGAATCGTTTTTCAGAGGTTAACCCGTTCAAAGTGCGTCGTGCGGTGGGTGTAGGTGCACGGATCTTCTTACCGATATTCGGTATGTTAGGTATTGACTATGGTCATGCCTTGGATCCGATTCCAGGTCTACAGACCAGCAGCTGGAAGCAGAACTTTACCTTTAGTATCATCCAGAGTATGGGCGGCTTCTAGAAATTAAACTTTTTAAAGTTTTAGTTGTCTTAAAAATAACAATAACGCATATAGACACGTTTAGAGTAAGTAATTAAATTAGATGATATGTCGATAAGAAAAATAACTATACTGATTGTAGCGCTGTGTCTGGCAGGAGCTACCGCCGTTGCACAAAAAATGGCCTATGTAGATTACGAGTACATCATGAAACATATTCCCGAATATGCTGAGGCAGAGAATAAGCTGGATGCCCTTTCCAAGCAGTGGCAAGCGGAAGTGGATAAACAGTATCAGGAAGTGGAACAAATGTACCAAGCATACCAAAAAGATCAGGCTAGCTTGAATGAAGATCTACGACGTCGCCGGGAAGATGAAATTGTGAATAAGGAAAAGTCGGTTAAGGATTTCCAAAGAGAGAAATTTGGTTTTGAAGGCGAACTGTTCCAGCAACGCGAAGCGCTGATGAAACCCGTTCAAGAGCGAGTCAATCAGGCGATTAAAGATGTGGCGGCCAGCGAACAGTTGGATTTCATTATGGATAGACGAACAGAAGCTACCCTCTTATATGCCAATCCAGCGTTGGATAAGAGTAATGAAGTGATTAGCAAATTAGGTTTGAAACC
>DXCW01000236.1 GCA_019115805.1 Candidatus Sphingobacterium stercorigallinarum
CCCAAATCAATTGGGGAGCGGCAATCATTTGCCTCGGCTCCCTAGGGATATTAATGGGTTGGCCCCACATTAGAAAATTGAACAAGGTCCCCGCACCACTTGTCGTCGTCTTATTCGGCATCGGTCTGAGTATGGCCTTTCAGAACACGCCATTTGCGTTGGGTCCCGACCATTTTGTGCACATCCCGATCGTTTCCTCCTTCCAGGAATTCCAAGGTTTATTCGTTTTTCCGGACTTCAGTCAAATCCTGAGCACTGAAGTATGGACCGTGGCCATGACCATTGCCATCATCGCCAGCTTAGAGACACTCTTAAGCATCGAAGCGATCGATAAATTAGATCCCCTAAAAAGGAATTCGCCCACCAATCGCGAACTCATCGCTCAGGGTGTGGGGAATATGACCAGTGGTCTACTTGGCGGACTGCCGATGACCTCGGTGATCGTCCGATCATCGGCGAATGCGAATTCCGGTGGTCGAACCAGACAGTCTGCTATGCTACACGGCATGTGGCTATTGATTGCTGTTCTGGCCATACCCACTTTAATTAATCTCATCCCTTTGGCCGGCCTGGCCGCCATTTTAATACACACCGGCTACAAACTGGCGAACCCCGCACTGTTCAAAAAAATGTTCCAAAAAGGTCTTGATCAGTTCATTCCATTTGGTGTTACTGTTGCGGCCGTCGTGTTCACCGATCTGCTCACCGGCGTGGGCGTGGGGATTCTTGTCGCCACATTTTACATCCTTAGGGCGAATCTACGCAATGCGTTTCGATTGGATCTGAATGAAACGGAAAACACCGACAACGATCACGCGGTATTCACCTTAGCTGAGGAGGTCACTTTCCTGAACAAGGCACCCATTCAGCAGCAATTGTACAGCCTACCGAAAAACGTTCGTTCCATCCTCATCGATGGTCAGCGGAGCAAATTTATAGATAAAGATGTCATCGACGTCATCAAAGATTTCGAACAAAATGCCCGAAGTAAAGGAGTGGACATCGAGCTTCGCGAAGTCACTTATAAAAACAAAGTGCCCTCAAAAAGACCAGATAAAGTTGGAGAAATCGTTTAAAATATAAAAATAAATGCGGAAACTTGTAGGGTTCTGAAAACAGAGCCCTATATCAAATCAATCACATCATGATAGAAAAAGAGCTACAACTCGGATTCGAGGAAATCCTAAAAGGAAACAAAGAATGGGTGAATTTCGTCGAAAACGATGAAACCGGTCGCTTTCAACAATTAGCGAAAGGGCAACATCCCGAAGTTTTATGGATAGGATGTGCCGACAGTCGAGTTCCAGCAAACGAAATTACAGGAAAAAAACCCGGCGAGGTTTTCGTCCATCGGAATATCGCAAACATGTGTATCCATTCGGACATGAGCATGCTATCGGTATTGGACTATGCCGTAAACGTACTTCAAGTCAAGCATATTATCGTGGCTGGTCATTATGGCTGCGGAGGAATTGCTGCATCATTAAGCGGTCAGCAGCATGGAATTATCGATAACTGGTTGTGTCATATAAAGGACGTTTATCGCCTACATGCGAAGGAAGTGGATGCGATTGAGGATCCCGAAGCCCGCGTTAATCGGATGGTAGAGCTTAATGTGAAGGAACAAGTGTTCAACTTGACGACAACGTCTATTGTACAGAATGCGTGGAAAAATGGCGCAAAATTAGCCATTCATGGCATGGTCATTAATATAGGTACCGGAGAATTGACCAATCTGGATTATTCATTTATCAGTAACGAATCCCTAAATAAGGTATTCGCATTCAAATAGAACCGAATAGTCCCGTTTGCGCCGATGCGCAAACGGGATTATTTTACAAACGAACCGTCCAAGTTCACCGCTTTGGCAAAAGTATCCGAAAACAAGTCTGTAATCACCGCAAACTGCAATCGCGTCACCACACACTCGGGATCGTAAGTCCCCTCGAAATGAAACTTAGCACGCCAATCTCTTTCCACTTGCCGGACAATCTCATCCCCCTTAAAAGAAACAAACTTAGTCATTTCCATCAGCTCTCCCCAGGTCATAACCCCTTGATGACTATGATCTAAAAACCAAAGTTGGCTACGAGTATACACACTATTCAACACGTCCTTCACCTCTTCCAGTCGCAACACTTGATCTGGTTTAAGATGGTATTCTTGTCCAACACGCTCTCCCATAAAAAAACCGGTGAGGTAAAGTTTTTGTAGCGCTGAGAAATGCCGGTTTGCCATG
This sequence comes from Candidatus Sphingobacterium stercorigallinarum, assembly GCA_019115805.1. Lineage (GTDB taxonomy): Bacteria > Bacteroidota > Bacteroidia > Sphingobacteriales > Sphingobacteriaceae > Sphingobacterium > Sphingobacterium stercorigallinarum. Next base: position 2,240 of record DXCW01000236.1, read on the forward strand.
GACACATCCTGGTAGGGGTTCAATCTTGCACGGAAGGCCAACAGTTCAGATTGCAACTTACGGATATCTATTTTATCCGTTTGGGTTTTAAAGAACGCGCAATATCCCGCTGTAGCGCCTAAAGCCTGCCCAAGTGCTGCTCGAAACGGGATTGACTCGGGAGAGACGTCTACTGTTCGAAAGTATCCTGCGTCAAATAAATTATCCTGCTCGCTCTGAAGCAAATCCGCTAACAGTACCACCTGCAGTCGGCCTGCATATTCGCCCACTGCTAGCGTGGTACGACTTGCGGCTAAACTTAATTCATCAATCTGTTGAAATGCAGGAAATGCGCGCTCCTCTGCTCGTTTTTGAAAGGCGACCACATCTCCATTTCGACTTGCATCCACTACCGCGACCACCTGATATTTCTGATTATTGGACAACGTAATCTGCCAGCCTTTACGGCGCCTCTCCGCCTGATCGATTGTTTCTCCTTTTACAATCGTCAGATTCGGTAAATTTGCGATGATTTTTTCGATGGCATTTTTCGCCAATCTGGGATTGAAATTTCTTTTCACCGCGCTCGCTAATGAATCACTTCGACTTTTACTCATTCCCATTTCCATCAACATCTCCATCCATAGCCCCCCATCCAGATTCAGATTGCTTGTTATAGAAAGCGTATCTTGAGTAAGTTCTGCCGCCAGCTGATCCTCATCCCATACCCACACTGTGGGTACATGAGAACGTGCAGATTGCACGGCCGCATTCAATGCAATAATATCGGAACCGTAAATCAATATACGAGGTTGCTCCTTTTTTTGAGCGACCGCGGCCAATGGGATCAAAATCAACATTAGCCAACCTAAAAATAATCTCAAACACATAGTAGGTCCTTATATCGGTAATTTAGCAAAAATAGGCAAAGTATTCGTATGCCATCCATTCATAATATCGTTGAAATAGCTAACTTTGCTACATGATAGAAGAAGAAAAATCATTGAATTTCATTGAAGAGATTATCGAAGAAGATCTTCGAAATGGGAAGCATGACGGACGCGTCCTGACGCGCTTCCCGCCAGAGCCAAACGGCTATCTTCATATCGGGCATGCCAAGTCGATATGCCTGAACTTTTCATTAGCGCAGAAATACAACGGTCAAACCAACCTGCGTTTCGACGACACCAATCCGGTCACCGAGGAGGTAGAATATGTCGATAGTATTAAAAAGGATATTCAATGGTTAGGCTTCCAGTGGGCACAGGAACTCTACACCTCTGATTATTTCGAAACCCTCTATGATTTCGCAGTTCAACTGATTCAAAAAGGATTAGCCTACGTAGACGATAGCAATTCCGAAGAGATTGCCAGCTCTAAGGGTACCCCAACTGAGCCCGGTATCCCGTCTATTTATCGCAATCGGTCGGTTGAAGAGAACTTACAACTCTTCAGTGAGATGAAAGCAGGGAAATACAAGGATGGAGAAAAAGTACTCCGTGCAAAAATTGACCTGGCCAGTCCGAACATGCACATGCGCGATCCACTTTTATATCGGATTAAACATGCACATCACCATCGTACTGGCGATGCTTGGTGCATCTATCCGATGTATGATTTCGCCCACGGACAATCCGATTCTATAGAAAAAATCACACACTCGGTGTGTACGTTGGAATTTATTCCACATCGCCCGCTATACGATTGGTTAATTGAAAAACTCGAAATTTTCCCTTCTAAACAATATGAGTTTGCCCGTCTCAACCTGACCTATACGGTCATGAGCAAAAGGAAACTCTTGCAACTGGTGAATGAAAAGGTTGTCGAGAGCTGGGATGATCCCCGTATGCCGACCATTTCCGGTTTGCGCCGCCGCGGATATACGCCAGCCAGTATTCGGAATTTCTGTGAAAGAATTGGGATACAGAAGAGAGAAAACATGATTGATGTCAGCTTGTTGGAGTTCTGCATCCGCGAGGATCTCAATAAAACGGCGTGGCGCAGAATGGCAGTACTCGATCCCATTAAATTGATCATCGACAATTTGCCGGAGGATCACCACGAAGTTTTCCTAGGCGAAAACAATCCAGAAGCAGAAGACGGCGAGGGCTCACGTGAGATTCCATTTAGCCGAGAATTATGGATTGAGCGCGATGATTTTATGGAAGAGCCACCGAAGAAATTTTTCCGTCTAGGTCCTGGACTCTCCGTTCGTCTTAAACACGGCTATATTGTGACGTGTACCGGTTATCAAACCGATGAAAACGGACACGTGACCGAAGTCCATTGTGACTACGTCGCGAATTCCAAATCAGGCGAAGACACCTCAGGAATGAAAGTCAAAGGCACCATTCACTGGGTATCCGCACCACATGCCAAGGAGGCGGAAGTTCGTTTGTACGACCGGCTTTTTCAAGATGAAAATCCAGCGGCAGCTGAAGATTTCAAATCGTCAATTAACCCCGATAGCTTACACATCATACCTACCGCGTATATTGAACCCGATCTATCCAACGCTACACTAGGAAAAGGCTTCCAATTTATTCGACTAGGCTATTTTACGCTAGACGAGAAATACAGTAAAGCGGAGCGCTTGGTATTCAACCGCACCGTCACACTGCGCGACTCCTGGGCTAAAGTGGCAAAAAAAGGATAAATATTCCGCGATATAAGGAAGACGTCACCCGATTAGCGTCTTCCTTTTTTCTTTCTCACTTACAACCAAGCATCCCTATATCTACTTAACATGTGCTCATATTGAGCGTCTAATTCACGCTCGGACAGCTCAGGTAAAATGCCTCGGTAACGATCCAGCGTCATGCCACCCAATCGGACCACCTGAGCATCTACTTGCCCACCCTGATGTCTTACTTCGAGCTGATATTCCAAGTGCTTTTCTACCTCATCAAACTCTTTCTTCGTCAAGCGAATGGCATCTCCTCGCTCCCCCACTTTGAGGAGCGTATCGACCACCCATGCATTCGAATACCGTTGCCGCATTCCACCTCCATGACGCGGCTGAAACGCTAGCGCTTTGAAGACCAGCTCCTTTGCTTTTTCTTTTTCGCCGCGCTCCATCAAGGCTTTTAAGCCGGTTACATATACGTCAGGATAAATCCAATTCTCAAAATAAGTATTGGAGTCGGTGTCCAGGTAACTCAACTCCGCCAGTGAAGACCAGCTAAATCGTTTAGTGGCATTCTGATAAATACGTTCCGCATCCACTAAATCGCTCCCCTCGCCATCCGGCTGGCCCGCAATGGGCAATAATTTGTAGACCAAACCCTCTGCCGAAAGATACCGATCCAGTCCCATAAAGACGCGAGGCGAACTCATTGTGGTGAAATAAACCGGACGCTTCCAGTTGTTGTGTACCAGCAAAGACAAGACGCTGAGCTCCGCTCGAGAGACCACTTCGTTAGGAAACTCCCACTGCATTTGCTCGACAATATGCTCGTTCCATTCTTCGGGGAATTGTTGATAACGCTTTACCTGCTCCTTATCGACCTGCAAAGCCATTTTTCTATTCGGCAAAACATTATGAAACTGGCCGTCCGCATCTTGCACCATATTTCGCGGATCATCAGATAACATCACCTCGAGAAGATCTTGGACATCGCTGTAACCATCAATACCAAAATCCATCACCGGCAGGCCGTCTCGAACGCCTTTCTTCACTTTTTCATAAGCGAAACC
>DXCW01000237.1 GCA_019115805.1 Candidatus Sphingobacterium stercorigallinarum
CGATAAGGAATCCGAAGAATGGGTAGGCACGTTTATCTCTTCTATAGCCTCTCATCATCAGTTAGGCCGAAACTGGTATGTCAGTCCTCGCGTGAGTTATCGTTACAATCAGGATGATTACCGCTATTTTCGCCACGATTTAGCGACAGCCAGGAGTAAACATTATACGCATGTCTTAGCGGGAGAACTGCATGCCATTCGTCAAAGTGCCATCGGTGATTTCGGTTTTGGCATCGAGGGGCGACGCGAAAGCATCGCCAGTTCAAATATCGGTCACCACTCCCGCAGTAACATGGGGGTGTTTACCGAGTACCGAAGCGGTTTATGGCGGCGCGTATCGTTTAACCTAGGGATGTATGCAAACTACAATACGGATTACAAGTGGCAATTTTACCCGGGAGCGGATATCAGTGTGCGGATAGCTCCCAAGTGGAAACTTGCGGTAAGTACCGGGTCTGCACAACGAATTCCCTCCTTTACAGACTTGTATTTGGATCAACGGCCGGGGAACATTGGTAATCCCTCGCTAGAGAGTGAAAGAGCCTGGCAACATGAACTGAATGCCGTCTTCCATCATCGTGAGCTTCGGATTCAGGCCGGATACTTTCATCGTGATATCAGAAACTTTATCGATTGGGTGCGTGCGCATAGTGATTTGCCTTTTGAGGCCCAAAACCTGGGTGAAAATCGAGTTAACGGTCTACACGGGTCCGTCACTTCGGCACTCGCCTTTGACGCCGGTGGACGATTGAGTGGCCAGTTATCCTATACCTATCTGGATGCATCATTATTGCGGCATGAGAAGACCGCTCAGATTAAATATGGAATTAATCATCTCAAACATCAATTGATTGGCCGAGTCGGATTTAGTAAGAAGGGCTGGCAAGCCCTTGTCGCAGGACGGTTATTGCAGAGGCAATCGGATCATCAGTATTTCGTGGCCGATGCCCGGTTAAGTTACCGCTGGGCACGTTGGCAGATCTATGGGGATATCCAAAATATATTTGATGAGCAATATCTGGAAATTGGCGCGGTGCCGATGTTGGGACGTTGGGCGAACTTCGGTCTGACGTATCGTTGGAGTAGACGTTAAAAAAGGGGAGTGTATGCCACTCCCCTCTTACCATATCTTATCGTTTTATTTTACAGTTGTTTATCTAGTTTTTCTGCAAGAACTGATTTAGGTGCAGATCCGATTTGCTTGTCCACAATCTCACCGTTTTTGAAAAATAAAAGAGCAGGGATATTCCGAATACCGAAACGGACAGAGATGTCTGGATTGTGATCCACATTCACCTTCCCGATGACAGCCTTTCCGTCGTATTCCGTAGCCAACTCGTCGACCAATGGTCCAACTAAGCGGCAAGGTCCACACCATTCTGCCCAGAAATCTACTAATACGGGTTTATCTGACTTTAGCACCACTTCGTCGAAGTTGCTATCTGTAATTTCTAATGCCATATCGTTAAATGTTTTATTAGTTACACGTAAATATACAAATATAAGTATTCACTAATGATTGCCGATTAAATCTACGGATTATTTTTCTATGGCCCATCAATTTAATCGATAACGCACGGATTCCAACGCTTCCAGGCCCTCTAAAAACTCATTGGTGATAAATATTTTTCGTCTCTTTACGGGCATCTCGATGGCGTATTCGTCTTGCATGTCCATGATCATAAACTTCAGTTGACAGTTCGCCGGTTGCCCCTCTACTTCGGTTTTTTCTAAAAGCTGTTGTAAAGACTGTATAAATTCAGGGTTGAGGATATGCAATGGAAACTGAATGGTAAAACTTTTCGCCATTTTCTCTCTGAGTTCCGAGAGTAATTGCATGTTCTTGAGCTCAAATCCCCAGTTACCAACCTGTTTGAATCGTTCTTGTACCAGACCTCTAATCTGGACGAAATAGCCTTCTTGAAGGTATCCCTTAAATTTCACATAGTCTTCTCCGAATACCATAATCTCGAAGGAATCTCCATAATCTTCGAGAATAAAGGATCCGAAGGGTTTTCCGGACTTTGCAACACGGTGATTAGCTGCTGCTATAATCCCTCCTAGAACCACTTCACGGTTTTTAATCCGATTGAAATCCAGCAATACCTCTTGTTCCACCTCACTGGCTTTTACTTTGTTGATCAATTGCAGATCACTCACCTTATTCGGACAGAAATGCCGTATCTCAAACTTATAGTTATCCAAGGGGTGACTTGTCAAATAGATGCCAATGACGTCTTTTTCGTACTTTAATTTTTCAATCAACCCCCATGGTGGGCACGGGGCCAACACCGGCTCAGGTAACTCCGCAGCACCACCGGAGCCAAATAAGCTGACTTGTGCGGAATTCTCATTCTCCTTGTACTTGTGCGCAAATTTAATGGCTTTTTCAATCCCGGTGCTCTGATCGGTGTCCGAATTAAAATACTGGGCGCGATGGGTTTCACTAAACGAGTCGAAGCCGCCGGCATAGGCTAAACTTTCGAATGCTTTTTTATTTATCATACGCAGATCAACGCGCTTTGCCAAATCGAACAATGATTTATAGGGGCCTTTTTTCCGATTACTGACCACGGTTTCCACCGCACCCGCTCCTACTCCTTTTACGGCACCCATTCCAAATCGGATTGCCCCCTCGTCGTTTACCGTGAATTTATGATGCGATTCATTGACATCCGGTCCAAGGACTTGAAGCCCCATGCGTCTACACTCTTCCATGAAAAAGGTAACGGTCTTGATGTCATTCATGTTGTTGGACAGTACAGCGGCCATATATTCGGCCGGATAGTGTGCTTTTAAATAGGCCGTTTGATATGCAATCCAAGCGTAGCACGTGGAGTGGGATTTATTAAACGCGTAACTGGCAAATGCCTCCCAGTCGGTCCAAATCTTCTCTAGTGCTTTGGGCGCATGACCGCGTTCTGCAGCCTGATTAATGAACTTAGGCTTCATTTTGTCCAACACCGCACGTTGCTTTTTCCCCATAGCCTTACGCAATACGTCAGCGTCACCTTTAGAAAACCCGGCCAGTTTCTGCGACAACAACATCACCTGCTCTTGGTACACGGTAATGCCGTATGTTTCCGCTAGATATTCTTCACACGCGTCCAAGTCATAAGTAATGGGCTCAATGCCGTGTTTCCGTTTAACGAAGCTGGGGATTTTTTCCATCGGACCAGGACGATACAAGGCGTTCATGGCAATCAGGTCAGCAAACACCGTGGGTTTGAGCTCCTTCATGTACTTTTGCATTCCCGGAGACTCGTATTGGAAAATCCCTACTGTTTCTCCACGTTGGAATAATTCGTAAGTTTTTAGATCGTCAATTGGGAAATTATCGGGATCGAGTTCAATGCCGTGACGGAGCTTAACGTTCGCTACCGTATCTTTAATCAGCGTTAGCGTTTTTAAGCCCAAAAAGTCCATTTTCAGTAGCCCCGCACTCTCCACGACCGAGTTGTCGAACTGCGTCACATATAGATCAGAGTCTTTTGCAAGAGAAACCGGAACGAAATTCGTGATGTCATCTGGCGTGATAATCACCCCACAAGCATGAATTCCGGTGTTTCGCATCGATCCTTCTAAAACACGTGCTTGTTTAATCGTCTCTGCCTCTATCCCCGCACCATCCGCTAGCGATTTTAGGCGATTGACCGCTTCGAGTTCCTCGCTTCTCAGCACTTCTTTAAGTGCCTTGTCCTCCATGTTGAATATTTTACCAAGCTTAAGATTCGGAATCAGCTTGGCGATTTCGTTGGCATCGGCAAGCGGCAAATCAAGCACTCGAGCGGTATCCCGGATGGATGATTTGGCTGCCATAGTTCCATAGGTGATGATTTGGGCCACCTGTGAAGCCCCATATTTATCAATGACGTATTGCATGACCTTACCGCGGCCCTCGTCATCGAAGTCAATATCAATATCGGGCATAGACACCCGATCCGGATTTAGGAAACGCTCAAAAAGCAAATCGTACGCGATAGGATCTATATTGGTAATTCCTAAGCAATAAGCTACTGCAGACCCTGCCGCGGAACCCCGTCCCGGTCCTACCGATACCCCCATTTCCCTGGCTTTTGCTATAAAGTCTTGTACAATAAGAAAGTACCCCGGGTAACCTGTGTTTTCAATTGTACTCAATTCGAAGTCCAAGCGCTCTCGAATGACATCGGTAATTTCTCCGTAGCGTCTTTCGGCACCTTTATAGGTTAGGTGTCTTAAAAATGCATTTTCACCTCGATTACCACCATCTTCTAGATCCTCCGGTGCCTGGAACTCCTCGGGGATGTCAAATTTGGGAAGCAAGACGTCACGATGTAGTGAATAGGTTTCCACCTTATCGACAAGTTCTTGAATGTTGATGACCGCCTCGGGTAGGTTCGCAAAGGCCACCTTCATCTCATCACCCGATTTGAAATAATATTCTTGATTGGGTAAACCGAAACGAAAGCCTCGACCACGGCCCTTCGGTGTCGCCAATTTTTCCCCATCTTTTACGCACAATAAGATGTCGTGCGCATGTGCGTCGCCTTTATTTACGTAATACGTGTTGTTCGTGGCGATTAATTTGACGTTGTGTTTACGCGAAAGTTCTACTAGTGTTTGATTCACACGATCTTCGTCTTCCTGCCCGTGTCGCATCAATTCGATATAGAAATCGTCGCCAAATTCCTGCTTCCACCAGAGCAGCGCCTCTTCAGCCTGCACCTCTCCGATGTTTAATACCTTACTGGGAACCTCACCCTGTAGGTTGCCAGAAAGAACAATAAGGTCTTTTTTATAACGCATGACGGTTTCTTTATCGATACGTGGGACGTAATAGAATCCCTCGGTATACGCCACAGAAGCCATCTTGGCCAAATTGTGATACCCCGCTTTATTTTTAGCTAAAAACACCACTTGATACCCGTTGTCTTTCCTGGATTTGTCTTTTCTGTTCTCGCAAACGAAAAATTCGCACCCGACTATCGGTTTGATGATGCGTTGCGTGCACACTTCTCCTTTTTCTTGCGCTTGAGCAATCTGTGCTTCTACTTCTTTATTATGTGCGAGCGTTTTGCTCACAAAGTGAAATGCACCCATCATGTTGCCGTGATCGGTCATAGCTACCGCAGGCATATGGTGTTTAGCGGTGGCTTGAATCAATGCATCAATGGATATAGTAGATTGTAATACAGAAAATTGAGTGTGATTATGTAAATGAACGAATTCAGCTTCCGCTAGGGCAATTTTCGTCTGCTGATCAATCACGGTGGCCTGCTCTTGAGGTGCGCTAGCCGCACGCAGCTTATCGGAAGCCGCTTTCAGGTTAACGTGTGTTAATCCGACAGGCTCGATGGGTGCGGGTTGCTGTTGCTTGAAGGTGACAAAGTAACCTTGATCCACCTGTAACTCCTCGGCGGTGAATACCTCTCGGCGAATCAGTTCGAAGAAACAGCGCGTGGTGGCCTCCACGTCGGCCGTCGCGTTATGCGCTTCGTCAAAAGGCTTATCAAAAAGATAGGCATGAAGCTCCGTCAAATTCG
>DXCW01000238.1 GCA_019115805.1 Candidatus Sphingobacterium stercorigallinarum
AAGCGGAAACCCTTAATCGTTTCATCCTCCGCTTTTAGAATCGTCTGCTCATGGTAGAACTTGTTATACAATTTAGCCAATTCATACGCATAATTCGCCAGATGAGCCGGATTGAATTCTTTGGCCGCACTAGCGATAATTGAGGGATAATGGGAAAGTGTTTGAATCAAATCCCGTTCCTCATCGGAAAGTAAACTCGGTTTGTGCAGGTCCGGCTGCTGTTGGTAATTGGCTTTGCGCAACACCGATTTAATGCGCGCGTGAGTGTACTGCACGAACGGTCCGGTATGCCCCTGAAAATCTACCGATTCTGCTGGGTTGAATAACAATCGTTTTTTAGGATCTACTTTTAACAAGAAATACTTCAAGGCCCCCAAACCAATGGTTTGAAACAATTCATTTTTATCCTCCAATGCCAAGTGACCAGTTTTACCCAGCTCTTCGGTTCGTTGTCTGGCCGTTTCCAACATTTCATCCATCAGATCGTCCGCATCCACGACGGTGCCCTCTCGGGATTTCATTTTCCCTGAAGGTAAATCCACCATACCGTATGACAGGTGAAACAATCCATCTGACCAACTGCGCCCCAATTTCTTCAAAATAGCGAACAGTACCTTAAAGTGATAGTCTTGTTCGTTACCGACTACGTAAATGGACTCATCCATAGCAAACTCATCGAACTTCAATTGCGCAGTTCCCAAATCCTGCGTGATGTAAACCGACGTTCCATCTCCACGTAACACCAGTTTTTCATCCAAACCCTCCTCGCTGAGGTCGGCCCATACCGAACCGTCTTCCTTTTTAAAGAACACGCCTTTATCAAGTCCCTCTTGAATAATATCTTTCCCCAACAAGTAAGTATCCGACTCGTAGTAAAACTTATCAAAGTCAACGCCAAGCTTCGCGTAGCTTTCTTCAAATCCTTTGTACACCCAGCCATTCATGGTCTTCCACAGTTCCAAGACAGCCGGATCACCCGCTTCCCACTTCTGCAACATTTCCTGGGCTCGCTTGATCCACGGGGCTTGCTTCTTGGCCTCTTCCAAACTTTGGCCCTGACCGACTAACTCGTCGATCTGTTTCTTATACTCTTGATCGAAAATGACGTAATATTTTCCGACCAAATGATCACCTTTCAAACCCGTCGACTCGGGAGTTTCTCCGTTGCCCAGTTCCTGCCAAGCGAGCATGGATTTACAGATATGAATGCCTCGATCGTTCACCAGATTCGTTTTGATGACCTGATACCCGTAAGCTTTCAAAATTTCGGAAATGGCATAGCCCAATAAGTTATTGCGTATATGCCCTAAGTGCAGGGGTTTGTTGGTGTTGGGAGATGAATACTCCACCATCAGCTTCTTGCCGTTATCGGGAAAGGTACCGAATTCCGAAGAAAGAATAGCCCGATTGAGCACGCCGATCCAGTAGCTATCGGCCAAACTCAAATTAAGAAATCCTTTGATGACATTGAAACTCGAAATTTCCGCCACCTGTGTTTGTAAATATTGGCCAATTTCCTCTCCTGTGGCCTCTGGTCCTTTCTTTGAAAAGCGGGTTATCGGGAAAACCACAATGGTCAACTGCCCATCAAATTCCTTCCGCGTTTCTTGCAACGCAATCTGGGAAACGGGTATTTCAGATGCATACAGAACTTTTACCGCTTCAACGGTTTTATCAATTAGCAGTTGTTCGATAGATTGTGCCATGGAAATATTTCGTAATATTCTTAACTTTCTGATTATGACTATAAAAAATAAACGCTTTCGCTATACGGTATTCGTCGCGAAAGCATATCTTTGCCAAAAATAACAAAAAATGCAGAGCTATCAGGAATTTCTTGACTTAAGTGTTGGTTTTCCACAGGACGGATTTGAGATCATCGATGACGAACTGTACTTCCACGATTTAAATCTCATGGAAATGATAGAAACGTACGGCACCCCGTTACGTTTTACGTATTTACCCATGATTAGTAAAAAGATCCAACAAGCAAAAATTTTGTTCCAGACCGCCATGCTGAAACACGATTATCGCGGATCTTATAAATACTGTTATTGTACGAAATCGTCCCATTTCAAACATATCGTTGAAGAAGCCTTGAAAAATGACATCCACTTGGAAACGTCGTCAGCTTTTGATATGCCGATGATCGATGCATTGGAGCGTCAGGGCAAGGTCACCAAGGACATCACCGTCATTTGCAATGGATTTAAAACGTACCAGTACAAACAGTACATCATCGACATGCTGCACGATGGCTTTCACAATATTATACCAGTGCTGGATAATAAAGAGGAGTTCAACATGTACGACGATGAGGTCGAGCTCCCCGAGCCGTGTAATTTAGGCATTCGAATCGCCGCCGAAGAACAGCCGGATTCCCAGTTTTACACTTCGCGCTTAGGGATTCGTATGGAGGATGTGATTGACTTCTACAACAATAAGGTCGTCGACAACCCCAACTTCAAAGTAAAGCTCCTTCATTTCTTTATCAATTCCGGAATTTCGGATACCCCCTACTATTGGAATGAACTGGAGAAATACGTGACGCTGTATTGCAAGTTTAAAAAAATCAATCCTGATTTAGATACGCTAGACATTGGTGGTGGGATGCCGTTTAAAGATTCCTTAGTGCATGACTTCGATTACGAATATATGGTGAACGAAATCGTTAACCGCATCAAAGAAATCTGTGCCCACTACGAAGTCATGGAACCTGACATTATTACCGAGTTCGGAAAATACACGGTAGCAGAGGCCTCAGGTATTCTCTATCGTGTATTGGGTAGAAAGCAGCAAAACGATCGGGAAAAATGGTTGATGTTAGACGGCTCGTTCATCACGAACTTACCGGATGTTTGGGCATTAAATCAGAAGTATATTTTACTGCCGATCAACAATTGGGATTCGGAATACGAACGCGTGAACCTCGGTGGGATTACCTGTGATGGTCAAGATTATTATAACCAGGAAGCGCATATGAATTCGGTTTTTATGCCGAAAACACGCAAACTGCAATATCTGGGCTTCTTTCATACCGGCGCGTATCAAGAAGTGCTAAGCGGATATGGTGGCATTCATCATTGTTTGCTGCCTTCACCCAAGCATGTATTGATCCGAAGAAACCGCGATGAAACATTTAATTATGAGGTATTCGGTGAAGAACAAAACTCCAAGCAGGTGATGAAACTGCTGGGTTATCAATAAAAGCAACATGCGGTCTTTTCTGGGCCGCATTTTTTTTGTTATGACTTCCGCTTTACACAACCTTCCACTATTTGTTGCTATTTTTGATTCCTAATCATGAAACGATTCGGCAAAATCACGATGTACATACTTCTCGGCATTATCGCAACTATCTGTGTTTTCGTATGGTTATTAAGCCGTAGTGAACAAATGGGCAGTCTAGCCAGTGGAAATGCACTCAAACGCATGCAAACTACCGGCACGTATAGCGAAGGTGCCTTTCAAAACCTGGAGCTGACCCCCGCATTTAAAGAGGGCGTCAGCCGATTTACGGTATTCAAATCTTTCTTTCTTGGCAAAGATAAACGGAATGTTCCGTCGGTCCCGCTTCCGGTAGATGTGACGCCCATAAAACAACTGAAGCGCGATGAGAATGTACTGATCTGGTTCGGCCATTCTTCCTATTATCTGCAGGTGGATGGCGTACGTATTTTGGTCGATCCTATTTTCAATCAGCGTGCCTCCCCCGTGCCCGGCAGCATCAAAGCTTTTGCGACCACCTATTCCTATCAAGTCGACGATTTGCCCGATCAGATTGATCTTCTTCTCCTTACCCATGACCACTGGGATCATCTGGATTACCCCACCTTGAAAAAACTCAAAGGCCGGGTAGATCGTATCGTCACCGGTTTGGGTGTAGGTGCGCATTTGGAGCGCTGGGGATTTGATGAGACAAAGATTGACGAATTGTACTGGCATGAAAGCATTCAACTCGGGGCCTTGCGGGTTACCAGCACACCTGCACGCCATTTTTCCGGCCGATGGTTGAAACGAAACACCAGTCTTTGGTCATCCTTTGTGTTGGAAAGCCCTTCCAAACGCCTTTATGTTGGCGGGGATTCGGGCTACGGTACACACTTCAAGGAAATCGGACAGCAATACGGTCCGTTCGACCTAGCTATTTTAGAAAATGGGCAATACAGTGAGTATTGGCGATACATTCATCTGATGCCTGAAGAAGCGGTTCAAGCCGCGAACGATCTGCAAGCGCAAGTGCTGTTGCCGGTACATCATTCCAAGTTCCCTTTATCGAATCACGCTTGGGACGAACCCATTATTCGATTGACCAATGAGGCCGCGCGGGTCGGTCTTCCTACATGGACACCTCGATTAGGACAACTCGTGCTATTCGATCAAGAAAATCAGTTCGAAACGTGGTGGGAAACCGTTGAGGAATAGACGCTAATGTTCTTTCTCTAACAACATACCGTGATCAAATCGTAAGTTTTCGGGGTCGACAAAGACAGCGGTCGCGTCTTGATGCCGAACTTCTCCGAACCCTTCCAATAAGCCTTCTGGTGATATTTGAAAGACTGTCTGTCGGCTTGAGTACATCCCTTCGGATTGAAAACGATAGGTACCCATCAGCAACGAATCTTTTATCACCCCTTGAAACGTACCCTGATTCCGGTCTTTTTCCAAAAAACTATAAATCAATGGGCCACTTAAAGAGTCGCCATCCGCTTTCAATTGTAAGGTGATCGTATCGCCTTGATGGGTGTAACTATAATCGCCTTGAAGCTCCGTTGGCGACCACGACGTTTTTCCCGAATTTTGCGCTCCACCGCAACTCACAAAAAGCAGCATGACTATCGAAAAGATAACGAATCCCCCTCTGTTGTTCATAAGAAAGTATTTACATATATGCTAAACAATAAACAGGCGTTTGTCGCTAAAGTTTCAAGAAATCAAAATCAAGGCTCCATTTCATGGCAAAATCTTTAATTTTGAAGAATATGAATACACTACTCCGACCGTTTGAAACGTTGCATCAAACTGCACCGTTCTCGAAGATAAAGAAAGATGATTACTTACCCGCATTCGAAAAAGCCATTGCCGACACCAAAAAGGAGATTGAGCGCATTGCTCATGATGAAGCACCGGCTAATTTTGAAAACACCATAGAAAAACTGGCTTATTCGGGAATGATGTTGGATCAGATCTCCAATATCTTTTTCAATTTACATGCGGCCGAAACGGACGATAAACTGGATGAGATTGCCCAACAGGTCGCCCCTAAGTTAGCGGAACTGGGAAATGACATCACCCTGAATGAACCGTTGTTTCACCGCATTAAAGAGGTGTACCAACAGAAGGACACATTGCCGTTAAATCAAGAGCAAGACACGTTGCTCAATAAATATTATCGTGATTTTGTCCGGAACGGCGCATTATTAAACGCGGCACAGAAACAAACCTTACGGGAAATTGATAAGGAACTCTCGGTTCTCAAATTACAGTTTGGAGAGCATCTTTTAGCTGACACCAACGCCTATCAACTTCATCTTAGGGACGAAGTAAGCCTAGCGGGGCTACCCGATGGAGCGATTGAAGCTGCTGCTGAGTTGGCACGACAAAAAGGGCTGGAAGGTTGGGTATTTACACTGGACTACCCCAGTTATATTCCTTTTATGACCTATGCGCAGGACCGCAATTTACGCAAAGAGCTGGCCAGCGCTTTTGGACAAAGAGGCTTTCAATCCAATAGCAATAACAACGAAGAAATCGTGAAGCGGATCGTCACGTTGCGTCACCAACGCGCGAATCTACTGGGTTACCCTACCCATGCTCATTTTGTATTGGAAGAACGGATGGCAAAAGATCCCGAGACAGTAACGAATTTTCTAAATGAGCTTTTGGCGAAAAGCAAACCTGCTGCGCTCGACGAACTGGATCGATTAACGAGGTTTGCTAAAGAACTGGACGGACTGGAATCCTTGGAAAAATGGGATGCGAATTATTATTCGGAAAAACTCAAACAAAAATTATTTAATTTGGATGACGAGACGCTTAAGCCCTACTTCGCGCTAGACCATGTATTATCAGGCGTTTTCGAAATTACCGAACGTCTGTATGGCATTAAGTTCAACGAAAGCACGCAAATCGATCGGTATCATCCGGATGTACGAACGTTCGAGGTCATTGACGAAAACAACGAATTCCTGGCCGTCTTATACGCCGACTTTTTCCCTCGGAAAGGCAAGCGAAACGGTGCCTGGATGACTTCTTTCCGTCCACAATATCGGTTAGATGGGCATAACCATCGTCCTCATGTTTCGATTGTCTGCAACTTTACCCCTCCCACCTCCAGCAAGCCTGCTTTGTTGACCTTTGATGAGGTGACGACGCTGTTTCATGAATTTGGGCACGCGCTCCACGGGATGTTAGCCGACAGTCAATATCCACCGCTTTCAGGCACGAATGTTTTTTGGGATTTTGTCGAATTGCCCAGTCAGATCATGGAAAACTGGTGCTATCAGGCTGAGGCCTTAAAATTGTTTGCAAAACATTATGAAACCGGCGCATTGATCCCGATGGAGTACATCGAAAAAATCAAGGAAAGTGCGTCCTTCCTAGAAGGGATGGCCACCTTAAGACAAATCAGTTTTGGATTACTTGATATGGGCTGGCACGGCCAGAATCCGGAAAACATACCCGGTATTAAGGACTTTGAATTGGCGCAATTTGCAGCCACTGCGCTCTATCCTGATGTCGCAAACAATGCGATGAGCACATCGTTTTCCCATATTTTCAACGGGGGATATTCCGCAGGATATTATTCGTACAAATGGGCTGAAGTTCTGGACGCCGACGCCTTCGCTTACTTCCAGCAGGAAGGAATTTTCAACAACACGGTCGCGCGTAAGTTCAGAACTTTGCTTGCAAAGGGCGGTACGGTTCACCCCATGGAACTCTATAAAGAATTTCGGGGACAAGAACCCGCCATTGAACCCCTGTTGGAACGCGCAGGTCTACTGTAAACAGGCCGCAACGGGTATGACGAGATTCTTCCAAAAAAAGGCCGGTTCGCAGGAACCGGCCTTTTTTTGATGCGGAGAACCCCGTCTATTTTAAATTATCACGATAAACCGTTGCTTTCTTGACCTCTGTTTGGATGTCCTTACGCGATGCATCGTACGTCAATACTTTTTCGTAGTCGGCTATTGCTTTATTGTACGCGTCGGTTGCGGCTGCTTTATCGTAGTTCGATGAAGTCGATGTGCCCACCAAAATCCCGAGATCACGGTAAGCAATGGCTCGATTCTGATACAACTTCGCGTCATCTCCATTAATAGCGATAGCTTTTGTGTAATCACCTATAGCGGACCGTAAAAGCTCTGCTCGATTGTTATTACTTAATTTCAATTCGGTATTCACCGCAGTATTGTTATTTGCTTTCGCTCGATAGTAATAAGCAGATTCACTTTTCGGATCCAACGAAATCACCTTACTGAAATTGTCAATCGCTTTTTTGTAATCCCCGTTTTGAAACTGAGAATATCCCAAAAGATACACTACTTCTGGCTCATTCCCGGTATTAGGAATTGCTTTTTCAAACTGAGCAGCAGCGGTTTTAAAATCTCCATCCAACAACGCTTTCTCGCCCGCTCTCACGTTTGGATCGGCATGTTGTTCTTTTTCCTGCGCTTGAACCCCCATGGTCGCTAACGCGAGTGCAACAGTAGCTAATCCAACTTTGATAGCCCTCGTCTGTGTATTAAAATAATTCAATTTCATATTGATGTTTTTATATTTCAAAAAGTATTTACTTTCCCACTATAAGAGTAAAATTCTGGCAAATAGTTTAACTAATCAATGAATAGTTATACACATTTCCACATTTTCACCCATTCGATCCCGCATTTACTTCCCCCGAGAACGTGACAAATCGCTTGGGAAGTATGACGATTTAACAGACCGACATCCAGGTTTAGCATAAAATGTACCAAAATTTCGAGTTGGCACTAGCCTTGCAATACCCTCCATCAATTAAATAGAAAACTTTAAAGGTCGGTCATCTGACAAGATGTCGGCAAGAGGATACATACATATGAGCAATTTTGATTCATTCAACTTTAATCAGACATTACCCATCATAAACGAAGAAACTGAATTTTTTCCGTTGTTGACCCAACAAGATGAAGATGAAATGAGAAACGAAGAAATTCCAGAGCAACTCCCCATTCTACCGCTTCGAAACACGGTATTGTTTCCCGGAGTGGTTATTCCGATCACGGTAGGCAGGGATAAGTCTATTAAACTGGTCAAGGATGCCTACAAAGCGGATCGTACCATCGCTGTAGTCTCGCAAACGGATATGAATGTGGAAGACCCTACCTTTGATCAACTGCATCAGGTAGGAACGGTTGCCCACATCATTAAGATTTTGCAGATGCCCGACGGCAATACAACAGTCATCATTCAGGGAAAGCAACGTGTCAGGTTGCAAGAATTGGTTCAAGAAGAACCGTACATGGTGGCTCGCGTAGCGCGTGAGCCAGAAGCGAAACCCAAGACCAGCAGTAAAGAGTTTAAGGCCTTGATCTCATCGGTCAAGGAACTGGCTTTGCAAATCATTCAACTGTCGCCTCATTTGCCCAGTGAAGCGGGAATTGCCATTAAAAATATCGAAAGCCCGACGTTTCTAGTCAACTTCATTTCATCTAACTTGTCATTGGAGTTGATTCAGAAACAAGATCTATTGGAGACGAAAGATTTTGTTAAGCGCGGCAAACAGCTTTTGGAACACCTCACTACAGAGATTCAAATGCTCGAGCTCAAAAACCAGATTCAGAACAAAGTTCGGGTCGACTTAGATAAGCAACAACGAGACTACTTTTTAAGTCAACAATTAAAAACGATTCAGGAAGAATTGGGAGGCAACACCCCCGATCTGGAAATCGAGGAATTGCGTGCTCGATCTCAATCCAAAAAATGGTCCAAGGAAGTCAAACAGCATTTTGATAAGGAATTAGAGAAACTCGCGCGAATTAACCCCGCGGCAGCCGATTACTCGGTACAGCTAAATTACCTGGAGTTGCTATTGGACCTGCCTTGGGGGGAGTATACCAAAGACAATTTCGATTTAGTGCGGGCCGAGAAAATCTTAAACAGAGATCACTACGGTCTAGAGAAGGTCAAGCAACGTATTATCGAGTATTTAGCGGTATTGAAGTTGAAGAACGACATGAAAGCACCAATCTTGTGTCTAGTCGGTCCTCCGGGAGTCGGGAAAACTTCATTAGGTAAATCAGTGGCTAACGCTGTGGGTAGAAAATACACACGAATGGCTTTGGGCGGTATCCGCGATGAGGCTGAAATCCGTGGTCACCGAAAAACCTATATTGGCGCTATGCCTGGCCGGATCATTCAATCGCTAAAGAAAGCCGGTGCGTCCAATCCGGTGTTTGTTTTGGATGAAATTGACAAAATTGGGTCAGATTTTAAAGGCGACCCGTCTTCGGCTTTACTGGAAGTGTTGGATCCGGAACAGAACACCCATTTTTATGACCATTACGTAGAAATGGAATTCGACTTGTCGAAAGTGATGTTTATCGCCACGGCCAATTCACTGAGCGGTATACAGCCTGCGCTTTTAGAC
Organism: Candidatus Sphingobacterium stercorigallinarum; assembly: GCA_019115805.1. Classification (GTDB taxonomy): domain Bacteria; phylum Bacteroidota; class Bacteroidia; order Sphingobacteriales; family Sphingobacteriaceae; genus Sphingobacterium; species Sphingobacterium stercorigallinarum. The sequence continues at coordinate 9,629 of DXCW01000238.1, forward strand.
CGGATGGAAATCATTGAAGTGAACGGATACACCATTGAGGAAAAGATAGAAATTGCCAAGAAGCACCTGCTTCCTAAACAACGGGAGATGCACGGTATTCAGGCAAAGGACATTTCGCTCCGTCCCAAGATGATTGAGAAAATCATTGAAGAATATACCCGTGAGTCGGGAGTGCGTGGCTTAGAGAAAAAGATCGGCTCCATTGTCCGCGGAATCGCCACGCGCATCGTTATGGAAAAACCGTATCAACCGGCCTTAAAAGCTAGCGATGTAGAAGATATCCTGGGTGCTCCGATTTTTGATAAGGACCTCTATGAGAACAACGAAATCGCGGGGGTCGTTACGGGGCTGGCCTGGACCTCTGTAGGAGGAGATATTTTATTTATTGAGTCGAGTTTGAGTCCGGGAAAAGGAAAATTGAGCCTCACCGGTAATCTCGGCGATGTGATGAAGGAATCTGCCGCAATCGCCATGGCTTATTTGCGCTCCCATGCCGAAAGCTTTGGCATTGATCACAAAGTATTCGATTTGTGGGATGTGAATATCCACGTGCCTGCGGGGGCGACACCTAAAGATGGTCCCTCAGCAGGAATCACGATGTTAACGGCACTTGCTTCGCTATTTACGCAGCGGAAAGTAAAACCAAAGCTCGCGATGACGGGAGAAATTACACTCCGGGGGAAAGTACTCCCTGTAGGCGGTATTAAAGAAAAAATACTGGCTGCAAAACGGGCTAATATAAAGGATATCATTTTGTGTAAAGCCAATCAAAAAGACATCCTGGAGATCAAAGAAGACTACATTAGTGATTTGAACTTTCACTATGTCACGGACATGAAAGAAGTCGTCAACATTGCCTTATTAGCACAACAGGTCAAGGATGCAAAAACACTCTTACCGGAGAATTATTAGGTTCTAGCTACGCTGGCCAAAACGGTGGCATCGTGTCGCCCTTTGGCCGGATAGAAGCTTAGCCGTTTAGCCTTTCTAAAAAACGTTTTTTCTATCTTTACGTTAATGATTGAACTTTATACTGATGGTGCCTCCAGCGGGAATCCAGGGCCTGGTGGCTATGGAACTATCCTTAGGGCGATTTACCAAGGCAATAATGCCGAATTTCAGGGCAAGCTATTGGAGAAGGAATTTTCCGGTGGATACAGAAAGACAACCAACAACAGAATGGAGCTTATGGCTGTAATTGTCGGTTTGGAAGCCATTAAAAAACTAAATCAGCCCGTTACGATCTATTCGGACTCCAAGTATGTCATCGATGCCATCGAGAAACGCTGGGTGCACGGCTGGATCAAAAAAGGGTTTCAAGGCAAAAAGAACAAGGATTTGTGGATTCGTTTAATGCAGGCCTATCAGCTTCATCAGGTCCGGTTGGTATGGGTGAAGGGACATGCTGGCCACCCCTTAAATGAGCGCTGCGACCAACTCGCCGTTCGCGCGTCGAAAGATGCTGCAAATTGGCAAGTCGACTCGGTGTTTGAGATGGAGGCACTCGGCCGATAAATCTTTTCTACTGCATCAAATTACACGGGTCAGCGGTGACGTGAACGGGTTTTATCCGTTTCGCCTCAAGGATTCCAAAGGCGAGCTACGAATGACCGAAACACTATTTAACATACCGATCAGTGCGGTCAATAACGCACTGCCAAACCACATAACACTTAGCGTACCCATGGCAGGTGAATAGTCCATATCAAACACAAATACGGCTAAAAAATAACCCACTACCAATGCCAACAAGGCCCCGGCAAAGGCCGCAAGCAGACCAAGTGACAGATACTCATTCAAATTGATCCAATAAATTTGCCTGTTATCGGCACCCAGCGTGCGCAGTGTCACATTCTCTGCGACGCGTTGTTGCTTGCTGATACGTAAAGCGCCAATGAGGACCAACACACCGGTGAGTACACTGAAGCTGGCTAAAAAAGTCACAACGAATCCCACTTGCGTAAACAGGCGGCTTAGTGTTTCCAACATGGCGTGTAGATCCACGACGGAAACATTTGGAAACGCTTCTACCACATCGGTTTGAAACCGAGCGGCGTCTTCAGGATTGGGCAGGTTCGCCATCATCAAGTAAAATTGTGGAGCTTGATCGATCGTTCCCTCTGCAAATACCACTCGAAAATTAGATTGAAACCGATTCCAATCCACTTTACGGATGCTGCTTACCGTTGCGGCAACGGGTAAGCCCTGCACGTTAAATTCCAGCTCATCCCCCACTTCCACCGCCAGCCGATCTGCATAAGATTCGGATAAAGAAACCGATGCACGTTCTCCAGGACCAACGCGTCCTACCCAACTCCCCTCCATGACGCGTTCGGCCGCCGTTAGACTGTCTCGATAGGTCGCCCGAATTTCGCCTCGAAAAGCCCTTTGCGACACCTCCAGCGTTGAATCCCCTAATACATCGTTCAAATCGAGTCCCCGCACGCGTTCCAAACGCATCGTCACCACGGGGACTGTTTCTGAAATGGCATACTGTTTTTCCCGTGCTAAATGTTCTAGTCCCTCTCGTTGAGAGGGTTGAATATCGAACATTAGCATGTTAGCCCCGCTTTCGTCTGCCGCCTGATGCACCCGTTGTATCAATAAATCTTGAATCAATAACACCGATCCAATCAGGGCCGTGCCCAAGCCGATCACTAATACCAAGGTGCGTGTTTGATTGTTGGGTCGGTATAAATTAACCACACCCTGCCGCAACAGGTAAGGCAAGCCGCTGGGCAAATACCGTCTCAGCCCCCAGGTGATGAGTTTAGCAAACCCGTATAGGCTCGCAAAGATGACCAGTAACGCGGCGACAAACCAAAGACTGTCTCTCCAGTCGTCCATTTGCAAACGGGTGTATAGGTATAAAAAACCAAGTATCAATGCATACACGGAGAGGCGGAAACCATCGATTGAGATGTTTCTTCTAGGCGATTCCATACGTAGCGTATGCAAGGGGGGCACTTGACGCACGCGAGCCAAGGGCAAAATGGCAAATAACGCCGCGACGACCGGTCCCATCACCAAACCTTGCGCGATAGCAGTCCAGGAAACACACGGTGTCAGCTGTACCGGGAGCATGCCCTGGAGTAACGCCGGCATGAAAAACTGCATCGCCGTTCCTAAAAGTGCGCCGATCGCACCCCCGAGGCCCCCCATGACCACAAATTGTGTTAAATAAATATAGAAGGAACTTGCCGCGCTTGCCCCCATGCAACGCAGAATCGCGACAGAACGTTCCTTTTCGCGAACAAATACCTGCGCTGCGCTCCATACCCCCAAACATCCCAATAACAACGCTACGAATCCCGATAACTCCATGAACTTTGTCATGTCTCGGAAAGAACGACCGGTGTCTTCCTTAACCGTTTCGATAGTCTCTGCGCTGAGTTGCAACCGGTCCAATTCCTGATCCAATTCTTCCCGCAGTTGGTCTCCCGATATATGCTCAGGTAATAAGAAATAATACAGGTACTCGACACGACTACCCGGCTGCTTCAAGCCCGAACCTTTCAGATCGGCATGCGCAAGGAAAACTTGCGGAGCCAAAGCCGCTTGTAGCGAGCGTTGTCCCGGTAGCGAAAGGATACTGCCTATGACCGGGAGCGTATGTTGCCCCAAACGCAGTGTATCGAACAACGCGACGCCGAGCTGCTGGAATAGCGTCTGCTCCATCCAAATTCCGCTGTCGTCTGCCGTGCGACCTGAAAAACTGCCGCTTGGCGCATCATCGATCTGTCCATAAAATGGATACCCTCCTTCCACGGCTCGGATCTGCACAAAGCGGGAGGTGCCCGCGGCGGGGGCTTGCAACATCGAAACGAAGCGCTCTTCCCGAGCATTAGCAACGCTTATTCCCGCAACAGAATCAATCAACCGCATGGCCTGTGGGCTAGGTGCGGTGCGGCTCTCCAACACAAAATCTGCTCCCAACAGATCGGCGGCTTGCCGATCGATGTCCGCGGATAAGTTTTCCTGAAACCCACTGATCGACACCAGTGCAGTAATCCCCATAATGATCGATGAGGTAAAAAGCCACATGCGAGACCAGCGCCTTCTCCCGTCGCGCCAGGCCATCAGCGCAATCCATTTCCAACTCACTGTAAGCGTCCTCCTTTAATCGGAATCATGACGTCGGTTTTGCTGGCCAATTCCAAATCATGCGTCACCATCACCAGCGTCGTACCCTGTTGTTTATTTAATTCGAAAAGAAGCTGCTCAATCATCGCTCCGGTTTCCGCATCCAAGCTTCCTGTCGGCTCGTCTGCAAATAATATAGCCGGTTGATTGGCAAACGCCCGAGCCAGGGCGATGCGTTGCTGCTCTCCTCCGGAGAGTTGGGTGGGATAATGATCCGCACGAGCCTCTAGCCCCACTTGTTGAAGGAGCCGCAAAGCGTCCTGGCGCACCCCTTTTCGCTGGCCTTTTAATTCCATCGGCACTTGAATATTCTCGAGCGCAGTCAAAGTGGGTAGAAGTTGAAAATTTTGAAATACGAAACCCACATGCTCATTTCGGATCTTCGCCAGTTCATCCTCACTGCGGCCCACTAGTGGCACATCTTTCAAGAATATTTGGCCCGAACTGGCTTGATCCAAACCGGCACATAAACCCAAAAGGGTTGTTTTGCCGCTGCCGGATGGGCCGACAATGGAAACCGTGTCACCGGCTTGAATATCAAAACTAATGGGGTGTAAAATCGTCAATTTTTGCGGCTCCTCACCGAACTGTTTCGTGACTTCTCGAACTTGGAGAATGGGCGATGTAGACATAGCTTAAATTTAAACAAAAATTTTGGCTAAATTAGTGTGATGAAGCAGACGACACCGTTTTTCCCCATCGTTTTGGGCGTAATTTTACTTTTTTCTTGCAACTCCAGTGCGGATAAACAACAAGCGAATCAGCAGGCAACCGATACCGCGACGAGCGACGAACAGGCCGCAAGGAAAAAACGAATTGTCTTTTTCGGCAATAGCTTAACTGCAGGGTATGGATTAGAGACACAGGCAGATGCGTTTCCCGCCCTTATTCAAGACAAAATCGATTCGCTTGAATTGCCCTACCTCTGCGTCAACGCCGGATTGAGCGGCGAGACCAGCGCCGGAGGAAAAGACCGCATCGACTGGCTTTTGCGTGACCCTATTGATGTATTTGTGCTCGAGCTGGGTGCGAACGACGGGCTACGGGGAATCGAAACCCAGACGACCTACCAGAACCTGAAAGAAATCGTAAAAAAAGTACGCGCTGCGTATCCGGATGTAAAACTCATTTTAGCCGGCATGTTGGTTCCACCGAGTATGGGACAGACCTATTTTGATCAATTTGCGGCCATCTTTCCTAAATTGGCCGAAGAGATGGACATGGTTTTAGTTCCTTTTCTTTTGGATAAAGTAGCTGGGGAGCAGGCGTTAAACCAATCCGACGGTATTCACCCTACGGCCGAAGGACAAATACTTATCGCCGAAACCATCTGGTCACATCTCGAACCCCTTTTATAAAATGGGGCTGCATTAGCCAAACTGACCTCGAATGTAATTCGCAGTCATTTCCTCAGCTGGATGGTTAAAAAGTTGCGTGGTGATTCCTTCTTCTTTGACCTCCCCCAAATACATAAACACCGTGCGGTCGGCGATTCGTTGCGCCTGTTGCATGTTGTGTGTCACGATGACGATGGTGTATTTTTCTTTCAGGTGCACAATCAATTCTTCAATTTTCAGGGTACTGATGGGATCGAGCGCGGAACAGGGCTCATCCATCAGAATCACCTCGGGTCGAAGGGCCACTGCGCGGGCAATACAGAGGCGTTGTTGCTGGCCACCAGAAAGTCGCGTAGCCGGCATTTTCAGATCATTTTTCACTTCATCCCAAAGAAACGCCTCACGAAGTGCTTTCTCAATCTCTTTCTTGCCGTGTGGCAAATTATTTATTTTTAGCCCGTACGCAATATTATCGTAAATACTTTTGGGAAACGGGTTCGCTTTTTGGAACACCATCCCAATACGTTTCCGGATCTCCGTCACGGGCACCGTGCGTGCATATAAATCCAAGCTATCCAAAAAAAGCGAACCTTCTATTTTGGCATCGGAGGACAGGTCATGCATGCGATTGAAGCTGCGCAACAAGGTGCTTTTCCCGCAGCCCGATGGTCCGATTAAAGCGGTGATCTGATGTTCTTCAAATGCGACATTCACATTGTTAAGCACCTTTTTTGTTCCGAAATTAATATGGAGGTTTTTAGCTGAAAGTTTAATGCTCATTCTTGCGGTATTTATAACGTATGTAAAAGGCGGTCAAATTCAAAAAGAAAACGACAATGATCAGCACTAAAGCGGTCCCATAGGCGATAGGTCGAACTTCTTCTATGGATTGGTGCTGTGTGGATAACATATATAAATGGTAAGGAAGGGCCATAAACTCCTGGTCTAAATAACCACTGGCGCCGTTAATGTAAAAGGCAGCCCCAGTGAATAAGATCGGTGCGGTCTCACCGGACGCTCTGGATAAGGTCAGCACCACCCCTGTCAAAATCCCCGACATCGCTGCCGGAAGGATGACGTCTTTAATCGTTTCAAATTTAGTCGCACCGACCGCCAAAGCGGCCTCTCTCATGCTGTTGGGAATCCGCATCAATGCTTCCTCGGTGGTGGTAATCACATACGGCAAGGACAATAAGCCCAATGTTAACCCAGCAGCGATCATCGAGGTACCAAGTGCTAGGGCTTGTACGAACAAGGCCAGCCCGAATAAACCGTAGATAATCGATGGAACACCGGATAAGTTCCGAATAGATGCCCGAATGGTTCGGGTTAACCAATTGTCTTCGGCGTACTCCTGCAAATAAATGGCGCAGGCCACACCAAAAGGAATCGCGAAGAGCGCGGTGATGAACGTTAAAATGATCGTACCGATAATCGGCGTTAAGATCCCCCCTTTGGTCATTCCTTCCGACGGCGTTGAAAATAAGAAGTCCCAGGACAACAATGGCGCTCCTTTAGAAGCGATTTCCCAGATCACGACAAGGAGAAAAAAACAAACCAGCAGGGTACTCAACAACAAGGTGCCCCATTCCACAACAGAAGTCAACAGGTGAGATTTACGCCGCATGATATTTTCTAAAACGATTGATAAAATACTCTCCTAACATATTAGCGACCAAGGTCATAATAAATAAAACCGTGGCAATGGCGTACAATGCATAATAATGGGTGGTCTGATACGGGACCTCTCCCATTTCTATGGCGATGGTTGCGGTCATGGTCTTTACCGAATCGAACATTCCGGTAGGTAACAACGAAGCATTTCCCGTAGCCATCAGCACCGTCATCGTCTCGCCAATTGCTCGCCCAACCCCTAACATCACCGCAGCTATAATGCCCGGTGCTGCGGCGGGCAACACCACCTTGCATAAGGTTTGCCATTTGGTAGCCCCCACCCCATAACTGGCTTCTTTATAGGCTTTCGGAACCGCGTGAATCGCATCCTCAGCTACAGTAATAATGGTTGGCAGTGCCATAACGGCCAGTAATATCGCACCGTTTAATGCGTTGAGACCGTTGGAGAGACCGGCGACATGGGCAATACCGGGACTCACCACGACAATGCCTAAAAAGCCAATCACAACCGATGGAATAGCGGCCATCATCTCAATAGCTGGCTTTAAAATGTTTTTTAATCGGTGGTTGGCATATTCGGCAATAAAGGCTGCCGTCCCTATACCGATAGGAATCGCAATCAGCATCGCGCCAAAAGTCACTAGCGTTGTGCTTAAAATGAGCGGCAACATCCCATATTTGGGACTATTTCCCGTAGGATTCCATTCGATTCCGGTAATAAAGTCCAGCGGGCGAACGTCCAGAAAAAACGAGAAAGAGTTGTACACTAGCATCGCCAAAATACCCCCTAATAGAGCGAGAACCAAGATGCCAGTGGCTTTAAAAAGAAATTTAAAACCCACATCCAACAATAAGCGTGTTTTATAGTTCATTATGCTGGCTTTCTAAAATGTAATACCCGTGATTTTCTATAAGTGCTCGACCCTCTGCGCTCCTTTCAAAATTGATGAACGGGCGTACCTTACTCCAAGATTGCGCCAAAACGAATTGATACAACGGCCGCTGAAAGAAATAGCTTCCTTGATTAATGGCCTGCTGGTCCAGTGGGGATACGGCTACCCCTTGCTTCGGATCTATAATGGATAGCACCTTGATGCCCTGGCTGCTGGCTGGGTCTTGAGATACATAACCCGCACCTACATAACCAATTCCAGTGCGATCGGCCTTAACACCTTCAATAATTTGTGCATTGCCGGTCATCTCTTTCGCGGTATTGGCAAACTCGATATTCAATTTCTTCTTGATAAACGAATGCGTACCCGAACTGCTTTGTCGTCCGTAAATATTAATCTGGAGGTCTTGGTTGGTAATTTCGGCCCAATTTTTCAGGGTACCGTCGAGTATCATAGCAAGGGTGTCCGTGCTGATTTCAGCCAAGGGAGAGTCTTTGTGCACCACAAAAGCCGTGGCATCTTCAGCGAAGATTACGGTTTTCAGTGCAATATTTTTCTTCTTGAATAGTGCTCTTTCCTCATCCGAAAGTGGCCGGGATGAGTTGGCAATATCGGCTTGTCCATTTAGTAACGAGGTAATCCCCAAGCCGGAGCCGCCACCCGATATCGCAATATGAAACGTAGGATCAAGTTTAGTAAACCGTTCGGCCAAGTTGACTGCCAGATTGACTTCCGTGTCCGACCCTTTCATCTTGATGGAACTCGAATTACTGCAACCCGAAAAAATCAGTGCAGTGCCCGTCAGTAAAGCTAGAATCCCCCGCCTAGATAGCACATTCTTCATTTGCGCAAAAATGGCAAACTCAGATTAACATAATGTTAATTCTATATGAAATCTTAACCCCATATAATCGTCCCTTGTTTATGACGGGTGTACGGTCGGTTTCCCGGCGCGGGTCCACTCCAAGTAGCTGCCCGGATAGGTGTATACCTGTT
>DXCW01000041.1 GCA_019115805.1 Candidatus Sphingobacterium stercorigallinarum
CTGACCGCTCCATAAATACCTAAATCTCCTTGTTGATCCTCAGACACCAGTCTAGGCAACATCATTTTATCTAAGTTCTCGTTAATGATGAAAGAAATATTCGCAATTAAAATAGGAAAGGTATACCACAACATCTCGCCAAGCAATCGCCGGTCCACGCCGAAGCGGAAGGTCGTAATCTGCGGGAGCAACAACAGGACAGTCAACACGCTAGCCACTAGATTCGCAATAAACACATTACCCAGCCAACCTTCTCTATACCAATCACCTGCAAAACTTGCCCAGAAAGCAGAGCCCTCACGCCACTCTGGCAACCAAGCCAGCAAGAAATAATTGACCAAAACGAAGGTCAATATGTTCAGCATTTTAATCGCACCATAGCGAATGGGGCGTCCTTCCGCTCTGAGTTTGGCAAACGGCACCACGGCAACGGCATCCGCTGCTAGAACCAATGCCACAAACTTAACAAACTCAGCAAAATCGCCTACCTGCCCACCCCGTGCCAACCAAGCCGCTAAGGGATCAACAAAACTGAATACGGTAAATAGAAAGATCGCCGTGGTCAATAAGGTAAGAAAAAAGCTATTATCGAAAACCCGCTTCTTATCGCCCTCGACCTTTTGAAGGTATCGAAAATAGGTGGTCTCCATTCCGAACGCTAACACCGCATTAATTAGCGAAGCGTAGGCGTACATATTGGTAAACACACCATACACCACCTCGTTGAACTTTCTTACAAAGAAAGGTGTCATCAGAAAATTGAGCATTCTCGAAAGAATAGTCGTCAATCCATAGATGACCGTATCGCTAACGAACTTTCGAATTGCTGACACGCTACTGATGGGGTTTCTTGATGATTTCAAAATTTCGGTAACCAAGCAGATCAGTCGATCGCTGGCAAAGCACATCGCTCACTTCAGCCTTATCGGGTCCTTCTTTGCAAAACTCGAGTAGCGACTCTAATGCAAAAAGACTCCCCTCGGCCTCTATATAGACCGAGTGACCATCGGGTTGGTTATAGACCATGCCTTTAAGTCCTAAATGATCCGCTACCGCTTTGGTAGAGGCTCGGAAATATACACCCTGTACTTTGCCCTTTACTGTGATCTTCCAATGCTCCATATACCTACAAAGGTATAAGAAGAATTTGGTTTTTGAATCTAAAAATACGGCAGTCGACTAACGGATTCGCTGCACTCGGGTTTGTGCACCTAACTTTAGGCCTTCCATCCCCGTTAAAAGAAGTAGGCCGGGTTTCTTCCCTGCTTCTAATGATCCCAGTTCCTCTGCCATCCCCAGCGCTCGAGCTCCATTCAATGTCGCCCATTGTAAGCTTTGGGTGAATTCAAGCTCCGGTACAGCTTCATGAATTGTTTTCAACTCTTCCAACATATCCAGGGTGTCATTCGAAGCCAAACTATCTGTACCTATGATCAGTTGTTGCCCACCCCAAAGAAAGTTCTCAATCTTAGGCAGTCTTCCTTCTATATAGAGATTGGCTTTTGGACAAAAACAAAAAAATACGTTTCGGCCCAATCGCTCCACAAAATCCAAGTCCTTCAGCGAGGTATAGGTGTTATGCACCAAAATCAGCGTATTATTCATGGGGATATACGGGAGATACGATTGGAGGGAATTTCTAGCCTGCGCTTTAAAGTCACTCACATCCATACCCATCTTCTCATAAAAATCCAGGAATGCTCCTTTTCTATAGCGAAATAATTTATTCTCCTCTTCACTTTCCTGATTATGAATACTTAAGATATTATCCTCGCTAATCGAACGCTTCAACGATCTAAACAAATGCTTCGATGCAGAATAGGGAGCATGAGGCGTGATCGAGGAATGTCGATAATCGAAATGGAACTCAATTTCTTTCGCTTGGTCCACGCGCCCTTGCACATCTTCCGCCGCTAAGGCCATGACCTCAATGAAAGTGTGATATTTTATCGCACTACGCTCTTTGATTTTCGCTGTCAAAGCGGTGTTCACATGATCACCAACCGCCTGTACTCCATTCTCATACATCTTTCGATCAGCGGCTTCAATGGCCGCTTCTACCGCTTGTTCGTCGTGACTTCCCCGCTCATTCATGACGTTCGTCAAAAATTCTGGCAGGCCGGTGTTTCGCGGCAACACATCCTTCATATGGGACAATTCCAGATGACAATGCGCGTTAATAAACCCAGGAATGAGTATCCCCTGAAAACGTTCGACGACGTCCTCGGAAATTTCCCCGGGGTGAAAAACACCTTGTATTACCCCCTGATCATTCATACTCACGATTCCGCCTTTTATCGCGGGACCGGAGACGGGCAATACCACATCCGCAGCATAATATTTCATGAACCTCCTTTTTGTAAATATGGCCAGCAACCCGACACGGCTACTGCACACTATAAAGTTAACTAATTCCAAAGGGATTTTTAACTATTAATAGAAAAGTGGCAATTTTGTTACACCTGCTCTCGTTTGATTTTCCCCTACTAATAGTTTATATTTGCGGCATCATATAGGGGTGCCTTGTTATTTGCAAACACAAAGAAAGGCTGAGATTATACCCGGTATCGGATTTTACGCCGATGCGCACCTGATCTGGATAATGCCAGCGTAGGGAAGGGAGGTTAAATAAGACCCATTGTAACCCCTTGCAATGGGAAGGTTTAACTCATATTTTCAATTATTATGTTTCACAAGCTATTGGCCATCGTCGCCTTTTGTTTGATCGTGCAAACCGGTTTTGCACAAACGCAATTGAGCGTGGTCGTCACCGAGAAAAATGGCGATCCCGCTTATCCTGCTACCGTTCGATTAGATGGTTTTTCTGTTACCACAGATAAACAAGGGAAAGCAGAGTTCCAAACGTTAACCGACAAAAATTACACGCTTCACGTATCGTACATCGGTTACCAAGACGTCACGCGAACTATTAATCCCGCTCAAGAAAGCGAACTCCAGATTACACTCCAAGAGAACACGTACCGGTTTGAAGAAGTATTTGTCCAAGCTACTCGCGCCAAGGAAAATGCGGCGACCACATACAAAACGATCGGAAAGGAAGAACTTCAAAAATCAAATTTAGGGCAAGACATCCCCTACCTCCTGGATCAGACGCCAGGCGTGGTGGTCAGCTCCGACGCCGGCGCTGGGATCGGCTATACCAATCTCACCATTCGCGGTTCAGACAATGAACGAATCAACGTGACGCTTAACGGTGTACCGCTGAACAACCCAGAGAGTATGGGCTCCTTTTTCGTCAATCTGCCGGATTTTGCATCCAATACACAAAGCATCCAGATTCAACGCGGTATCGGGACATCTACCAATGGTCCATCCGCTTTTGGGGCTTCGCTGAACATTCAGACAGACGCTTTAGAAACAACCCCTTATGCCGAATTCAACAACACTTTCGGCTCATACAATACGTTAAAAAACACCCTGAAGGTCGGTTCAGGGCTACTCGCCGACAAGTATGCTTTCAATGCGCGTCTGTCGCGGATCAGTTCGGACGGCTACGTCGATAGAGCGAGTTCCAATTTACAATCTTTTTACGTGGACGGAGGGCTGTACACCGACGCGCACACGTTAAAAGCCACTGTGTTCTCGGGCAAAGAGAAAACTTACCAATCCTGGTACGGATTGGCAGAGCCCCTTTTCACAGGTGACCACCAACGCATTGAGGAGTATGCCGACAACCTCTGGTTATTTGGAGAAGAACGGGAACGATTTCTCAATGGCGATCGACGGTACAACTACTACACCTATGATAATCAAACCGATAACTATCTGCAAACGCATGCACATTTGCAATATGCCTATCAGGCCAATCAACGGTTATCGTTCCATACTACACTTCATTACACAAGAGGTGCTGGGTATTATGAAGAATATAGAAATTCAGATGATCTGAATCACTATCAAATCGCTCCCATCCAAATCGGTGACAATACCATCCATACGTCCGATTTGATTCGGAGACGGTGGCTGGACAATCATTTTTATGGTTTAACCTATTCCCTACAATATCGCCCGATAAACGGTCTCGATCTGACTTTCGGCGGCGCCTACAACCGCTACAAGGGCAAGCATTTCGGCGAGCTAATCTGGGCACGATACGCATCAGATAGCGAGATAAATGATCATTATTACGATAATCAGGCAGAAAAAGATGACTTGAATTTTTACGCTAAGGCGGATTATCGTCTTGGCGACTTTCTAGTGAATCTCGATTTACAATACCGGACAATCGACTACCAAGGGCAGGGTGATGACGATAAAATTAAAAACCTAGATTTCAGAGATCAACTGCATTTTTTCAATCCTAAGATGGGGTTTACCTATTTTATCAACTCCGCATCGAACCTCTATGCTTCGTACGCTTTAGCACATAAGGAACCCACGCGTAACGACTATGTAGAAAATCCCATCGGTGCTTTTCCCAAGCCCGAACGCATGCAAAATATCGAGACGGGTTACCGCTACCGAGGCCCGAAAGTCCAAATGGGCGTCAATCTATACGGGATGTTTTATACCGATCAGCTCATTCCAACCGGCACGTTAAACGATGTGGGCACCGCCCTTCGCGTCAACGTAGATAAAAGTTACCGGGCCGGCATTGAGCTCGACGCAGGCTGGCAAGTCAATGGTTATTTTCATTGGAGCGCCACTGCCGCCTTAAGCCGAAACAAGATAAACGCATTCCAGGAGCATATCCCAATATATGACCCTGATTTTTCAATAGTAGATGAGGAAATCATCGAGCATTCTTCCACAACTATCGCCAAATCACCGTCAGCGGTACTTTCTAATAATTTGACTTTTCAGGCAAGCGATCAACTCACCTTTTCGCTGCTCAGCAAATACGTCTCACGAAGCTATCTGGACAACACCTCAGATCAGTCGCGAAGTATCGCGCCTTATCTGACCCATAACGCGCAAGCGCGATATCGCTTTTCGGCGTTCGGGATCGAGAAAATTGATTTGAACCTCATGGTCAATAATATCTTCAATGCCAAATATGCCAGCTCGGGGTATACCTATAGCATGATCATGCAATCGAGTGGTCAACGAGACTTTTTTAATTTTTATTATCCCCAAGCAGAAACACACCTGATGCTCGGACTCAACATTCGGTTTTAATCAGGTGAAACCGATTAGCATTCGCTTTATCCCTCCTGCTGGCATTTGCAGGTGGGATTTTTCAGTTAGCGCAGCTGACCAGCCAAGCACTTATATCAATGACCAACGCGCTACACAAGCGTCCTTTCAATACGACAGCGAGCTCCTGTCGATTCCGACCAATCCAACACAGCGCTGACTTAAGGTTTTGGGGTTCGCCTATTAGTTGCTACTTTTACCACTATGCGAGCAGTCATTCAGCGTGTCACCCGAGCCCAATGTCAAGTCGAAGACCAAATCACCGGCAGGATCGAAACCGGACTTGTTGTACTTTTAGGGATCGAATCCGACGATAAGCAATCGGACCTCGAGTGGTTGGTTCAGAAAATTAGTAATCTACGTATCTTTTCAGATGAAAACGGACAAATGAACCGATCGGTCAAAGAGGTCGACGGTGAAGTATTACTGATTTCTCAGTTTACACTATTTGCCCTGACGAAAAAGGGGAATCGCCCCTCATTTATGAATGCCGCCCCAGCTGCGTTAGCTGAGCCTTTCTATGAAATGGCCGGCGCCCGATTTGCTGAAACAATTGGAAAGCCCACGCAAATGGGCCGATTCGGAGCGGATATGAAGCTGGATTTACTCAACGATGGTCCGGTTACCATCATCATGAACACCAAAGACAAAGATCATTTTTAACTCCACTATGACCATTAAAGAAGCACAAAAAATTGTAGACCAATGGATTAATGAGACAGGAATTCGTTATTTCAACGAACTCACAAACACCGCTATCCTTATGGAAGAGGTTGGTGAAGTCGCTCGGATCATGGCTAGAAAATACGGCGAACAATCCTTTAAAAAATCCGATGAGAGCATTGACCTGGCCGATGAGATGGCCGACGTACTCTTTGTATTAATTTGTCTTGCAAACCAGACCGGCATTGATTTGACCAGCGCCCTGCAGAAGAACCTAGATAAAAAGAGCATTCGGGATGCCGAACGTCATAAAAACAATGAGAAACTACGTTAGCCCCATAGACCGATCTGCCTTACTTAAATAGAATTTCCGCGTACACCGGCAAATGATCGGATGCGTTACGTTCGGGGATAACGCGGTATTCCTTCCATTCAAACGGCGTGCTCTTTAAAACCATAATATAGTCGATTTCGTTTTTCGTATTGACATTAGGCGAAGTGGGCGCGTTGGATTCGGTATTTCGAACGAAATACTGACTTAATATCTCTATTGATTTTGACCCCGGCTTTGCATTTAAATCGCCTACTAGGATCAGTGGCCTGTTATACAGCTCGCCAAGTTCATTGATAAACTCTGCTTGCGCGATTCGGTTTTCCGCTTTGAGGTCTAGATGCGTATTGGCTAATGAAATCGTTTGCCCGCCGGGCAGTTCCACATCAATAATCGCTAAGGAACGGTTTTCACTTTTCACCGGCATCGGCAAATCGTAACGTCTTTTGCCCACGATTTTATGTTTGCTCAACAGCAACGTCCCATAATACCCATCTTCCAAATCTATGCCTTTTGAAAAATAATACTCCATCCCCGTCAACTCGGCTAATTTCTCTGCCTGATTGATCATTTCCGACCTGGATACATGGATATCCACTTCTTGAATCCCGATAATTTCCGCGCCAGAATCATTGATGACCCGAGCAATAGCTTCCATATCAATTTTCCCGGGTTCAGCAGGCGGGTTCGCGTGATGAATGTTGTACGTGAGCACTTTGACCTGTTGGGCGTGCAGGGCGCTGAAATAAAATAGACCGATAAGGAGGAGTAGCAATCGCATAAGAAAATGTTTTGAAGCAAAATAAGCATATCCCTTAGTATTCACAACTTTCTTATATTTGGAAATGAAAAAACCTAATTTGATCTTTTTATTTATCGCAACGTTGCTTTTTTCGGCCTGCTCAACTAACCAGCAAACCGGCCAAAAAGACAACGAATTTAAAAATGGAGCCGTGGTTACAGCGCATCCCTTAGCTTCGGAGGTAGGGCTCGATGTATTAAAAAATGGCGGGAATGCAGTGGATGCTGCGGTAGCCGTAAAATTTGCGTTGGCGGTAGTCTATCCGAATGCCGGAAACCTCGGAGGAGGAGGCTTTATGGTTTACCGTAGCCATGACGGACAAATTAGCGCCTTAGATTTTCGAGAAAAAGCTCCTGGAAAGGCACACCGTGACATGTATTTGGACCCGCAAACGGGAGATCCGATTAAGGATCTCAGCCTGTATGGACATTTAGCCTCTGGCGTACCTGGATCGGTAGCCGGAATGGATGAAGCACATCAACGATACGGCTCACTTCCCTGGGACGAGTTGCTTGCGCCGGCCATCAAGTTGGCTGAGGAAGGATTTGAGATCACCGCACGTCAGGCGGACGAATTCAACCGCTATCAAGAACGCTTTATCAAGTTCAACCCGAATGGTGCCGCAATCATCCGGGAAGAACCTTGGAAAGAAGGCGATCGCTTCACGCAAACCCAATTAGCCGAGACATTAAAGCGAATTTCCGATCAAGGCCGAGACGGTTTTTATACCGGTGAGACCGCCGAATTGATCGTTACTGAAATGGAAAAAGGCGGTGGCATCATCACCTCGGAAGATCTCCAAAATTATCAGGCAGCTTGGAGGACGCCTATAGTAGGTCATTATAAAGGACACCGCATCATCTCCATGCCACCTTCTTCTAGTGGTGGGATTGCGCTGCTCGCGTTACTACAATCCGTAGCACATTATCCACTTGCAGAGTGGGGATTTCAAAGCGACAGCAGCATCAGGGCAATGGTAGAAGCGGAACGTCGAATTTATGCGGATCGAGCTACGCATATGGGGGATGCCGATTTTTATGACGTCCCCGTCTCACATTTAACCGACTCGGCGTTCAATCAAAAGCGGATGAAAGCCGTGAATCTGCAGCAGGCCACACCGAGTGACTCCGTCAGTGCAGCGCAGTTTCCGGGCTACGAGTCAGAAGAAACTACCCATTACAGCATCGTAGATAAACAAGGCAATGCCGTTTCCCTCACCACAACAATCAACGGATCGTACGGTTCCGGTGTCTGGGTGGACGGGGCCGGTTTCCTAATGAATAATGAAATGGATGATTTTTCGGTCAAACCCGGTTCTCCGAATATGTTTGGACTACTTGGGGGCAAAGCCAACGCCATTGAACCCGGCAAACGCATGTTAAGCGCCATGACCCCGACGATCATAGAAGAAAACGGCCAGCTCAAAATGGTTGTGGGCACACCAGGTGGATCTACCATCATCACCTCGGTATTTCAAACCATTCTAAATGTACTCGAATTCGGGATGAACGCCCAAGAATCGGTCAATGCACCGCGCTTTCATCACCAGTGGAAACCGGATCGGATTGACGTGGAATCGGAAGCGATCTCATCGGAAATTCGCGAGAGCCTTACGCAAGATGGATACACCATTCATCCGAGAGGACCAATCGGCCGAGTGGAAAACATTCTGGTTTTAGAGAACGGATATCTACAAACGGGTGCGGACCCCCGTGGAGACGACAAGGCCGTCGGCTATTAACGCCGTATGATCTGATTTTTTCGAACGTAGAGACCCCGTTGTGCTGCGGAATGAAAGTTGGCAAAAGAAACGAGCGGCTCTCTAGGAAAGGAAGACAAATTGTGTCAATGGCTGAATTACCACTGCGGGACGGTAATTCAGCCATTTTGCGTATTGCATATCTAACACCGTTCTTCCGGGGCACCAAATAGCCAATTTCTGTGCGGTTATTCCGCAATTGGTCAGTGGCATCGGCATTCTTTTTAATGCTGTTATGTGCTAAATAGACCAGCTCCAATAACTCGATACCTGAAGCTTAGCACCTCTAGTTTGTTTATTGTTGTACGCTCTATTGGCATGCATAAATTCCCTTCATTCGATTTGGTGACCTTACAAACTTGGCGATGGAATCCTTCGATCGGACTTGTTATGTAGATCAATTTTTGACAGATTTATTTTAACGGAAATAGATGGTCAGACAATCCCAATTGCCTCGCCACGAGTCGATGACCTCGAGATACTTTTCACTTCTATACCCTGAAGTTCACCCCTTGCAGTCCGACGTGTTCTTTCTGATTCATTTATGTATCCAAATAGCGATCACCAATTGACTTATTGGTTTTCGCTCCTAGGACTTTTAGCTGTTCGATCTTCCGCACCACATTTCCAGATCCTTCACTTAACTTTTTCATGGCATCGGCATGCTTGCCACTAGCACGTTGCAACAACGTTTCTAATTGTTCCATATCCGTCAGAAATCCAACAAATTTATCGTACAGCAAACCCGCTTCTCGAGCAATTTCCAATACATTCCTGTTCTGGCGTTCTTGCTTCCATATGCTGGCGATGGTCCGCAACGTCGCGAGCAATGTAGATGGACTCACGATAACCACCCGACGATCCCAGGCATCACTAAACAACTCTGGCTTATGCTGCACGGCTAAACTCATCGAAGATTCTATCGGAATAAACATCAACACAAAATCTGGCGAATGTAATCCATAAAGGGTTTGATAGTCCTTCCTCGCCAAATCACGCACGTGATTTTCGATAGACTGTATATGCTGTCGAACAAAGACTGCTCGATCTTCGTCTGCATCTGCATTGACGGCACGTTCGTAAGCCAGCAAAGATAATTTAGAATCGATTACCAAATGTTTCTCATCAGGTAGGTAGATGATCGCGTCTGGTTGCGCTCTTTTCCCTTGCTCATCTAGCATAGCCACTTGCAACTTAAACTCTTGATCTTTGATTAAACCAGAGCGTTCCAACACCCGCTCCAGAATCACTTCCCCCCAATTCCCTTGCTTCTTATTATCTCCTTTCAGTGCCCGAGCCAAGTTATTTGCTTCTTCCCTAATTTGATCACTTTGCTGCATCAATTGTTCCACCGTGCCTTTCAGCGTATTCCGCTCAGCGGCTTCCTCTTTATACGTCTTTTCAACACGATCCTCAAACGCTTTAATTCGCTCCTTCAGGGGATCCAATATCGCTTGCAAACTGTCTTTGTTCAATGCACTGAATTTCTGCGATTTCTCTTCCAATATGCGATCGGCTAACAATTGGAACTCCTGCCGAAACTCGGTTTTCATTTGCTGAATCGTTTCTTGCTGCTGACGCAGTTTGTCGTGCTGGGCCTCTAAACGAATTTTCTCAGCCTCCAGATCCAATGCGAGCTGTTGCCGCCAAACCTGCTCGCGATGAAAATTGGATTCAACTTTAGCATACTCCTCGCTCAACAGATGTTCCCGTTCTTGCAATTTCCCAAATTCCACCTGCAAATCCCGGAGCGCATCTTGCGTATGCTGATGCGCCTCCCGACTGACCGTACGTGCTTGTCTCCAAATCAAGAATCCACAAGCGACACCTAGAACACCAATCACTAACAACAGCATCAACTCCATAAATATTCCAATAAGTAGTTATTGTAATTTTTGGTGGGTTTTCCACCACAGGTCCGGCATCTCGCCCGAAACCGCTAACTGATAGTCCTCATAACGGCAGGGCACTAGATAAAACCGTTCATTCACCGACTTTGAACCAAAATAAGGCACCTGCATCCACCAGCGATCCGACTTCTTGCTTTTCACAAAAACAAGCTCGTAATCCTCTCCTTCCAAATTCGTTCTATAAATCATGTAGTTGGATTTCGGATACATAGGCGCATCCTTCTTTCTGCTGTAATAGCCATCGATGAAGCACCAAATCATTTGGGCAATCAACATACCTGTTTGTCCCATCGGATCAAAAGTCGGGTTATACTCATAAATACCAAGCGATGAGCATTTGTCAGACATTCCAGCGTATCGCGCAAACTGGCAAGCTTCATCACCGTATAACCCATTCGGGCCGGCATTGGCATTGCCCGGTGCCTCAGAAGCTCTGATAGCACCAATATCAAAACTAACCATATCCGCTGCTCGGATGATCGGTTCGGCCTGATCCAGCTTCCCTGCAAAGCTGCCTAAGCGCATGGCATTAAAAAACAACTTATCATACATACTGATGGACTCCTTACTCACCAAATAAGTCTGATAGGCTACATTACTAAGATTAAACAAGTAATCCGGCTGATGCAGTATCAGATGATTGAGATAAGTCTGAGAATTGAGCGGCATGTGTTCCGGATTATCCTGATCCAAATCAAATTTTGCATCGACAACAGCCACCTCGACACGCTGTTCCAAATTCTCGTAGGCCATATATTGTGCATAGGTCAAATCCTGACCACCACCAATTACCAAAGGCAAAATCTCCTGCTTCATCAGCTCTTCCATCACCTGTTTTACCGCTACGTAGGTATCGCGAATGGTCGCTCCCGCTTTAATGTTCCCTAAATCAACGACTTTCGTCGTATAATCCCCTTGGTACAACTCATAGAGATATTTCCGCACTTGATCGGGTGCCTTCTGTGTACCATTGTTATTTACCGCCGCTCGGCCCTCTAACACCCCAAATATAGCGATATCTGGCTTCTCTTTTTCGTCTGTCCATTGCGGAAAACGGTCAACGTATTTGTCTATCGATTTTCCAAACTGTGAATTGTAATAGGCAACGGGTAATCCCAAGTCATTCAAGTCAATGGGCGATAAAAAGTCTGCTAATGTCATGTCGATTTGCTAAATCCTGAAAAATTCAATGAGAATGTATCTACTGGTTTAGCAAATATGCATTTATTAACTTACTTTTGATGTACACAATTTTTCAACAATAAGTTAAGAAGTGATTTTAGTAACTGGCGGCACTGGTTTTTTAGGTTCGACGTTATTGCAGTATCTCATTGAGGGTGGAAAAAGTGTGGTCGCGCTGAAACGGGAAACCTCAACCATCCCCAGCCACCTAAAATCATCTTCACTCATTCAATGGGTCGATGCAGACGTTACCGATTATTTTGCTTTAGCGGAAATCCTCCCTAAGGTAAAACAAGTGTACCATTGTGCTGCGAAAGTATCGTATCATCCTACCGACGCCCAGGAACTCTTCCAAACCAATGTGCTCGGTACACGTTATCTTGTCAATCTCTGCTTACGGCACGGGGTGCGTCTATTGCACGTCAGCTCCATAGCAGCCTTGGGAATGAGCAAACGAGGGAAGCCCGTGAATGAGTCAGATTTATGGGAAAAGCATGCAAAAACGTCAAACTACTCGCTCACCAAATACGAAGCGGAAATGGAAGTATGGCGTGGAATCGCCGAAGGGTTGGACGCGGTGATTGTTAACCCATCATTGATTATGGGCGTAGGTTGGGGAGAGAAAGGTTCCCGCGTCATCTTTGATATGGTGCATCGCGGAAATCGAATCTACCCTTTAGGTTCAGTAGGCGTCGTGGATGTCGAGGATGTCGCTCGGATCATGATACGTTTGATGAATCACCCCGTCAAAGGCGAACGTTTTGTGCTAAATGCCGAAAACATCAGTAATCAAGCGTTGCTCACAAGAATCAGCCAGTTGATGAACAAACCTGCTCCGCGCATCAAAGCCACACCGGTGCTCATGTCAATCGCTTGGCGGATGGCTAGACTGGCTTCACTATTCAGTCGAAAACCACCTGCGCTGACTGCCGAGACCGCGCGCGCAGCCAACCGAAAATTAGAATACGATAACGCAAAAATAAAATCCACTCTTGCTTACGCATTCAAACCATTGGATCAGACGCTTAAGGAAGTTTATGAAGCGTATTACTCGCGTAAAACAATCTAACCTTATTTATATATCGTGAAAAACTACTACATCATCGACTTCGACAGCACCTTTACACAAGTCGAGGCCCTAGACGAGCTGGCTCGGATTTCTCTTGAGCAGCATCCGGAGAAGGAAACCATTTACCAAGAAATCGAACGGTTGACTAATTTAGCCATGGAGGGCAAAATATCCTTCCGTGAAAGTCTAAGTGGCCGCGTCCAGCTCTTACAAGCGAACAAGACTCATCTGGCGAAATTGGTGACGTATTTAAAGAAGAAGGTATCCAAATCTTTCAGCCGCAATAAAGAGTTCTTCAAAGCCCATTCTGACACCGCGTGGATCGTATCTGGTGGGTTTAAGGAGTTCATCACTCCCGTAGTGAGCGCCTACCATATTAAGAAAGAGAACATCTACGCCAACACGTTTAAATTCGACGCCGAGGGAAACATTATTGGATACGATGAAAATAATCCGTTATCAGAAGAAGGCGGTAAAGTTAAACTGTTACGCCAGCTCAACATTAATGGCAACATTTTCGGGATCGGCGATGGCTACTCGGACTTCCAATTGAAAGAATCCGGACTCATTGAAAAATTTTATGCGTTCACCGAAAATATAGCCAGACAATCGGTCACCGACCGAGCGGATCATATTGCACCTAGTTTTGATGAATTCCTATACGTGAACGATTTGCCACGTGCGATTTCCTACCCAAAAAACCGTATTCTGTGTTTAATTGTCGGTGAGGTACCCGAGATTGCAGTGCACATCCTCAAGCGTGACGGCTTTTCCATCCGGACCAAAAGCACACTTGAAGATAAATACGTAAAGGATATTGGATTGTTGTTACTGGGACCGAACGAACAGCTCGAAGACGAGGTGCTTGCCCGAGCTGATAAACTAAAGACAATCGGCTACTTAGGGGACACCAAGGGAAAAATTTCAAAAGAGATTTGTAATGAAAAAGGGATCGTCGTGTTTGACGATAAAAAGAATAAAAAGCGAAATGCAGAATTCATCCCAAGACGCATGGCCGACTTTATCAACCATGGCGACACCGATCAAAGCCGTAATTTTCCGAATCTGATTCTACCGAAATTGACTCGGGCACACCGTCTCCTACATATCCATCAGAACGTACCGGGGGTAATGGCTCAAATCAATCAGATCTACGCCAAACACCAGATTAATATCTACTCCCAATTCCTGATGACCAGAGGATCCATCGGCTATGCGGTTACCGATATTGAAGCGGCTTATGACAAAACCTTACTGAAAGATCTGAAACAAGTGGACAACACCATCAAGTTCCGTATCCTATACAAGTAAGCGACAAATGAACCCCTACTAGATTGGGACGCTCGAATCCGCAGATCATCTAGTAGGGGTTTTTAAACCAAAAGGTGCCTTGGGGGGAAAACAAGCCATCCACCGGAATATCCCACTCACCTACGTCCTCTATTTTTTCTACGGGAGGGAAATAAGAAATGCCGATTTTCGTCACTTCTGGCCTGCAGGCATTCAAAAAGCGATCGTAAAACCCCTTTCCATACCCAATTCGATTGCCCAGAACATCCACCGCTAGCAGGGGAACCAACACCACATCCAATACCTTTTCGGAAACCGGATCGCCAGAGCTGGGCTCAGGAATACCCCAGGCATTTTTAATAATAGGTGTCTCGGGGCCAAAACGATAATGACTGAGGGTGTGGGTGGTGAAATCAGAACGGGACACGACGGTTTGAATCGCCGGATAGTGTGTCCACAGCCACGATATAAGCGGCCAGGTATCAAATTCACGCTGTTCGGCAATGGGCAAATAGCAATGAACATAAGCGGTATTTGACCAGTCGAATTGCTGCGTCTGCTCCAAAATCAAACGGTCATACCTTGCTCTTTCGGAAGCCAGCAAAGCCCGTCTTTTGTCCTTATAAATCGAACGGAGTTCAGCTTTTTTCATACAAAACAAAAAAACGGCCTTGAAGCTGAAGTGCTTACAAGACCGTATATAATCAACCTAAACCTAAATTCTTATTTTACACGCTCCATGTAATCACCGGTACGCGTATCTATTTTCACACGATCTCCCTGGTTAATAAATAATGGAACACGAATTTCCACTCCCGTTTCCACAGTCGCACTTTTCAGGGCACTTGTAGAGGTATCCCCTTTGACTGCAGGCTCGGTATACGTGATCTCCAACTCGACGGTAGTGGGCGCATGCGCCATGATCGGTTCGTCGCTTTCAAATGCAACAACCACATTCATGCCCTCGGTCAGAAAACGCGCGGTATCACCAAAAAGTGACTTTGGAATATTAAATTGATCAAAAGTGTTGTTATCCATCACCACAAAAAACTCGCCGTCATCATATAGATACTGATAGTCGCTGGTCTCCACTCGCGCGATCTCCACTTCTTCATCCGTGCGAAAACGATACTCGACTAACTTGTTTGTTTTTAAGTTACGCATCTTTGCTTGATAAAATGCGCGTAAGTTCCCAGGTGTACGGTGGATGTACTCTTCTACCGATACCAGTTCTCCGTTGAAACGAAGAATATTCCCAGATTTTACTTCTGAAGCTTTTGCCATAATCATTCTTTATTTCTAAAACAAAAATAGCGAAAAAAACGAGTTAAACGCTATTTATAGTCTAGAATTTGGACGTGGTGATCACAAAACTCATATTCTTGGGCTTGATTCGATCCAATCACCACTAAGCGGTTGCCTCGAGTCTCTTCCACCAAGTGACGATACCACAACTCTCCCTGCTGATCCAAATTACTGGTAGGCTCGTCCAGAAATAGGGCCGAGGTATCCGAAAAACAGGCCAAAAGCAACTTCAATCGTTGCTTCATGCCGGACGAAAAAAATTTAACCTCCCGCTGCTGAGCGGATTTAGGGAATTCAAGGCGGTTTAATACCTCTTCCCATTGGTAACCTGGCAATATCTTTTTAAACTGAAAATGAAAAGTTAAGGCCTCGACTAAGGTGAATTCCTCAATCAAATCCAGATAAGGTGCCGCGATGGCTACATGCTGGTAAACGCGATCAAGCTGCACCTCAGCCCCATTCGATCGATAGCGAATGGTACCCTCGCTGGAGGAAAGCGCGGCGGTCAGTAGCTTAATTAAAGTGGATTTACCCGACCCATTAGGTCCTAAAATCGCATACGCCCGCTGGGGATGGAATTCGTAATGGACGTGCCTGAATATCCACTCTCTATTGTAGCGTCTACCGATATCGTCTAATGTTATAATCAAGACCGTTTAGCCTAGCCTTCAAATTTAAATCGCATTCTTACCTTGACCGAATCCTTTTACTACACCCCGGTTGGAGGCGCGCACAAAACCAAGGATTTCATCCCGAAGTTCAGTCGCTTCGAATTCGGCTTCAACAATATCTAAGGCTTTGCCTAGATTACTATGTTGTACGAAGAGTACGCGATAAATATTTTGTATCTCGTTGATTTGTTCATTCGAATAGCCCCGCCGACGCAGTCCTACCGAATTGATGCCGGCATAAGAAATAGGTTCTCTAGCCGCCTTGATATAAGGAGGCACATCTTTTCTGACTAAGGTACCGCCTGTGACAAAGGCATGTGATCCGATCTTACAAAATTGGTGAACCGCAACCATGCCAGCGAGCACCACATAGTCTCCCACGGTAATATGCCCGGCCAAGGTACTGGAATTCGAGAAAATACAGTTGTCTCCAATAATACAATCGTGTGCAATATGACTATACGCTTGAATCAAACAGTTTTTTCCCACCGAGGTGCGGTACCGGTCTTTGGTTCCTCGGTTAATGGTCACGCATTCCCGTATGGTGGTATTATCTCCAATTTCCGCGGTCGTAGTTTCCCCTTCAAACTTCAAGTCCTGAGGTTCGCCAGAAATTACGGCACCTGGAAAAATCCGGCAATTCTTCCCGATCCGAGCACCGTTCATGATGGTCACGTTTGAACCAATCCAGGAGCCTTCTCCAATCTCGACATCTTTATGGATAGTCGAAAACGGTTCAATAACCACATTCTGTGCAATTTTTGCCTCAGGATGTATATACGATAGAGGTTGTATCATTCTCAATTAGTTTAACCTTTAACCTTGACTATTTGGGCCATCAACTCCGCTTCGCTAACGATCTTCTCGCCAACCATGCCCACACCCTTCATGCGCGCAATACCGCGACGAATCGGTTCTAACAACTCACAACTGAAGATGACCGTATCGCCTGGGACGACTTGATTTTTAAACCGAGCATTCTCGATTTTCAAGAATAACGTCAGCCAGTTCTCAGGATCAGGTACTGTATTCAACACCAAGATGCCACCCGTTTGTGCCATGGCCTCAATCTGCAAAACGCCGGGGAACAGTGGTGCATCTGGGAAATGTCCCATAAATAAATCTTCGTTCATCGTCACATTCTTCAATCCCACGACGTGCGTCTTGGAAAGTTCTAATATTTTATCAATCATTAGAAAAGGTTGACGATGCGGCAAAATATTCATGATCTGAACGGTATCGTATACCGGTGGTGTATTCGGATCATATACTTTGACATTCTTTTTATTTTTCTCCCGCTTCATCTGCGCGCGAACACGTTTAGCGAAGGCCACATTCGCTGCGTGTCCTGGGCGGGCTGCCATGATGTGCCCTTTAATCGGCTTACCCACTAGCGCTAAATCCCCGATCATATCCAGCAATTTATGCCGAGCCGGTTCATTCTGATAGCGTAACGAGATATTATTCAATATCCCTTCTTGAGCCACCTCCACACGCTTATGAAACAAACCTTGTAATTTGTCCAGCTCATCGTCGGACACCTCTTTATCAACGATAACGATGGCGTTCGACAAATCCCCTCCCTTAATCAAGTTTTGGCTCACCAGGGCCTCTAATTCGTGTAGAAAACAAAAGGTACGAGATCCCGCTATTTCGGTGCTGAATTCATCTAAATTACTAATGGAAGCGTGTTGACTGCCCAATACTGGGGAGTTAAAATCGATCATACAAGTAATCCTGTAACCGTCTACCGGCATGGCAACGATCTCCACTTTATTCTCCGGATCGGTATAATGGATGTTATCGGTTACTTCATAATAATCGCGATCGGCCTCCTGATCTTGAAAGCCCACTTCCTGAATTTTATCAATAAAAATAGCCGAACTCCCATCGAGAATCGGCACTTCTGGTCCATCGATCTCTATTAGAATATTATCCAGCTGTAGTCCCACCAGTGCAGCCATGAGGTGTTCAATAGTACTCACAGATGCACCGTTTTGAGAAATGGTTGTTCCTCTTGCGGTGTTGGATACATTATCTACATCCACGCTAACGGTAGGTTGACCATCTAAGTCCATTCGCTTAAATTTATACCAGTGATGTACTGGCGCAGACTTTAAGGTGACGTTTACTTGCTTCCCCGTGTGTAATCCTACACCCTTGAAGTGAACATCCGACTTAATGGTTCTCTGTTTTACGTTCATATCTAACATTCGTGTTTTTGCAAAAAATTAATCCGGTAAAGTTAGCTATTATTTTTCTCTTTAAGTTGTCGTTCCAGTTCGGCAATTCGTTTCTCTAATTCCGGAAGTTTCGAATACAAAACTTGCGACCGCAACTCATTATTATAGGGGAAAGCAGGGCTTCCACCCCACTTTTTGTTTTCCTCAACGATCGAACGATTGACGCCCGATTGTGCTTGAATTTGCGAGCCACCGGCAATAGATATATGTCCCACGACTCCAACCTGACCGCCCAAAACCACCCGCTGGCCAATCTTCGTACTGCCTGAAACGCCAGTCTGAGCGGCCACCACCGTATGGGCACCTACCTCCACGTTGTGTGCAATCTGAATCAAATTATCCAATTTCACGCCTTCATGAATACGTGTAGACCCTAAGGTGGCGCGGTCAACAACCGTATTGGCGCCAATTTCTACATCATTTCCAACGATGACATTTCCGATCTGAGGAATCTTGTCGTAAGAACCATCTTCACGCGGTGCAAAACCAAAACCATCGCTACCGATGATCGCACCCGAATGCACGGTGACACGATCGCCAAGCTGACAGCCATTATAAACCTTAACACCCGGTAGTAGGGTCACTTGATCTCCGACTTCCACATGATCTCCAATATATACCAAAGGGTAAATCTTTACTCCTCTTCCTATCTTAACATTTTTGCCGATATACGCGAAGGCACCGATATAATGATCGTCTCCGATTTGCGCAGAGGCGTCAATATACACGGGTTCCTCTCGACCTTTCTTATCGTTGATGAGCTCGTCGTACAATTTCAGCAACTCGGTAAACGAGGTATACGCGTTTTTGACCCGTACTAATGTAGATTTCACCGGTTTCTGCAGAACCAAGTCTTCATTGATGACAATCACCCCGGCCTCCACCTCATAGATATAATGCTCATATTTCAAATTGGCCAAAAAGGTTAAACTGTCCGGAGTTGCCTCTTCTATTTTAGAAAGTTGATTAACCAGTCGATCCGGGTTCCCCTCGACACGTCCCTTCAACAGGTTAGCTATTTGTTCTGCGGTAAATTGCATGAAGTAAAACTTTATTCGCTATGATATGTTATAATTTTCTTAATCTCGATACAAACCTACTTCTTTGGGGTAGGTAAGCGCATACTTTTCTACGCGACGCGATAACGCTTCAATATTGGACAAGTCAGAGGCTTCTGTAATGTCTTTCAAATGCCCATCTTTAAATAAGACACAAATCTTATTCTCTTGCAGATCGTACGCATTATTAGCGACAACTTGCTCATAGACAAAATACCCCACTTCTTCATCCCTAAGCCGAAATTTAGCTGCGACTCTTTTCTTTAAATCGTCAACCAAAACCGGAGAAAACGGCTGGTTACTCAATTCGGTTCGAAACAAGGATCGATCAATAATCCGAGCACATAAATCACTCAAAATAAAATCATCGTGTTCCGCCCACATCTTAATGGCCGATAGTATATCGGTATCGTCTAAACGAGTAAACCATTTCAGATGCGACTCTTGAGAAACAAAGTCTTCCCGACTGACCCGGTTATTTAAAAAATGTGCTAAAGCAGGAGTAGCAAAAAGCTGTTCTCCCTGCATACTCAACTGTTTTGCTCTGGCCAAAGCCTTGATCATCATCTGTTCAGCCGAAACAACGGTTTTGTGTAAATAAACCTGCCAGTACATCAACCTCCTAGCAATCAGGAACTTTTCTACCGAATAAATCCCTTTCGCCTCCACGACCAATTCACCTGCATGGACGTTGAGCATTTTTATGATCCGGTCAAACGAAATCACCCCCTCGGAAACACCCGTATAAAAGCTATCTCGGTTGAGGTAATCCATCCTATCGGTATCCAGCTGACTAGAAACCAACTGGTGTAAAAATCGTCGATCGTACCGATCATTGAAAATGGTTATCGCTAGCGCCAACTGTCCATCAAACTCCTCATTCAACTTGTCCATCAAAATGGACGAGATCAATTCATGTGACACCCCTTCCACTAAGGTATGTTCTAAAGAATGTGAAAACGGTCCGTGCCCGATATCGTGTAACAAGATGGCGATCAACACCGCTTCTTCTTCCGCGGAGGAAATTGCCACCCCTTTTCCACGCAACGTCTCCACAGCCAAAAGCATTAAATGTGTCGCGCCAATGACGTGTTGAAATCGCGTGTGCAAAGCTCCTGGATACACCAGGTGTGTCATAGAGACCTGTTTAATATACCGCAGCCGCTGTAAATACGGATGCTGGATCAAATCATAAATCAGTCCAGACGGGATTGTTACAAAACCGTAGACAGGATCATTTATGATTTTCTTTTTATTCACTTGTCTTTGATCGTTTATTTTACCCCCACTCGTTTTTGATCTCAACCCAACTTGGCTAAGTTACACGCAAAGATACATAGATGGTACTTAATTAATGTTAAAAAAAATCCAAAAAGGGCGAAAAGACGACTTTCGACTTATAAACGGAAACGAAACACCCTCCAATGTCCTCCTGTATCGTTTTCGCACCGGGTGACTAGAACGTACTTAACGCCAGTCTGTGATTGCTCAGGGTCCTTACTTGGCGACATCATACAGCTAGCCTATATTCAATAGCTGTAGCAAAGACCTAAAAAGAAAACCTTAAATTAGCGAAGCTAAGACGGATTAAACACATGCAGAAAATACAGATACTTTGGGCTGACGATGAAATCGAGCTATTGAAACCTCATATTTTATTGTTGGAACACAAAAACTATAAGGTCATTACCGTAAACAATGGATCGGATGCCGTAGAAGCCTTCGAAAACGATTTATTCGATTTGGTATTCCTCGATGAAAACATGCCGGGTCTGACCGGTTTGGAAACACTCGACAAACTCAAAGCGATCAACCCTTCAATCCCCACGGTACTGGTCACAAAAAATGAAGAAGAACATTTGATGGAGGATGCGATTGGGGCAAAAATCGACGATTACCTGATTAAACCGGTCAACCCAAAACAAATCCTATTGACGATTAAGAAATTTACCGAAAATAAACGACTGGTTTCCGAACGTACGTCTATGGCCTATCAGCAAGATTTCCGCGAATTAGCGATGCATCTCAATGAAGACTTAGATCACCGGCAGTGGGTAGAGGCCTATCGCAAACTGCTGTATTGGGAGCTGGCTTTGGAAAAACTGGAAGATGCCGGCATGCACGAGATTTTGACCATGCAAAAATCCGAAGCCAACCTGATTTTTTCTCGATTCATCGAAAAAGAATACCTCAAATGGATCAAAACACCCGAATCCGGTCCCACCTTATCCCATCAACTGCTAAAGAAGAAAGTGTTCCCCAAACTGGACGAAAATAGACCGACCTTTTTCTTTCTGATTGATAATCTACGGTACGATCAGTGGAAAGTCATTAACCACGTCTTGAGTGATTATTACCGCATTGAAGAGGAAGACAATTATTACAGTATTTTGCCTACCGCAACCCAGTATGCTCGGAACGCTGTTTTTAGCGGCTTAACACCGTTGGAAATGGAGAAGCGGTTTCCAAAACTTTGGCAAAACGACGACGAAGAAGGCGGTAAGAATCTCCACGAGGATGTGTTTTTAACCGATCAAATCAAACGGCTCGTCCATCGAGATATCCGGCACAGCTACACCAAGGTCATCACCATGGAACAAGGAAAAGAGGTCTTGGACAATGTACACCGATTGATGCAAAATGACTTTAACGTACTGGTATACAACTTTGTGGACATGCTATCACATGCCCGCACGGATATCGCCATGATCAAAGAGTTGGCGAACGACGATGCGGCCTACCGATCATTGACCTTATCCTGGTTTGAACATTCGCCACTACTTGATGTATTGAAATGGCTTTCGCAAAAGAAGGTTCGGGTCATTCTCACCACCGATCACGGCACGATAAAAGTAAAAAAACCAAGTAAAATTGTTGGTGACCGCAACACCAACACCAATCTTCGTTATAAGCAAGGGAAAAATCTGAATTATATTGACAAAGACGTCTTTGTCATCAAAAATCCTGTAGACGCCCAACTGCCACGTATCCACGTGAGCTCTACTTATGTATTTGCCAAAGAAGACACCTACTTTGTCTACCCCAACAACTACAATCAATTTATGCACTATTATAACGGAACCTTTCAACATGGAGGCATTTCTTTAGAGGAAATGATCATCCCTTTCATCACTTATAGCCCCAAATAACCGCAATGGAATATACTGTCGACCATATTGACCAACTCCCCCAAGCGGCGAAGTGGTTATTGCAGCAAGCCGGTACAAAAAGGGTTTTTCTATTCCAAGCCCCCATGGCAGCCGGGAAAACGACGTTTATCAAATCCATTTGTAACCACTTGGGCGTGGAAAGCACCACGTCAAGCCCTACGTTCTCGATTGTTAACGAATACCATTCGGCAATCGGACCGGTGTATCATTTTGATTTCTACCGACTAGAAGATGAGCAGGAAGCCTTTGACTTGGGCTACGAAGAATATTTTTATTCCGGGCATTATTGTTTTGTCGAGTGGCCAGAGAAAATACCCAATCTCATCCCGGAGGACGCCTTGTTGGTACGCATCGATGTCTTGGATGAAAAAACTCGGCGAATCCAAATTTTCTAGATCATCGACGCAACCTTTATATTCCGCCGGACGTCTATAGATAAAACCACGACAAAATTGGAACCTAAGAACGTCTTATACATATGGGAAAAATCGTGCGCTGGTCAGCCTAAAGCACAGGCCGAACTTTATCGGCTATTTGCTTCCAAGATGTATACGATCTGTCTGAGGTATGCAGGTAACACCGGAGACGCCGATGATATTCTTCAAACTGGATTTATCCGGGTGTTTACCAAATCAGATCGTTACGACGGCAAAGGTTCCTTAGAAGGATGGATCAGACGCATCATGATCAACAGTGCGATTGAGCATTTGCGGAAAAACAAACAGATTTTCGTTTCCGCAGAACATTTAAACGATGCCGATAAGGCTAAATTAATAAGTACGGATAATGATCCCACGGCCTATCGTGATTTAATGACAATCATCACATCGCTACCCGTCGGATACCGTACGGTTTTCAACCTGTATGCAATCGAAGGCTATACCCACAAAGAGATTGCTGAGATGCTGAATATTAGTGAAGGAAATTCAAAATCACAGTTATCGCGAGCTCGGAGCTGGCTACGTGATCGCTTAAACAAAATGGAGGAGGCGGAATCATGCAAGAAAACGATATAGACGAAATCTTTGCCCGGGAATTGAATGGTAAGCACACCATTCCACCGGCTCGCGTTTGGGACGGAATCGCCGCGGATCTAGCCCGACAACGAAAACGGAGAATACAGGCCCGATTAGGGCGAATTGCAGCTGCCGCCTGTACGGTATTTGCTCTAGGTTTGGGACTGCACCATTTGACGGGTCCCAATCGCTCGGCTATAGAAGAAGACGAAAAGACAATAGCCGAGCAGACCCCTGCGAGCAGACCGCTTACACTGGATCCCATGCAAACTGCGGTGCCGACCGGCCACGCAGTGCCCGAGGTAGCTGCACGGACGATAAAAACGGACGATCTAGCAGCCGTCGCTTCCCCTGCAAAAAACCTCGAGGAACAGCAGATAAAGAACTCTGCAATAGATCCCGATCAAACCATGGGAAGAACAAGCGTTTCTATTTTTCCAGAAGCCGAGCCTACGCTAGTTTTTCAAGCCGACTTCAGCGCCCCGGACGCAGCCGAAATCCCTATTCAAATGGCCTCACTACAGGCGGGGGCTATTGATTTTCGGGACGATATAGGAAGCGAAACCGAATCTCAGCCAAAAAACGACGAGGGCAATCTTATTGTCCATGTATTGAACGCCATCTCTCGGAACTTGATACCTGAAGGAAAAGAGCTACAATTCAGCAACGACGACGAGGGTACCATACGTATAGATATATCTAAAAATCTAGTCAGACAAAAATTATGAACAACACATTTTTTGCGGTCATTTTTGGGTTAGCCATTGGCCTCACCCCGACATTAAGTAACGCCCAAGTGGTGTATAAAAAGGAGAATCGAGACTCCACACAGTCGGTCACCTTTAGTATTGGAAAACAAGACAACGAGTCCCCAGAAGAGTCAAAGGAGGAGGAGATATCCTATCCCAGAACATACGGCGGAATAACGTTCACGCGCATTGATTGGGGTTTTTCTAGGTTATCCGATGGGGGCAGCTTTACACTCGATGAACAAAACCAATTCCTCAGTTACAAAAAGGCATCCAACTTCGGTTTTGATATCGCTCAGTTCGGCATACGCTTCAACGATCAGTTTAAAGTATACTTAGCCGCAGGATTTGAATGGAACTACTGGCGTTTGAAACAAGATGTGCTGCTCTTGGAAAACGTCACGCCGTTGACCTACGAAGATTTAGACCCCGAAGCCCATTATGCGAAAAACATCCTCACATCAACTTATCTTCGCCTCCCTATCACTGTTGAATTACGAAGCCGACAGTTAAAAAATGGCAAACGAGTGAAGCTGGCATTCGGTGCGATGACGGGCGTGCTCCTCAAAGGAACCCAACGGTTAAAAAGCGAACAGTATGGGAAACAAAAATACAAAGACACGTTTAATCTACGGACCTTTCAATACGGACCATTCGTTCGGTTGGGCTACGACAACTTCGGTATTTTCGGAAAATATTACGTAAACGACCTGTTTGAAAAAAGCCCTCAACAAGAAGGACTACACAATCTGACCTTTGGTCTGACATTGGGTTTTTAAACCCGCTTAGGAAAGTGTAATTTTGTGTCGGGCCTACAGGTCCGACATTTTCATTTTTTATGACGAGCACAACGTATTCTTGCACCCCTTCTAAAACCGACACCCAGAGACATCACGTCCCTTTTATTTTCGGCGAGGCATTGTCCTGTACTTTTGGCTCACAATTCGCCGTCAACCAAGTGGATTTTGAGATTGAGAAAGGTCAGATCACCGCTATCATCGGCGAATCAGGGAGCGGAAAGAGCAGTTTACTCAAGCTCATTTACGGCCTACTAGAACCTGCACATGGAGAGGTACGCTTTCGCGGTTGGCGAGTCCCCACTCGGCAAGACAAATTGATTCCCGGCCACGATGATATGAAGTTGGTCTCTCAGGGTTTTGATGACTTGAACACCTATGCTAAAGTTTGGGATAATATTGCTAGCCAGCTCTCCAATACCAATCTAACGTTAAAAACCTCCCGCACCCAAGCCGTCTTACAACAGCTGCGCATCGACCAGCTATCAGAAAAACGTGTAGCCGATTTAAGTGGAGGAGAAAAACAGCGTGTGGCCATTTCAAGAGCATTGATCAACGATCCCGAGGTCCTGTTAATGGACGAACCGTTCAACCAGGTCGATGCCGCTTTCCGTGACCAGCTACAACAAGACATTCGGGAAATTGTGGAAAAGACGGGGCTGACGGTGATTCTTGTCTCCCACGACCCTGCCGAGGTGTTAGCGATGGCCGATAAACTTATCGTGATGCGAAAAGGAAAAATTGTGGATCAAGGCCGCCCCACGGATTTATATTATCGTCCAGACACCGCATATACTGCCCGTTTGCTGGCAAAAAGCAATGTATTAACCAGCACGGAAGCGGAAAAGCTGGGGATTGACAGCGAACAACGCGTCATTGTTCACCAAGAACACATTCAAGCTGTTCCAAGTCAAGACGGAGCCTACTGGATTAAAGATGTGCGTTTTCGCGGTTTTTATAATGAAATCATCGCAGGTGATCAGGACCTGACAATCCATTTTATCGCCTATCCGGTAGGGAAATTCCAAAAAGGCGATCGAATAGCACTCCGAATTACCGACTTCCACCCACTCCCTAAATAGCCGGATTTCCTCCATCGTCGAGGGCCTCTATCCATTGTATCATTGCCGCAAACCAATCCCGATTATCGGTGGGGTTGATGAGTCCAAATCCGTGCCCTCCTTTGTCGTAAGTAAAAAGCGTACTGGCCACCCCATTCTTCTGCAAAGCCTGCTGATATCGATACGAGTTTTCAATCGGCACCGTTAGATCATCCTTAGCACTCATCAAAAAAGTAGGTGGTGTGTTTTTATCCACCTGCAATTCTAGGGAAAATAAAGCTACGTCATTCGCTCCTGGCGCCGGTCCGATCAGGTTATTCTTTGAGCCTTTATGCGTGATTTCATCGTCCATGGAGACCACCGGATAGCAGAGTACCGATACATCAGGGCGCAAATTGCGTCCACTTAAAGACGCGGTTTGTGGACGATCATAGTGATTCGATAAACTACCGGCCAAATGCCCACCAGCCGAAAAGCCGATGACAACAATTTTTTTACCTGCGTGCAACTCTCGGATATGACTCAAAGCAACTTGTCCATCTTGGAGTGGGCCAAAACGCTTGTCCTTCATGGTCTGGACACTGGGCAAACGGTAGTACAACACGTAGGCCGAATAACCAACCTGATTTAAACGTGCAGCCACATCGTGCCCCTCATGAGCTATGGCAACTCCACTATACCCACCACCAGGAATGACTAAAAACACGAGCTCTTTGTCTTGTTCCGGCAACACATACGGATACAATTTAGGCGTCTCCTGATCGGAAAGCTCGCTGCTGTCCCTCAACGACCCAGGTATCTCATTATTCTGGTATAACAAACGCATAGCTTGGGTTTGTTGAGCTTCAGATTGGAGTGTAAGCATACTTAAAATTAAAAGGGTAAGTAATCTCATCGCTTTATAGATTAGCCATTACAATTAAGTTCAAATCTTTACAAGGAATATTAAAATAATCCGCCATGTCTTTATTCGTCAAATTGCCATGGTATAAGTAGATCGCGCTACGAATCCCCTGGTTGGCCCAAATCATGTTATTCATCCCGCCACACTCGCCGATCTCCAATAAAATGGGGGTAAAAATATTGGTTAGCGCATAAGTAGCGGTTCGCGCGACACGCGAGGCAATATTAGGCACACAGTAGTGAATCACATCGTATTTTCGAAACACCGGTTTTTCATGGTTAGTTACCCGTGATGTTTCGAAACAGCCGCCTTGATCAATACTGACATCAATCAGTACTGAATTGGGTTTCATTTTCGAGACCGTATCTTCGGAAATCAGACAAGGTGTTCGACCGTTCTTCGCGCGGACCGCCCCAATAACCACATCACACGTGCGCACCGCTTTATTAAGCACGATAGGCTGAATAACCGACGTAAACACGCGGTTTCCCACATTGTTCTGTAAACGACGTAACCGGTACACCGAACTATCAAAAACTTTGACCTGGGCGCCCAAGGCAATGGCTGTTCGTGCCGCAAACTCACCTACCGTCCCTGCGCCGATAATCACCATTTCTGTTGGAGGAACGCCAGTTACGCCACCGAGCATCAAGCCTTTGCCGTCGAACACATTTGACAAATATTCTGCGGCTATTAATACCGACGTCGCTCCAACAATCTCACTCATTGCCCGAACCACAGACAGATGCCCCCCTTCGTCTTCTAAATACTCAAACGACAAAGCGGTTACTTGCTTTCTCATCAGTGCACTGAGCACCTCACGATTCATCAAGGAGGGTTGTTGTGAGCTAAAGAGCACCTGACGGCTTCGCATCAAATCAACTTCTTGCAACGTCGGACTAGCGATCTTAATCACCAGATCACATTGATACACTTCCTGCTTATTGTAGACAATTTGCGCGCCCTGCTCACTATAATGGTGATCCAGAAAATTCGACGCCTCGCCAGCTCCGCTTTCCATCAGTACCTGATGTCCATTCTCCACCAATAGCCCTACAGATAGCGGCGTGAGCGGAACGCGATTCTCCTGATATGAATTTTCCTTAGGGATACCGATGGTTAGTTGGTCTTTCTTTCGTCCCGTTGCCCATAACGCTTCTTTAGGCTGTAAGACGCCTTCTCTAGCTAGTTTTGACACTTCTACCATTTAATTAAACGTAAGATTAGTTAAAATTACATAATAATATTTCAAGAAATAAACCCTAAAGGATTATATTTGGTAAATCAACAACGATTCAAGACGCAATTCGATTAATTCACATTGACCTATAGGATGAAGTTACTCAAACCATTAAATCAGATTAAGATCGTTCCCCGATGGATTATATTCACCTTTGACATTGCCGTATCTACATTCGCGTTTTTTGTGGCCTATCTGCTTCACAGTCAATTCGAACCACAATCTTTTGCCTCCCCCGCCATTTCCATCTATTTCCTTTTGTGCATTGGTCTGACTGCCATTTCCTTTTTAATATTCCGCCTGTATAGTGGCATCGTACGCTACACAAGCGCGGTGGATTCCATACGTATCTTATCCACTATCGTTTTCACATCCATTACGCTTTTTATTGTAAAACTTCTCTTTGTTGCGTTACAATTTCCATACAGCCTTCCAACGGACTTAATTATCATTTATGCACTTTTCGCTTTCACGGGACTCACTACCTATAGAACGTGCATTAAGATTTTCTTTCAATATACCAAATCCACCCGAAACGGTCGCAAGAATGCGGTAGTCTACGGGGCCGGCGATCTCGGCATTGCTGTAAAACGAACCTTCGAGCACGATTTCCGATCCGAGAAAGTCATCGTGGCATACATAGACGACAACGAAGAGAAAGTAGGAAAATCGATTGACGGGCTGAAAATATACCGTTCCAGAGACTTCGCTCGCGTTATCAAAAAATTCGGAGTGGATGAGCTGATTATCGCCACGGCAAACATTGACGTTGAGACAAAGGATCAGGTCATTGACATGGCCTTGGAGAACAATGTCACGGTGCTGACGTTACCGCCAGTGAACAAAATCATCAATGGTGACCTTTCGCCAGCGCAAATCAAGCAAATCCGGATCGAAGACTTGCTGGAGCGTGCACCCATCCAAATTTCGAATAAGAAACTACTCGACCAACTTAAGGGTAAGCGGGTATTGGTTACCGGTGCTGCGGGATCCATCGGCAGCGAAATCTCCAAACAACTCGGTCGGTATGAGCCGCAGATGATTATCCTTTGTGACCAAGCGGAATCACCCCTGCATAATTTGCAACTTGATTTGCAAGATCAGTTTAAAAATCAAATTTACCACACCTTCATCGCTGACATTCGTAGTGAGCAACGTATGCGCTTGCTATTTGAGACCTTCAAACCGCATTACGTCTATCACGCCGCGGCTTACAAGCATGTACCGATGATGGAAAACCACCCCAGCGAGGGCGTTCGGACCAATGTCTTCGGCACGCATTTGCTGGCTAATCTCGCGGTTGAATTCAGCGTACAAAAATTCGTTTTCGTGTCCACGGACAAGGCGGTTAACCCAACTAATGTCATGGGGGCTACCAAACGAATCGCCGAAAAATACGTGCAGTCGTTTAACAATTTCCTAGAGCGACAAAACCTGACCTCCACCCGGTTTATTACCACGAGGTTCGGGAATGTATTGGGTTCTAACGGTTCGGTCATTCCGCGTTTTAAAGATCAAATTGAAAAAGGTGGCCCGGTAACCGTTACCCATCCCGATATCACACGTTACTTTATGACAATTCCAGAAGCGTGTCAACTCGTCATTGAAGCTGGGAATATGGGCAATGGTGGCGAAATTTTTGTCTTCGATATGGGGAAATCCGTAAAGATAGTCGATCTAGCTAAAAAAATGATTCGCCTTTCTGGACTCACGCCCTTCAAGGATATAGACATTAAGTTTACCGGCTTACGTCCTGGAGAAAAGCTATACGAGGAATTATTGAATGATCTGGAAAACACGTTGCCTACGCACCACGAGAAAATCATGATTGCGAAAGTACGTGACAATGATTTCGAATTGGTGAAGAATGAACTCCAAGTGCTATCCAAGGCACTCGAATTAAACAACAATAGCCATGTGGTACGTCAGATGAAACTCATGGTGCCCGAATTTAAAAGCCAAAACTCTATATACGAGCAATTGGATAAAGAAAATTTAATCGATATCAATCCACAGACTTCCTAATTATTTTCCGGAATGTATTGCAAGTATTCTTTAAAAGTGTATTTTTGCGTTCCGTAATCTATTCAAACAAAGAATGTCACAAAATAAAAGTAACGTTTCTTCAACTGCCCACACAGGCCCAAAGAAGTCTTTCTTTCAAGAAAACGAAAGAAGTATCACCTTTATCGTAGCCGGGATTATCGTATTAATCTTACTGTATTTCGGATACCAAAGACTTTATTTAGCACCCCGAGCGGAAAAAGCGGCCAATCAAATGTATCAGGCTGAATATTACGCGACTATTGATTCGCTTCAAAGCAAAGCCATCCAGGGAGACGGTTCTTTCCCCGGTTTTAAAGAAATTGCCGAAGAATATTCCAACACCAAATCTGCTAACATTGCCAACGCATATCTAGGCGGTCTATATCTTCGTCAGAAAGATTTCCAACAAGCGATTACTCATCTAGAAAAATATACGGAAACCGGTAGTGAGGTCCTCGACCCACTGGTCATTGGCTTATTGGGAGACGCTTATTCAGAAGAAAAAATCTACGATAAAGCTGCAAATTTTTACAAAAAAGCAGCAGAGAAGTCAAGTAACATCTATACCTCTCCCATGTTTTTACGGAAATTGGGACTCGTTTATGAAGAGCTTCAAGATTTTGCAAAAGCAGAAGCGGCGTACCAGAAAATTCATAACGATTTTCCTG
The DNA here is from genome assembly GCA_019115805.1 of Candidatus Sphingobacterium stercorigallinarum. Lineage (GTDB taxonomy): Bacteria > Bacteroidota > Bacteroidia > Sphingobacteriales > Sphingobacteriaceae > Sphingobacterium > Sphingobacterium stercorigallinarum. The sequence continues at coordinate 31,092 of DXCW01000041.1, forward strand.
AAAGCGCAGAGGCCACAACCATCGAGAGCTTTATTGCTCGGGTTCAAGCCAAGCAGAAGTAGTCTTTAATCTGCTAGAGATCAAAGCAATGCTCTTGCAGGAAAAATATTTTGCTTAACTTTGTGGGCTACCAAGGGGTAGCCATTTTTTTTAGAAAGATATAAGTATGTCTAGTACCTTAAAAAATCTATCCGACTTTTCCCACTTAGAAGTGGAGCGCGCAGAAGGATTAAAATTCGCGATCGTGGTGTCACAATGGAATGCCGAAATTACTGGCGCCCTATTGCAAGGTGCCTACGATTGCTTGCTGGCACATGGCGCAAATCAAGAAGATATCACAACGATTCAAGTTCCAGGAAGCTACGAACTTATTTCCGGAAGTGACTTGGTCTTAAGAGATGCTTCATTGGATGCAGTGATCACCTTGGGCTGCGTCATTCAAGGTGAAACCAGACATTTTGATTTTATCTGCCAGGGTGTGGCCAGCGGAGTCGCACAAGTTGGTATCAAATACAACAAACCTGTAATTTTCGGTGTACTCACAACAGACAATCTGCAGCAAGCTCAAGAGCGTGCTGGTGGGAAGCACGGTAATAAAGGCGAAGAAGCTGCCGTCACAGCGATACAAATGGCACACATCCACCGAAACTTTTAAGGGTGGCTTGACAACAGGAGGTTAGCCGTCAGATACGTGTTCATAACAATATTCAAAACACATCTGTACAACAAAAGTTAAATTAACAGGCGTTTAACTTCCTCTTCATGAGCAGCACCTTCCCAAAAAATTCGAAGAAGGTCGCTCTATTTTTCACCAAAATCAGAAATATGACGAATCACAAAAGTATAGTTCGCTATATTTATATGCTATTGATTCTATGTAGCATCGCTCCCTTCAATCTTTCTGGCCAAAACAACAGTTTTACAGAAAAGATTTGGGAAGGAATCGGCGGTAAAACCAATTGGGACAACACCCGATACATTATGTTTACCGTCGCCGGGAATGAGAAACATCCCGAAATATCGGGGAGCCGAAAATTCCTTGTGGACCGTACCGCTGGGAACCTGCGCTTCGAAGGACGATTGAAAAATCAAAATGTCGTTGCGTTGCTAAACGCCCATAGTGGTGATCTTCAACACATCTATACGGAAAGCGGTGCTGAAATGGAAACCGAAGACTACCGCGACATCATCCCGGCCTTGATCGATCAATACACCATCGACTTCAAGATACTTTCATTGCCTGTTAGCTTACTATCCTCCAGTATGACCGGGCAGCCAGATAGTAAAATATTAAATGCAGAGAAAATGCTACGATTCGAGTTCAATAGCTTTTTAGGAGATGCTGGCGCCTTTTATATTAGTGAAGATACCGGATTACTTCGGCGCATGGAATTTGACGGTAAATCCTATATCGTAGATGGACACCGCGATGTGGGGAACGGCCTGATTCTCCCTACCGTCCTAAAAGGATCCACCGACAGTGTGACGTACCAAAAAGTCGCTTCTTTCACCGAAATGGAACCCGAGAAATTTACCGAGTTTTAATACGGTTTTACGAAAAATATAACCAAGGAATCGATCAGCCGCATCGTTAAAATGACGCGGCTGATTTTTATTAAACAAGAATTTCTTACAAAAATCGCTTGCGAAAGGCGTTGGTTTATCGGTATGCTGGGTTTATGTGGTTTAAGACTTGTTATTTCGTTTTTTTTATTTGTCTTTATTAAAAGATAATCATATATTTGCACACCGAATTACAACGGCCCGTTCGTCTAGGGGTTAGGACGCAAGATTTTCATTCTTGAAACAGGGGTTCGATTCCCCTACGGGCTACAGATCTTGAGATCAAAACATACCAAAACGCTGTAAATTAAATGTTTGCAGCGTTTTTTGTTTTGTCGGATTTTACAAAATATTCCCTTTTCCCAATCAAAAAGCGAGTCATTCGGTGAGTCGCTTTTTCAAAACACATGACTCACTGGAAAGTGGTTGATCTTTTTATTGATTTATTGACAACCTATTAAGAAATTGGACATCTTGATTTCGTTAAGCTGCAAGGCCAAGTTTGTTACACTTAAATGGTTAAAATCATGAGTACAGATTATTCCTTGCTCCTCTATCTGAAGAAACCAAAAAACTATGTGAGCGGTCCGAAACCGATCTACATGCGCATTACCGTGGATGGGATACCAAAGAAAGTGTCCACCGGGAGGGAGTGCGATCCCTGCAAATGGAATTCCGGTACCAACGATGACCAAGAGCGGAGAGGACATTACCTCAGAATCCATTAAACTGAAATATCTTGGAAAAGATGTCCAACGAAAAACATTAATAGATGTGTTCCGTGAACACAACGATCAAATGAAAGCTTTATTGGGTAGTGGTTTTAAGCCAAATACGCCCAAGGGGTATAATTCCTCTCTTTCGCATATCGGACTGTATCTCCAAGACAGCCACGGGACGAAGGATATGGAAGCACGAAAGATCGACCATGCCTTCGTGATCGGCTACGAATTTTTCTTGCGATCATCTAAAGGCTGCTCGGAAATCTCCGCGGCAAAGTACATGAAACATTTCCGTAAGATCGTAAAAATACGTATCGCCCACCGGTGGGTTACCGAAGATCCCTTTGCCTTCTATAAAAATACAGCCAAGGCAAGACCGAAGGAATATCTTACCAAGGATGAACTTGACCGTATCGAGCAAAGGACATTTTCGATAGCGAGGCTGGAACATGTAAGGGACATCTTCGTGTTCAGTTGCTATACGGGGACTGTCATACGCAGATGCAAAAAAGCTGACCCTTGACGATATTATCAAAGGTGTGGGTGGCAAATTATGGATATTGACCAATCATCGTGAAAAAACAAATACGACATCCAATATCCCCTTATTGCCGAAGGCACTCGCGATAATGGAAAAATACAGGAGTTATCCACCCTGTGAAGCCAAGGGGCTGGTATTTCCCGTATTGAGCAACCAGAAGATGAACAGCTACCTCAAGGAAATAGCTGACCTTTGCGACATTGCCAAGGAGCTTACATTTCATATGTCACGGCATACGTTTGCCACTACGGTGACACTCTCCAACAATGTGCCTATCGATCGAGACGGTTTCCAAAATGCTAACGAATGGTAAGCTTTCGGTTTTTTTGCTTTTTTAGAGATTCTCAAAAGTTTTGTTTTGCAGGTCAGAAAGCCTACATTTGCCCCGATTTGTATGGCAAAACATATAATTTGCCATTTCCACCTATAAAAAAGGTAAATAAAATAAGATGGAAGTTTTTAAAGCGATTATTGTAGGCATTGTGCAGGGGCTGACTGAATTTCTACCTGTATCTTCGAGTGGTCATATTATCATTGCCCAAGAAGTCCTCGGTCTTGATTATGGAGAAGAAGACAACCTGCTGTTTGCGGTCGTGCTCCATGGCGCAACCGCGTTAAGTACACTTGTGGTATTTAAAAAGGATGTTTTCGAGATATTTAAGGGGCTACTGGATTTTCGGAAGAATGATTCGCAAAGATTTACACTATCGATATTGGTTTCTATGGTTCCAGCGGTGATCGTCGGGCTTTTCTTTATTGAAACTTTGGAACAGCTGTTTTCCAACCTTCTTATTGTCGGGTGCTCCTTATTGGTGACGTCGCTTTTACTACTTTTTGCCGATAGAACGACAAGTGACGGAAAACCGGTAAATATGATCCGGGCTTTTATCATCGGTATCGGCCAGATGTTTGCTGCCATATTTCCGGGGCTTTCGCGCTCGGGCACAACTATCTCCACAGCGTTGCTCATGGGAATCGATAGAGATAAAGCAGCCAGGTTTTCTTTTCTTATGGTACTGCCACTTATTATCGGTGCAACAATAAAGAAGATTCTAGATACATCCATAACCCAATCTGAGACAATAGAACAAACAGGCAGCATGACCATTTCGGCCTTGAGCCTCGGATTTTTAGCGGCCTTCTTATCTGGGCTGCTTGCCTGTAGATGGATGATAAAACTAATCCGAAATGCAAAACTCTATTATTTTTCTATTTACTGCGGCATCATGGGTATTGTCGTCATGGCATATGTTTTGCTGAATTAGTAGCGTCCTACAGAAAAGCTTTGATATGGTCATTGTAACCATATATAGCCAGTATATCTCCTCTTCCAAGACCATAAAGAGGAGATGGCGGGAAAGAGCGAAAAAAATATCCGGTTGCCCAGGGGCATCCCGTTCCCATCGGCCAAGCTCCAGCCCCCCCAAAGCTCCGACCAGTTCAATGCCCAGCGTGATCTACACCATACGTCGGAGCAGCACAAAGACTTCCGACATCCGTTCGGTATTCGAATAAGCGCCTACGGTCAGCTGGCTTTCGTAAGTACTGTCGCTCTTCAGGAAATAGGTAAACAATGCGGCGAAAGAGAGGATACCTATCCCGCCAGCCTGGATGAGCAGCATGATGATGAGCTGTCCCCAGAACGTAAAATGGGTTGCCGTATCGACCACGATCAATCCCGTGACACAAACCGCGCTTGTGGAGGTGAAAGGGGCGTCAACCCATGACAACGGTTGGTTCAGTGCCAGCGGCAGCTTTAAAAGACATGCGCCGGCTACGATCAGCAGCAAAAAGCTGGATATGAACAGTTGGGCCGGATTATAGAAACGTTTTTTCACCACTATTTTAGAAATGCAGGGCAAAGCTAACGGTTTCCCATTTTCGAGAATAAAGTAAAAACCTTATTTCTTTCCTCACATTTAAAGGCTTTCTATCATTTATTATCTGTTTTCGCGCCCGACAATCTCCCGTACCTTCTCAAATTCTCCTTCGATCTCCGTTGAAACACGTCCGGTTATCAAAGATACTACCACGGTAGTTAGCAAACTCAGTAAAAATCCGGGAATAATCTCATAGACGTCCTTATAGGCGTGCGGTACGTAAACCCATAACAGTACTGTCGCTCCGCCCAGCAGCATGCCGCTCAATGCACCCATTCCTGTTGTACGCTTCCAAAGCAATGAAAGGATAACGGGCGGGCCAAAGGCCGCTCCAAATCCCGCCCATGCATTGCCGACAAGTCCGAGGATACTTTCCTGTGGATCCAGCGCCAACAAGAAAGCTACCACGGCTACCACAAGCACCGATATCCGGCTCATGATGAGCAGATTTTTGGCCGTAGCATGTTTGTTGAAAAACGTTTTATAGATATCCTCCGTCATCGAACTGGCGGTCACCAGAAGCTGCGAAGATATCGTGCTCATCACTGCCGCCAGGATAGCGGAAAGCAAAAGCCCACCGATGAGCGGATGGAAAAGCGCTTTGGACAGGTATATGAATATCGTTTCGGAAAGTTCTCGGGAAGCATCAAATTTCAACATGGTATCCGTGTCAAACCGCTGCAGGTAGGCGATCCCGAAAAAACCCAGGAGCAGGGAGCCCAGAACGGTTCCAATCATCCATGTCATGCCCACACGTCTGGCTTTTTTAATGTCCTTTACGCTATCGATCGCCATAAAACGGACGAGGATATGCGGCTGGCCGAAGTATCCCAGTCCCCACGCCAAAAGAGAGACAATCGATATAGCGGTAGTTCCCCGTAGCATGTCCATGTAGTTGGTGTCCTTGGAATAGATGGTGTCCACCGTTTCCCCTATACCACCCAAGTGAAAAACAACAACGGTGGGTATCAGCAACAGCGCGACGACCATGATCGTTCCCTGCACGGCATCCGTCAGGCTTACGGCCATGAAACCACCGATGAATGTATAGAACACCACCACCAGCGATGTAACCCAGAGACCGATACTGTAATCCATCCCAAAAGCCGATTCGAACAACCTTCCGCCCGAAACCATCCCGGCAGAAGTGTATAGGGTAAAGAATACCAGGATAAAGACGGAAGAAACCAGCTTCAATAGCTGTGACCTATCGCGGAAGCGGTTTTCAAAGAAGACGGGCAATGTTATGGCATTATTTGCGACTTCTGTGTACACCCGCAGACGTGGTGCGATGATAAGGTAGTTCAGGAATGCGCCAGTGGTAAGCCCGATGGCGAGCCATGAACCCGATAGCCCCATCATGTACATGGCGCCAGGAAGCCCCATCAGAAGCCATCCGCTCATGTCCGATGCCCCCGCGGACAGGGCGGTCACGAACGGCCCCATCTTGCGTCCGCCGATCAGAAATTCTTCGGAATTACTTGTCGATTTTCGGTATCCGTAGATACCTATCATAATCATGATCAGTACATATAAACCTATAGCAATCAACTCATAAATATTCATGGGTATTTTTTTTGTGTGTTTTATGAAAAATAAAAACCTATTTGCACAAAAACGTGAACAAAAATAAAGTTAGGGGATTGAAGGTCACATCTCGTGCAAGCGGTCCGGGTAAAGGTATAAAAAAAATTATACCTGACACGACCGGAAGGCGTAGTATCGTTTAGGAATAAACAAAACACATAGTATTCAAAAGAAACAGATAGATATAATCTATGTTTTAGTGCCCGTTTTTTCCTACCTTAGTTCGATTGAAACCAAACACCATTAAATGCAGAAATTCATAGACCAGATCTATAACATCGTCTGGAGCGATGCCCTCGTTTATCTCTGCCTTCTCGCAGGAATCTATTTCACCTTACGTTTTCGCTTTCCGCAGCTGCGTTACCTTCGACATATGGTGCAGCTCCTGTTCACGGGCAACAGTTCAGAAAGGGGAATATCTTCATTCCAGGCTTTTGCCCTGGCAATATCCGGACGGGTCGGTACCGGTAATATAGCGGGTGTAGCCACGGCTATCGGCATGGGCGGTCCCGGAGCGGTATTCTGGATGTGGGCAATTGCCTTTCTCGGCAGTTCGTCCGCCATCATTGAGGCATCCCTTGGGCAGATGTACAAAGAAGTGAAAGATGGACAATACCGCGGTGGCCCTGCATTTTATATACTGAAAGGTCTCAACTCCAAAGTTTTTGCATGGACCTTTGCCATTGTCACGATTATCAGCACCGGCTTTCTTTTGCCCAGCGTGCAGAGCAACAGTATCTCGCTGGCGGTCCATTCTTCTTTCGGTATCTCGCACCATATCATTGCCATTGTTTTGGTGTTACTCTTGGCATTTATTATCATCGGGGGTGTCAGGCGCATAAGCCGTGTAGCCGAATATGTTGTACCGTTCATGGCGGGCGCCTTTATACTGATGGCGGCCGTTATCATGGCGCTTAATTTCCGGCAGATACCCGATGTCATTGCTCTGATATTCAATGCAGCCTTTAATACCGAATCAGCATTTGGCGGTATTATCGGCATGGCTATTTCATGGGGTGTGAAGCGCGGTATCTATAGTAACGAAGCAGGACAGGGAACTGCTCCTCATGCTGCTTCGGCAGCAGCGGTAAGCCATCCGATCAAGCAGGGGTTGGTACAGGGGTTTTCCGTTTATGTGGATACCCTTTTTGTCTGTACGGCAACAGCGTTTATGATCCTGTTCACGGGGCAGTTTAACG
>DXCW01000042.1 GCA_019115805.1 Candidatus Sphingobacterium stercorigallinarum
TTTTTTTGCGTCAAGTAAAAATTCGGGTTTGCTGTATAATTTGAAATCTACTTTGACATAGTCAGCATATAAAACCATTTTCATAGCGTGTTTACCTTCGAAATAGGTTTCGTCTTCTTCAACCATTGCAATTGGATTTCCAAAATTTTCTGTCCAAGTATTGTCTGAAATATATTTGGCGTTATTTTCGAATATAAGTTCAATGTCTAAGTCGCTAAAATCGTCAACAGGTGCTAATGGATTTACAAGTGAACTTGTCAATAATACTGCTCTTATGTCTCGGTTATTTTTAGACCAATCAATTATTGCTTTTAGTTTTTCGTCACGAACTTTCATTTTTACGAGGTGGGTTTTACTATGTCGTACAACGGTTAGTATATGAAAAGTAGGCGATTTCGAAGTGCCAAATTTTCGGTTAAGCACAAAGTATAATACGAGCCAAAAGCCTTGAATTTACTACTGTTTCGCCTATTTTTTATATACATTGTTAGCGGGTCGTTGTTTTTGTTTATCAGTCATTTATGTGTTTTTCTATTCCATCAATTATTGATTTCCAATCATCAACGTGTAATTCGTGTCCTGTACCTTCAAGGGTGATTAGATTTGAACCTTTTATTTTTTCTAGTAAAAAACCTGCATTCTTATAATGCCAAATTTTGTCGTCTGTTCCGTGGATAATTAAGGTGGGTTGTTTGATTTCGTTTAATCTGTTCCAATATTCTTCACCACCTTGCAATGCAGCGTGATTGAACATACTTATATAATTGTTGGCTCTATTGAACTCAGCTCTTATCAGTTTTTCACTTCTTTGTTTGTCAAATTGTTTCTTGCCACTCATTAATTCTGCACCCTGAATTAAATAGTTTACCACACTGTCTTCATTTGTCCAATTGACTGTACCTGCTTTACTATGGAAATCTAAAATACTCGTGTCCATTTCAGGTATAGTTGGGTCTGAGTCTCCCCAAGGGCCTGATGACATAAGAGTTAAGGAGTTAACTCTGTCGGCAAACTTTATTGATGCTATTTGAGAAATTAGTCCGCCCAAAGAAATCCCCACAAAATGTGCTTTGTCAATCTTGTAGCCATCCAATATTGAAATAGCGTCATTAGTTAAGTCAACAATATCGTATGGAGTAGAACCTGGTTCATAATTAGTGGATTTTCCTACATCTCTGTTGTCGTAACGAATAACAAAAAATCCTTTTTCAGATAATTGTTGGCAAAATTCAGTGTCCCAATACAGCATTGATACGGTTGCACCTGCTACCAAAAGGATTGCTGGATTTTTCTTATTTCCAAAACTTTCCGTACAGAGTTCAATGCCGTTTGTTTTAATTATTTTCTCTTTCATTTCTGTTTTCCTTTGTTTGCAACTGATTATTATCAGTCCTAAAATTAATATCCAAAGTAGTTTTTTTTTCATTTATCAATGTTTAACTGTTATGCTGGTATCTTTCACAATGCCCGCTAACGTTTTGGGGCTTTGCGTTCGGGCGGGATTTTCAGCAGAAAGTTCCGAGCGAGCGACAAAGCCCAAATTTAAGAAAAAGTGTCGAACGGGAACGTTCGCCCCGCCTGACGCAAAACCCTTGTTACCTGCTGGCTGTATTTTCAGGCTTATGCTTTATATTATCCACTTCTTTTTTTAAATAGTTCAAACTACTTTTATAGTCTTCTGGATTGAGTTCGTCTAATTGTAGTTGTTCGATAAATTCAAAAATATCCTGTAATTTTCTGCTTGTCAGATAGTATTGCAAAACAGTTTCATTGATTCTATATTCAGGATTCAATTCAATATATTTTTTGATGAACAAATCAAAGTAAGGTTGCTGATAAACACTAAAAATATCCGCTTCGGGTGGTGCGAACTTTATCCCTTCCCAATCCAAAAGATATAATTTTTGTTTGTCTGTAATGATGTTCCAATGATGAATGTCTGTATGGCACAAACAGTATTTTAAAGTTTTTTCTTTTAAAACAGCGGACAAGTTATACCAATTTTCGATTTGATTTTTGATGCGTGAAAGGTTTGGTTTTAATGTTGATTTGATGTCCTCTTTTAGTTGGTCAAAGTTATTGCCTATCCAATCGTTTAATTTAGCAATAAGCGAAAGGTAAAATGTTTCAGAGATTTGCGAAACGTCAAAAGGAAAATTTTCTAAACGATGTAGATGGCTGATGGTTTCTGCTAATTGAAAGATTTGTTCTTCGGTCAGATTCTGTTGTCCAACTGTTTCTCCGTGAATGTAATCAAACAAAATATACACATAATTTTCATCTTCACATTTGAAGTTTTCAGTTTTCGTTTTAATCAATCTGATTATTTTTCCTTTAAGCAAAGTTTGGTTATCAAGCCAATCCACAATTGGAAGGTAAATGTCAATATGCTCCGTTAGATAAGATGTTGATTTTCGACTTTTCTCATACACTTTTAAAAAATAAAAACGTCCGTTTTTGTCCTCTATTTTGTAAGCCAAAGAAGCCCAGCCACCTTGCTGTTTAGAAATTGTGTCCGTTTTGATAAGATATTTTTCTTGTAAAATTTTTGTCAATGTTTCAACCATCTTATTTTTCGGGTTTTCGTTGTCGGCTTGCAGGTAACGTAGCCGGCGCTTGGCGCACGTGCTGGCGCAATTGCGCCAAGCGCGTGTTAGAGGACAGGCCCGTAGGGCTGGACTCCGTCAAGCGCCGGCTACGTTGAGCGGGAAGCCCGAAGGGATTTCCGCTCAACAGCAGGATAAGCGAAATGGAGATTGGTTAAAAGTGAAATTGCGTCGATCTCAGGAAGCCGTGATCTGCGGATTTACGGAGCCAAGCGGCAGCCGCACGGGTTTTGGGGCATTGATTTTAGGGGTGTACGAAAATAAGCAGCTCCGGTACATCGGAAATTGTGGTAGTGGATTTAATGATCGTGTTTTGGCCGATCTGCATAAAAAAATGAAGCGTCTTTCTCGGAAGACAAAACCTTTCGGTAAAGACATCGCCGTGGCCAATGAATCGAAGGCGAATTGGACGACCCCGAAGCTCGTTTGCGAGGTGTACTACAGCGAATGGACCTTGCAGGAGCACCTTCGACATCCCGTATTTAAAGGGCTCAGAGATGATAAATCAGCCGCAGAGGTGCGCATGGAGAAAGAGCAAATGAGAGAAACCGAGCGGGAGTTGCGCTTTGGTTCCAAAAAACTGAAGCTGACCAATCTGAACAAGATATATTGGCCGGACAGCGGAATCACCAAAGGCGAATTATTGGCGTATTATGAAAAAGTGGGTGATCATATGCTGCCGTATTTAAAAGATAAGCCCATTTCCATGCATCGCTTTCCCAACGGTATCGATAAGCCTGGTTTTTTTCAGAAGGATGTGGATCCCGACCAGCTGCCGCGCTGGATAAAAACCGCTTCGATTTTATCGGAAAGCACCGGAAAAAATACCGATTATATCATCTGTAATCATTTGGCCAGTTTGCTGTTTATAGCGAATTTAGGTTCCATTGAAATCAATCCTTGGTTAGCGTCGTATCGGAAGATGGAATACCCGGAATTTGCGGTACTCGATTTAGACCCGAATGGAGTGGACTTTGGACTGTTAGTCGAAGTCGCACGTACGGCCTCCACACTATTAGATGAAATTGGTATTACTGGATTCATCAAAACATCCGGTTCTACCGGTCTGCATATTTACTTTTACTTAGCACGTCGCTATCCCTTTGATCTGGCGCGCAATTTTATTGAGCTTCTGGCACAATTCATTCACGAACGACATCCAGAGGATACTAGTTTAGTTCGTGATCCGAAAAAACGAAAAGGTAAAATTTACCTGGATTTCTTGCAAAACAGGCGAGGTCAAACTGTTGCCGCGCCGTACTCGGTTAGGCCCAAGCCCATGGCTACCGTGAGTGCGCCTTTACATTGGGACGAGCTAAAAACTTCCTTTACCATTCAGGATTTTACAATCCAAAATATGGCAAGTCGACTGTCGGCGGATGATCCTTGGCAGGAGATATGGGATCATCCGATCAACCTAAAGGAAGTCATCCAACAGTTTTAAGCTAAGCTGGCCTTCAGCTTTTCTAGCAGTTCGGTGGATTTGGTGTTTTCGACTTTCAGCTTCCGGATTGAGGCTCTTTTTCCTTTACCTTTTTGCTTGATGATTTTTAATAGTTCCTTGCTGTATTTATTTTCAAAATTTGAAATATCAAAAGGCTTGCTGTGCATCTTAATCAATTGGAGAGCCATATCCATCTCTTCTTTTTTGATACGGGCACCAGAAGGAATATTCAGTTCGGCGGGGTCTCTAATTTCCTCTTGGAAACGGAGCTTGTTGAGGAGAATCATGTCGTCGTGAGGTTTGATGACCGCCAGTTGTTCCACATTTCGCATGACGAAGGTGCCTAATCCCGCCGTTTTGCTCTTAGCCAAGGCTCGGCGCAGCAGTTGATAAGCTTTCTCGCCCCCTTTTTGCGGTTGCAGGTAGTACGGTGTGTCGAAGAATATCGAATCGATATCCTGTATACTTACAAAAGACTGCAGGTTGATCATTTTATTTTTTTCCGGCATCGCTTCTTCGAAATCCGCCTCTTCCAGAATGACATACCGGTCATTGAGCATGTAGCCTTTAACGATATTGTCCCAAGCGACTTCTTTTCCGGTATTTTCGTTCACTCGTTTATAACGGATGTTTGCCTGATCTTTGCGATCCAGCATGTCTAAATCAAGTTGACTTGATTGCGTTGCACTATAGATTTTGATCGGAATGTTTACCAAGCCAAAACCAATAGCCCCTGTCCAAATTGCCCTCATATGATGTGCATTTAAAAGTTGATCCGGCAGCGCCGTATACCGATAACATATCCGAGTTGGATCTGTTTGAAAAACATATCTTTTTTGGACGCGACGTTAGATCGTAATCCGTCCACCAGTGGCTGGGACAGTGGCTCCGGAGACATATGACGCCGCTGGACTGGCTAAAAACACATATACCGGCGCGATTTCAGCCGGTTGGCCAGGCCTTCCCAGAGGGGTGTTGGTACCAAATTTCTCGTGATCTGGAATCGTGCTTGGAATCAATGGTGTCCAAATCGGACCAGGAGCGACTGCATTCACGCGTATACCCGTTTTCTCCTCTAAAAACTGCTGCGCCAGATTGGAAGTGAAATTCTGGATAGCGGCTTTGCTGGCTGCATAAGGGAGCAATGTGGGATTCGGCTCATAGGCATTCACCGAGGTGGTGTTGATGATCGAACCACCACTCGGTATATGGGGCTTTGCAAATTTCGTCAGGTAGAACATGGAACTCAGATTTGTCTCAAAAGTTTTGTTCCATTCCAAGGCCGAAATGTCTTCAATGCGTTGATACGTCATTTGATAAGCGGCGTTATTGACCAAGATATCTATACGCCCAAAGGTGTGAACCGTTTGGTCGATCAAATGTTTACAGGTTTCTTCACGTGATAAATCACCGCGGAAGAGCACGCCTTGCTTCCCCGCTTTCTCAATCCACATAAGGGTATCATTGGCGTCTTCATCCTCCACCTCGTCTTTATAAGCAATCACCACGTGAGCACCTTCTCTAGCCATGGCGATAGCGGTCGCTTTTCCGATGCCTGAATCCCCGCCTGTAATGACGGCGATCTTATTCTCTAGTAACTGACTGCCTTTGTAGGTGTCCTCACCATGATCAGGTTGAGGTTCCATGGGGCTAGTTCGCCCAGGTGGATCTTGGTCCTGCTTAGGAAATGGAGGTGTGGGGTAGATGTTTTTGGGGTTTCCTTCTTTATTCGTTTTCATCGATCTATTCCTTATAGTGTACAGTAATAGTGACCTGAAAGTCATTTTTTAAACAGAACAAATGACGTAGGAAATGGTTCTACTACTAGGAAAACCTGGAGCACATATCGAGATGCGCTTTGTGTGCAGGTTTCTTGCTTGCCCGTCGTTTTAACTAGACTACTGATATGGAAATACGAAATTTGGAAGAGATTTTTATTGCCGATAGTACGATCGGTTTTCTTGTTGAGATTCTGCTTCGCACCATTGTCATGTTCGCGCTCGTCTTACTGGTACTCCGAATTTCGGGCCGAAGGGGAGTGAGACAATTGACTATTTTTGATGTGGCGATTATTCTTGGGCTGGGGTCGGCGGCGGGTGACCCGATGTTTCAAGAGAACATTCCGATTGTTCACGGACTGACGGTTTTCGTTGCCGTAGTATTGTTTTACAGGAGTATAACTTGGTTGGCCTCTAAATTTTATGGGGTACATCGTCTAATGGAGGGCGAACCCATGGTGATCGTTCGTGCCGGGGAATTTACCGTGAATGAAACCAAGCTAACCAATTTTTCACAAATGGAATTTTTCAGTGAGCTTCGGAACGAATCCATAGAACACTTAGGCCAGGTTAGAGTAGCGGTGTTGGAAACGGATGGGTCGTTGAGCGTATTGCGGTATTGCGACCAAGATGCCCGATTCGGGCTCCCTCTATTTCCGGACGACTATCAGCGCGTAGATCTGCAGCATATGCAGGGGCCAGTGGCTTGTATGCGCTGTGGCCGCGTGGTGAGTGCGGCAGGCGAAAAGGAACAGACGTGCAGCAAATGCGGCGGAAAGCACTGGGCAAAAGCGAAAAAGACAGTGCTTCACGGTTCTTAGTTCAGGTGGTAGCTTTGGTTCTTAAATTCCTGTGCCGTATAGTACTGGTATTTTTCTTTGTCTAATGGATAGTCCCAACAGCCCATGCGGTGGTATGTTTTTCCGCCAAATCCGGTCTTAAATCGATACAAGCCGTACATTGGATGAGCGCGGTCATCGGTAGGTGATACCCCGAAAAAGTCATATTCTGTGCAGCCGCTTTGTTTTGCGACTTGCATGGCGTGCCACTGCAATGCATAACTGGCCATAAAGTTGCGTTTTTCGGTGGCCGAGGCACCGTACAAGTACGTTCCTCGAGTTCCGGTGATGACCAAAAACATCGCGGAAAGAGCCTCTCCGTCTAGCTCCGCGACTAGAAGCTTCACTTCAGCCGGTGAATGGGAGTCATTGGCGCGGGCGGAAAGTACGATCCGGAAATACTCCAAGTCGTGTAAAACGAAGCGATTCCTTAAAGCGGTTTGCCGATACAGCTCGTACCAGACATCTAGACTATCTAATCCTAACTCTTTAACTTGGACACCTTTTCGTTTTGCCAATTTTACATTGTAACGTGTCTTGGGTTTCATGCTTTCCAGCAACTGCTCGTTTTGCTTAGCCAAGTCCATGAAGATGGTGTGAGAGGGAAGGATGTCCGTATTGGCTTTGCGTAGATTCCAGAATTCGGTGTTAAAGTTCACTCTAAGCTCCTGTAAACGGCGTTCGGGTACCCCCAACCAGTTGCCGTGAATGTCATAGCAGTCTTCTTCCTTTGCCCAGATAGATTGCCAGGAAAGATCGTAACGAATCATTAGGCAATTCGGTGGCAGGAGCGTCCGCAGGCTCTCGGAGAGCTGTTCGAGAAAATACCCTTGGTTCTCCGGATCCGGTTCAATTTCCGGACCATAGGGAACATAAGCAATACAATGGTGTTCATCGAGGTATTGGAGAATAATAAGGACGTCACCTACGATATAGGATTCAGAAGCGGTAGATGAGGAAAAAAGATCCTCGGGTTTGATTTTAAAATTGTACGCCTGTGTGTGCTCTCCTTGTTGGGTTTTTACTTCGGACCAATATGCGGTCTGTTGAATGATGGATGTTTGGTATACATCTTTGATTGCCTTGTCTGTAATGTCTGCTATCATGTTTGCCCTCTCCGTTAGCGCCCTGATCCAAGTGGCGATGGTCTAGCAATCCATGCACCGGCTGAACGCAAAAGCGGCAAACATACCAATAATATTAGATAAAGCCCAATTTTCAATCCCTGCTTTTTACGGTAAATCACGGATTGCCAGGGCACCCGATCCGTGTTCTTGTAGCATGGGATTGGTGTTTCCTGGATGGAGAGCGGTTTGTTATCAGCTACGGCGAGCATATATGCGCAATGCCTTAAAGCTTAGGTGGTTAATCCTCGTCAAGGATTTCAGCAACGCGCCCGATCTGTCCGTCCGTTAGGCGCACTTTAATGCCACGCGAGTGATAAGCGGCCGAAGTGAGGATGTTTTTTACTTCGCCCTCGGTAAGTGCGCCCGTTCGTTGATCTTTTTTCAAAATAATATGCACCAACAGTCCAGGCTTGATATCGCTTCGTTTATTTGGGTCTCTCATTTGATAGTCTCTCTATAGTAAAAATACAGATTCAAAATTAGTACAATTTTACGGGTTTTTACTTACCTAAAGTTTTGGGTTTTCGGCAGAATTGATGCGCTCTAAATTGCTTAATAGTTCAATTTTTAGTATATTTGTTTACCAGAGTTATTAAACCACAAGGAACCGGACGGTTCTTTGTAAAAATCCGAATAGTTTGAAGGAAATCAGTGTCGTTGGTGGAGGGAGTTGGGCAACCGCCGTTGTGAAAATACTAACGGAGAATAAAGTGACCGTCAACTGGTACATCAGAAGACGTTCTCAGATCGATAGCATCAATTCCATCGGAATCAATCCGGATTACCTACCAACAGTCCAGCTTGATCAATCGTTTATCCGGGCAACCGAGGATCTCCGGTTTGTACTGGAACAATCTAAAGTGGTCATTATATTGATTCCCAGTTCGCAATTGGGAAGTTTGAGCGAACAAATCCATGCCATAGACCCCAATATATTGAGCCGAAAAACAGTCGTGACATCAATTAAGGGGACGGTTGGAGAAAATAACGAGCTACCCAGCGCTTACCTTTCGAATCGTTTCCGAATCTCAGAGGGGAATCTGGCCATTCTTGGTGGACCTTGTCACGCTGAAGAAATTGGTCGGGGCCGAAAAACCTACATGACCATCTGTAGTACCAATACCGCTTTTCTAAAACGAATAGCTCCCTGTTTTTCAACGAATTATTTGCAGGTGAAGACCAGTACGGATCTATTGGGGGTGGAATACGCGGCCATCTATAAAAATGTGGTGGGCTTGGTTTGTGGAATGGCAAAGGGGCTCAATTACGGCGATAATTTTATTGCTGTGCTGGTGGCCAATGCGATCAACGAACTGGGGACGTTGCTCCAGGTTGTCGGCGTTCCTGCTACAGAGCTTGCGAATTCATCCTATTTAGGCGATCTGCTGGTCACGGGCTACTCCGCGCACAGTCGCAACCGTAGTTTCGGCGAACTGATCGGGATGGGATTTAGTGTAGCTGACGCGCAAGAAAAGATGTCCATGATTGCCGAGGGGTATTCCGCGAGCAAAGGGCTGTATGAGATCGCCAGCCAGTTGAAACTTTATATGCCAATTTTGTATACGGCGTATCGCGTATTGTATAAACACATGCCGGTTAGTACCGAGTTTAACTTATTAGAAAGGAACTTAAAATAATGTTATTAGCAACAGACTTAGACGGAACGTTTTTAGGAGGATTGATGGAAGATCGCCTAAAATTGTATCGGACCATTAAACAAAATAAAGATATTCAGTTGGTGTTTGTGACCGGTAGGGGGCTGGAGTCGGTTATCCCGCTGTTGAATGACCCTATTATTCCCACACCGAACTATATTATTGCGGATGTCGGGGCGACGATTGTGAACGGACATAGTCTACAGACTATAGAACCCATTCAGCACGGCATTGAACAAAAATGGCCGATGGTGTATGAATTACGAAGTGCACTGTCGAAGATTGAGGATTTAGTGTATCAAGAGGTCCCTCAGCAAAGACGTTGTTCCTTCTACTATAACGAAGGAACGGATTTGACGCCAGTCTACCAAGTCGCTGAAGACTTTAACTGCGATGTGGTGACATCGGTGGATAAATACCTCGATATTCTGCCAAAAGACGTCAATAAAGGAAGTACGTTACGTGCCCTTGTCGAGTTACTGAATGTCCCAGAGGAAGATGTATTAGTAGCTGGCGATACGTTAAATGATTTGTCTTTATATCAGGTCGGCTTCCAAGGTGTTGCTGTTGGCAAGTCAGAAAAAGGATTATTGGAAAAGACAAAGGATAATGAACTCGTTTATCAGGCCGCGCTACCCGGCGCTGGCGGCATCTTGGAGTGTATGGAAAAACTTCGCCCGTTTAAAACCTACATCAAAAAGTCGAAGAAGGCGGATTTGCCTGTTCCAAAGGAAGGTAAAGATCAGCTGGTAATGGTTTATCACCGGCTTCCTTTCGATAAGGAAGTGGTCAATGGAAAGGCGGTGCGAGTGGCGCCCAAGAGCCCGAACGGCATTATTCCATCTTTATTGGGCCTATTCGAAAAAGGAAGATCTGGACTATGGATTGGTGAAGAAGTGTTGCAAGAAGGCGCCCCTGAAGTGAAAAATCAACTCATCGACGGGGAGAAATACCCAAATTTAGTGGCGGCTACCATCTCGTTACCTAAAAAGGATATCGATCAATTCTACCGTGTTTTTTCCAAAGAAGCACTTTGGCCGACCATATTTTCCTTTGTGGATAAAGCCAAGTTCAATCACGATGATTGGGATCATTATTTAAAAATAAATAAACAATTTGCTGAACGTATTGCGCGGGAAGCCGACGAGGCTGCTTTGGTGTGGATTCATGAGTACAATCTTTGGATGGTTCCAGCATTTCTCAAGCCGTTACGTCCGGATTTGAGAATTGGCTTTTTTCATCATACCGCCTTTCCTGCAGCTGATATTTTTAATATTATCCCCTGGAGGCGGGAAATTATCGGGAGTCTTTTGCTGTGCGATTTTATCAGCTTCCATATCCCGAGATATGTAGAAAACTTTATCGACGTGGTGCGTACGCACACTCCGTTCAAAACCGTGAAGAGGGTAGGTGTGGCCAAGCAGTTTCTCACCTATAGTAGTGCCCTAGGTGTGGAGCAGATGACCAAAATCATTGAAGTCGATGGTCGCCAAATTCGTTTTGGTGCCCAACCGGTAGGCGTCAATTACGATCATATTGAACGGTTGTTGAAAAGTAAAGAAATCAAAGCGCGCATTGACGAGTTTCAGCAGCATAAAGCGGAACGTCAAATTAAACGGATTGTTTCGATCGAGCGTTTGGATTATGTCAAAGGACCTTTGGAAAAGATCCGTGCGTTCGGTGACT
>DXCW01000239.1 GCA_019115805.1 Candidatus Sphingobacterium stercorigallinarum
ATCGAAGATACAAAAGCGGAGCTATTTAGCCAAGTCGCTTGTTGTAAGCAGTCCGCGAAGCGGCGGCTTACGGCAAGCGACGTAAGTCGCCGAGCCATTGTTAGCAAGGAGCGCAGCGGATTGCTAACAACATCTGTTTTAACGAAACGAATATACGGAAAATTTCGCTTAACCAACCCTATATACGTGTTTCGTTATTTGACTTTTCTTTCTACATAAGATATTGATATATTTGTATTTAAAAAATAAAACCGCACAAATAGCGAAACAAAATATTATAAAATACTATTTCCCTGATATGAATAGCGAAATCATACTTGAAACCTTCGAAAAGAGATTGCTGATGCAGAGATATGCTGGCAATACCATTAGATCGTACAAGGATTACGCTAGTATATTTCTTAAACATGTTAGCAAATATCCCTCCCTTGAAGAAATTCCACTGTCAGATATTGAGGCGTTTATAAACGAAAAAGTTCAAAATGGGAAAATTAGTGTTTCCTATCAAAAAGGATTAGTGGGCGCAATCAAGAAGATGTACGAACTGATATTGGACAAAAAAATCCAACTGGATTACTTATACCCGAAACGCTCATTTTCTAAATTACCTAAATTCTTTTCAAAAGAAGAAGTAAGAAATATTCTCGATAACACTCAAAATCTAAAACACAAGGCTATTCTGATGACAATCTATAGTTGTGGACTACGTCTTAGCGAACTGTTGAATCTCAAAATCAAAGACATAAAATCTTCCGATGGAATTATCAGAATCCATCAAAGCAAAGGTAATAAAGATCGGATTGTATCATTACCAGACAAATTGCTGGCGACTTTGAGACATTATTATCAAGCATTCAAGCCAAAGGAGTACCTCTTCGAAGGTGAGAAGGGTGGCAAGTATAGCGAACGAAGTGTACAGTTGATTCTGAAAAAAGCATTGATCAAAGCAAATGTTCAGTCGGAAGGCTCTGTACATACATTGCGACATTCTTATGCCACACATTTAATCCAATCAGGTATCGATATCCGAATTGTAAAAGAGTTATTGGGTCATGAAAATATAAAAACGACTATGATCTACACTCATATCACTGACATAGACAAGCAAAAGACTCCTAGCCCTCTTGATTTTTTATAAGAATAAGATGAACTTTTCACGCTCTATAGAAACAAGCATTATGCTCCAATCATTCTTTAAGAAGGGTTATTCTTCTAGCTTAACTTAACTTTGCTTAGGTTATTGAATAATCAATATTCAGATATAATTTGTCCGAAATGTGTCCGAAAAAAGAAAAAACCACTGATTATCAGTGGCTTTTGTCGGGGTGGCAGGATTCGAACCTACGACCTCCACATCCCAAATGTGGCGCGATACCGGGCTACGCTACACCCCGATTGATGTCATTCCGATACCGGGCACAAATATACATTGAAATCCGTATTTGTCAAGACATTCTTGAAAAAAAAATTAAAAGCCCCTATAAACATATTCAGCTCCACTCCTTCCGTTCATTTTATAAAACCTGAATTACGTTTTTATTTTTATCTGTGAAATACCACACACTTTCTGTACTTTTGCAAACGTCTTAAAAACGCGTGACTAATATTTTTAAAAAGAATTTTCAAATATCAAATTAAAGCTGTAATATTGCATTCCGATTTTTACAGGTTAAATATCGTATTAATTACTCTCAATCATGGATTTAGTAAAATTTGTAGAAGATCAAGCGGTAACAAAGAACGAAATTCCCGCTTTCAAAGCAGGAGATACCATCAGCGTTCACTATAAAATTCGCGAAGGAAATAAAGAACGTGTGCAAGTGTACCAAGGTGTGGTGATCCAATTAAACAGCGAAGGTACAAACGCTACTTTTACCGTTCGGAAGATGTCTAACGGTATTGGAGTAGAGCGTATTTTCCCTATAAACTCACCGAACATACAGAAGATTGAAATCAACAGTATTGGTAAGGTTCGTCGCGCTAAACTATTTTACCTACGCGGACTTACTGGAAAAGCAGCTCGTATTAAATCCAAGAGATAATACGCTCCCGCTATCCGAAAATATTGCAAGGGTCTTCAAATCGAAGACCCTTGCTTTTTTATGGGTAGATACTTTGTTTGTTACCATCTTAAATACGCTACCCTCGGCTTAACACAGAAAAATTCAAAACGCAATTGACGTATTTTTCCCTTTAATTCTAATAAAATATTGTACCTTTGTATCCCGTACATAGAGCAGATGGATTGAGCATTTTTCAGCCCATCCAGAGTTTGAAATCCAAATATTGTTATGACTAAATACATCTTTGTTACGGGCGGCGTGACTTCGTCGTTAGGGAAAGGAATTATTGCGGCATCCCTTGCAAAACTTCTCCAAGCACGGGGATTCAAAGTAACCATCCAGAAGTTCGACCCCTATATTAACATCGATCCAGGAACTTTAAATCCATACGAACATGGTGAGTGTTATGTTACAGAGGACGGGGCGGAGACAGACTTAGATCTGGGCCATTACGAACGTTTCCTTAATGTACAAACCTCTAGAGCGAACAACGTAACAACTGGTCGTATTTACAGCCATGTCATTGAGCAGGAACGTGAAGGTGCTTATCTGGGGAAGACCGTACAGGTCGTCCCACACATTACCGATGAGATAAAAAGACGAATGCTCCTATTGGGCGAGACTGGTGACTACGATATTGTAATCACCGAACTCGGCGGAACGGTAGGCGACATCGAATCCCTTCCTTTTATCGAAGCCGTTAGACAATTACGCTGGGAACTCGGCACACACGATTCTGTTGTTATACACCTGACACTAGTACCTTATTTAGCGGCCGCGGGTGAACTCAAAACCAAACCGACACAACACTCTGTTAAAACATTGTTGGAGTATGGCGTACAACCCGATGTTTTGGTTTGTCGTACGGAACACAAGCTCAACAATGATATTCGAAAAAAGCTGGCTTTATTTTGTAACGTAAACCTCAACGCGGTAGTGGAGTCTATTGACGCCTCGACAATATACGACGTACCGCTGAACATGTTAAAAGAACAATTGGATAAAACAGTTCTTGCCAAACTAAAGCTATCGACCAAAAGCGAACCTGAATTGGATAATTGGAAGGCTTTCTTAGGTCGGCTAAAAAACCCCACAAACGACGTAGTAATTGGAGTTGTGGGTAAATACGTGGAGCTTCCAGATGCGTATAAATCGATTACGGAGGCGTTTGTTCATGCAGGAGCGACCAATGAGACTCGGGTCAAAGTAAATTATATTGCAGCTGAAAGCATCAATGCGACGAACGTTGGCGAAAAACTAAAAGGACTGCACGGTGTGTTAGTCGCACCAGGATTCGGCGAACGCGGCCTAGATGGTAAACTGGAAACCATTCGATTCATTCGGGAGAATAAGATTCCATTTTTCGGAATTTGTCTCGGTATGCAGTGTGCCGTCATCGAGTTTGGGCGCCATGTATTAGGCCTTAAAGACGCGAATAGTATGGAAATGGACGAAAACACCTCGGCTCCTGTTATCCATTTGATGGAAGAACAGAAATACGTAAAAGATATGGGAGGCACGATGCGTTTAGGTGCTTTTGACTGCGAAATAAAAAAAGGCACTAAAGCTTTTCAGGCCTATGGAAAAACAAAGATTTCTGAACGTCACCGACATCGCTATGAATTCAACAACAGCTACTTAAAACAATACGAAGAAGCGGGAATGATTGCATCAGGACTGAATCCTCAGAATGGCTTGGTTGAAATTGTGGAGCTTAAAGATCACCCATTTTTTGTTGCGGGGCAATTTCATCCCGAGTTAAAATCAACAGTGGTAAATCCTCACCCACTTTTTGTTAGCTTTGTAAACGCGGCATTAACCCATAAAAAGTCCAAATAAAAACAATATCAGTCGTATCTTTGCAGATCGACAGTAAATAACAAACAATGGATAGAAACAACATTCTAGGTTTTGTAATAATTTTCGCCATTCTAGCAGGATCGTTTTACCTGATGAAACCATCCGAGGATGAAATAAAGAAAGAACAACAACTTCAAGACTCGCTAAAGATGGTGCGGGAAGGAAACATCCCGGTAAAAGACGACACAACAGCAACGGATCAGACGACGCTAGCTAATGAGCCCGACTCTGCAGCATTAAGCGCCCCTTTCGGTGCAGCATCTTTCGGAGATGAGCAAATCTACACCTTAGAAAACGAGGTAATTAAAGTGCAGCTTAGCACACTTGGTGGACAAGTGAAGTCTGTGGAGCTCAAAAACGAAACAAATTTTGATGGAACTCCGTTAATTTTATTCGATCAAGAGGACAGCAAATTCGGATTGGAATTCAACCTTCCAGGCCAAGCAATCAATACGGAAAAGCTATATTTTCAGCCCCAAGGCGATAACTTTACCGTAGCGGCAGACGACAGCCAATCATTCACAATGCGGCTTCCGTATAATGAAAACCAATATATTGATTTCGTCTACACCCTGGCGGGTGAGGGATATAACCTCGATTTTGATATTCAAACCACTGGGATTGGTAATTTAGTGGATGTCAACTCAAAAAAAATTCTCCTGAATTGGCAAGCAACGCTCAAACAAAAAGAGCGAAATGTTAAATCTGAGCGAGAAAAGGCTACCATTTTCTTCAAAGAAGCAAACGGCGGTGTAGACCATCTTTCGGAATCGAAAGACGATAAAGAGACCATTGAAGAAGCCCTGTCTTGGATCGCCTTTAAACAACATTTTTTCTCCGCCGTATTAACCAGTAAAGAAGGGTTCCGAAACACGGATATCGCTGTTACTTATCTCACTCAAGACGATGTAGTGAAAGATTACAAGGCGACCAGCGAATTGGAATTTAACAAGCAAGGAGATGCACAATATGGGTTTAGCTTTTTCTTCGGGCCTAACCAGTATAAGACCTTGAAAGCGGAAGGTGATCGCTTCGAAGAAATCATTAATATGGGCTGGGGGCCAATGGGATGGATTAACAAATGGATTACCGTCCCTATATTTAGCTTTCTAGATAACTTCCACCTCAACTATGGCGTTGTGATTTTAATTTTGACTTTGTTCCTGAAGTTGCTCATGTTCCCGTTGACGTACAAATCGTACCAATCGATGGGTAAAATGCGAGTGTTAAAGCCGCAGCTTGATGAAATAAAAACAAAGGTAGGAGACGACAACCCGATGCTTCTCCAACAAGAACAAATGAAACTCTATAAGCAGGCAGGAGTCAACCCCCTTGGTGGATGTTTACCTCTGTTGCTACAGATGCCATTCACACTTGCCTTCTTCTTCTTCTTCCCGAATCTTTTCGAACTGCGGGGCGAGGCGTTCCTATGGGTAAAAGATTTATCAACCTACGATGATCCAATCACCTTTTCGCCTATTTTTGGTGTGGGCCACATTTCGTTCATGTGTATTTTAATGACTTTGACCACTATCCTAACGACATGGTACAATAACTCCACCTCAGGCGCAATGAATAACCAAATGAAGTATATTGGCTATATCATGCCATTAATATTCTTCTTTGTATTGAACAGCTTCCCTGCAGGACTGAATTACTATTATTTTCTTTCCGCAGTGATGACCTTTTTAACTCAGGTGCTCATCCGCCAATTTGTAAACGATGAGAAAATTCTTGCTAAGATAGAGGCCCATCAGAAAAAACCCCAAAGTGAGAAAAAATCTTCGTTTCAAAAGAAAATGGAAGAAATGATGAGACAACAACAAGCTGCACAAAAAAACAATAAAAAATAGCGGCAAGACAAAAGGCTCAAACTTCACAAGTTTGAGCCTTTTATTATTGGATCAAGTTTAATTAGATACTAAGTTAGACTAGACAAACGCGCTAAAACCGGTGATGCTCCGACCTACGATTAACGAATTGATTTCTTTCGTTCCTTCATAAGAATAAATGGCCTCTGCATCGGCCAAGAAACGAGCTACATTGTACTCCAATAAAATACCGTTACCTCCCATTACCTCACGCGCTCTCGACACGATGTCCCGCGTACGCATCGTACAAAACACTTTCGCTAGAGAAGCATGTTCATCTTTCAATTTATCTTCATCTTGCAATTCCGACAAACGAAACACCAAGGTTTGCATAGCTGTCAAATTAGACAACATCTCTACCAGATGATTTTGAATCAACTGAAAAGATGCGATTGGCTTTCCGAACTGTTCACGTTCCTGTGTATAGGCTAGCGCATTTTCGTACGCCCCACGCGCACAACCAACCGCCATCCAAGCTACGCCCGCCCGCGTCATCTGAAGCACTTTGGCGGTATCTTTAAAGGTATTGGCATGAACTAAACGGTCTGACTCAGGCACCCGGCAATCTTTCAACGTGATGAGTCCGTTTTGAACAATACGGAGGGCCATCTTACCTTTTATTTTTTCCACAGAAAATCCGGGGTTTTCTTTTCTTACAATAAATCCCTTGACCTGATGATCCTCCAGGTCTCTAGCCCAGATTACCGTCATATCGGAAAATGTCGAGTTTCCAATCCACTTCTTCTGCCCGTTTAAAACCCAATGATCACCCTCGCGCCGACATGTCGTCGTGAGTCCCCCCGCAGTACCCGAGCCTACCAATGGCTCCGTGAGACCGAAAGCACCAATTTTCTCTAATTTCTGCATCGCTGGTAGCCACTCCTGCTTCTGAGCATCGGACCCACATAGATAAATAGATCCCATAGCAAGTCCACTTTGCACCCCCAAGAAGGTAGCTATAGAAGGGTCAATCCGTCCAAATTCACTGGCAATAATGCCATCCATAAGTGAGCTACCGCCCGCACACCCATATCCTTGATAGGTGTACCCACAGACATTCAGTTCCGCTAGCTTCGGTATGATTTCAAAGGGGAATTCATCATGCAGCCAATACTTATTTACAATCGGTTTCACTTCCGATTCCAGAAACGATCGCACGCGCATTTGTAGGGCACGGTCCGTCTCCGATAGCTTCGCCGACACATCGTAAAAGTCTGCGTTAATCGGAGGCGGAGTCCGCTTCTTATTTCCCCCAGTCAACATCTTCATGGCCATCTTAAGTTGCCCCTCATCCATTTTTGAGACCGCTCCTAAGACTTCCGGTAAATCAACTTTCTTCGATATTTTCTCAAGCTGCTCAAAATCAACCGATTTAAGAAGTTTGATCACGTTCTTAACCTTTCTCAACATAGGGCTCTTTTTTTAGTTTACAACCAAAAGATACGAAAATTTGCCTTTTCATATTGCATTTCAACAAAACTGTTTTATCTTTGGGCCTGAATTTCAATAAAAACAAAAAACAAAACGCTATTATTCAGCGTTTTAGGTAAAAATTCAATAAAAATAAAAATACTTTGGTTACCTTTTAAAGGCTTGAGTATTAATTACTAAATAAACAAATTTGTTTCAACTAAATAGAAAATTAAAAATGAAAAATTTATTCAAATTCGGATTTTTAGGTTTAGCATTCACTTTCGCATTTGCTTCTTGCAACAACGCGGAGACTCAATCAGAGCAAAATGCTGAAGATTTACAAAATGAAATCGAAGCGACTACTGAAGAAGTTGCTGATTCATTAGAAAACGTTGCTGATTCAGTACGTGCAGAAGGTGAAGAAGTTGTTGATTCACTAGAAAACGTTCAATAATCCGAACTTAAACTCATACCAAAAGCCTGTTTTAGAAACAGGCTTTTGTTGTTTTAGGGGATTGCGTTGATAAGGTGTGTTTTTTTTGTATTTTTGCGGATAAACACATCATACATCATGACGCTATCGCCACTAAGTGCCGTAACTCCAATCGACGGCAGATATTACAATAC
>DXCW01000240.1 GCA_019115805.1 Candidatus Sphingobacterium stercorigallinarum
ACTTGTCGAATGACACTTTTCACGTTCAATTCGATAATGTCGGTCATCGAATTGCACCGGTAATAGTGCTTGTTATTGTAGAATTCCGCATAGTCCGCTCGTAGTTGTTCGATATTTTCCGGAGTGGATAATTGCTGTGTAGCCGACGCGTCACGAAGATCTTTAATCCGGTGTCGCTCACTCCGTACACGATGTACGATAGCAGAACGTTCTTCCTGTTGATATTGTAAGACCGTTCGCTCACCCAAAAAATCCATGGACACTTTTACATAAGGAAAATTCTCTTTAAAAAATTGAGGCAAATACACCTTGATATTTCCTTCATAGAATTGCTGATCGAAATCAATAGCGCGAATACGAAACTGAAAATCGTCGAAATCAGGTGTAATTTGCATCACAAAATTATAAGCCCGCATGTCGCCCAGCATCGAGATCACACACCGTTCGTTAAATTTCACAAATTCTTTGGCAATCCGGGTTTGGTTGTAATCGGGCGTATACATCTGTTCCTTTGCAAAAATGTCGCCCGGGATTCCAACAATGTGTTCCTCAACTAGGGTATCGCCACTGACCAAATAATTGACTTGATTAGGCGAGACAATTTCTTCAAGTTCCAGTCCAAATATTCGAGAAGCATCAGCGCGCTTAATATAGAAATAATCATAGACGTCATTCAGTCTGTTGACAATCCGGATACGAAAGGGGTGCGTATTACCGAAGGCACAAAACTCCACTTTGTCGATGATCTTGTGCTCCACCACTCGTAGGTTACCCGAAGCTTTTAGTTTAGCATACACCACTTTCAACTGATTGTAAATGACATCTTGCAGATGGGGCGGGTAGAGTGGAATTTCCCATAGCGTATCTTCGCCGTTTTTATCTAGCGATGGAATCGTTTCTTGAAAAGCCAGCAAATCGTAATACGAAATGGGGAGCTTTCCTTCACGTTGATAAGCTTTCAGGTACTTTTCGAGCCCCTTTCCTACAGGAAAAATAGGCTTTTTCCTGGAAATTTTAACGTCATCTTCTTTCATTTTCACCAATCAGATACCTCCTAAATTACGAAATTTTAATCAGCAGACAGAGAGATACGAATATCACAAAAAAAATGACGTAATTTTATCAATCAAATATAAAATTAACCAAAAATGTTGTTATTTTTGAAAAAATAAAAAGGAGTACTGACTTGACACAAAAAATGCGAAAACCGTAGACGACGCCGTTAAAACAACGGGTTGATTCAACCAATATAGACGATTATTCAGACACCGTATACACAGCAGAATATGTGTTCTGCCGTACCTAAGTAGACTGGTGCACCTAATAAAATTTCATACATTCTAAAACATAAACTTCGCCAACCAATGCGTTGGCCTGCGGTAAATCAACAACCGATAAACACCATGTTCATGGAAAAAAATTATTCAAATTACGATTTAGACAAATTAGACGTTCAAATTCTCTCCATTCTGATGGAGGACGCTTCGATTCCCTATACGGAAATCGCGAAAAAGCTTATTGTATCCGGAGGAACAATCCATGTCCGGATGAAAAAAATGGAAGAGCTGGGTATTATTAGAGGCTCTAATTTAATTATTAATCCTCAGAAGGTAGGTTTTGATATCACGGCATTTTTAGGCATCTATTTAGAAAAAGGATCCCAATATGCCGATGCAGTGGAACAATTGCGACAAGTAAAAGAGGTGGTGGAATTACATTATTGCACTGGGCAATACAGTATGTTCGCGAAAATTATTTGCCGAGATACGGCCCATCTCCGAAAAGTACTCAACGAGGACATTCAAGGCCTGAAGGGCATTCAACGGACCGAAACGATTATTTCGTTAGAGGAGAGTGTGAAAAGGCAAATTACTTTATAAATCAACAGAAGGTCTCCCTTTATCAAATGGTGGAGACCTTTTTCCCTTAGTTTAGTCCCTCCAATAGCGCGATATAAAAGCGCACACCCGCCGCAACTTCGTGTACATATATAAATTCGTCCGCACTGTGTGATCGAGCGGAGTCACCTGGACCTACTTTTATCGACGGAATCGGCAACAACGCTTGATCACTCATTGTAGGGCTTCCGTATACATCTTTACCTAGCTGAATCCCGGATTGCACAATCGGATGATCTATAGATATTGACGAGGGATTTAACCGTGTAGATCGCGGTTCCACTTTAGATTTCACGTGCTTTTTAATAATCTCCAGCACCTCTAAATTCGTGTATTGATCGGTAGTTCTGACGTCGACGACGAATGTACAAGCGGCAGGAACGACATTATGTTGAGAACCCGCTTCAATCATCGTAACGCTCATTTTAACGGGCCCAAGGAAGGGGCTCTGCTTCTCGAATTGATAGTCCTTGAACCACCGGATATCTTCCAAAGCCTGATATATGGCATTGACACCCTCTTCGCGAGCGGCATGACCTGATCGTCCTTGCGCTTCACAGTCTAACACCATTAGCCCTTTTTCGGCGACAGCCATGTCCAGTAATGTGGGTTCGCCAACAATGGCAAAGTCACAGCTGGGAGCGTGTCGATAAGCGAGTTCCACCCCATTCTTCCCAGAAATTTCCTCCTCGGCAGAGGCGATTAAGCACAAATTAAATGGAAGATCCTCCCGGTGATAAAAATGGCGGAATGCAGCGATCAACCCGACCAAGCATCCTCCAGCGTCATTACTCCCCAATCCATATAACTTATCGTCTTGAATTTCCGCCTGAAATGGATCTCGGGTATAGCCCGAATTTGGTTTTACCGTATCGTGATGCGAGTTAAGCAAAATGGTCGGCAGGTGATCTTGAAAAAAACGATTGGTCGCCAAAATATTGTTCCCCACGCGTCTCGTGGACATCCCTGAATTCGCAAAAAACCGTTCGAGAATATCGGCGGTAAGGTCCTCGTTTTTACTGAAAGAAGGCAGCTGAATTAAATCCATCAACAGCTGCTGCGCTTCTTGGATTAAAATGGATTCGTTAACCTCCATTATAAAGTCCTCCTGCTTGTTTGGCAGACTGCTTAATGCCCTTTATAAAAGCTGAGCTAAACCCGTGGTGTTCCATTTCATTTAAGCCAGCAATCGTACATCCATTGGGTGAGGTCACTTTATCAATTTCACTTTCAGGATGATTCCCGGCTAGCCACAGAAGTTCGGCAGCACCACGAGCAGTCTGAATAGCCATTTTAAGTGCTTCGTGCGCATGGAATCCGATTTCTACCCCACCTTGAGATGCGGCACGTATGCTGCGCAAGAAGAAGGCAATTCCACACGCACATAATGCAGTAGCCGATGTCATTAGATCTTCATGTATCACCGACACGGCACCCACTTGCTCAAAAATATTTTGCACTTGCTTAACCACGGATTCGGGTGCATGGTCTGTTGCGATACAGGTCATCGATTGACCGACAGCGATGGCTGTATTCGGCATTGCCCGAACCGTGACACAGTCTTCGCCCAGTATGTTTCCAATCTCCTGACAACTTAAACCTGACACCATGGAAATGACAATCTGTTGTGTGGTTAGCGTCGTCCGAATCTCCTCCAACACCGCTTTCACGTGTTGAGGCAAGACCGCTAACACCACGAAATCGGCTTCCTGAATGGCAGTGGTATTGTCCGCACTTACCCGCATACCCACGCTTCGTTCTGGTTCGAGTGCTTCTAAATTGCGTCTGGTTATCGTTAGATCGTCTGGATGGTAATATCCAGCTTTAATTAATCCATAAGCCAACGACAAACCAATGTTACCGCCGCCAATAATGGTCATCCTTTTCATAAGCGCTGAATTAAGCAATTAAACGTGTTCCAAATTTTTGCTGTTGATATAAATGTAGGTCTCGTGCATGTCCGATATACACGTCGCTCACGCCTTTTGACAAGGCATCGAATGCATTAAATAACTTTGGAATCATACCGTCATGTATGACGCGGTTGGCGTGCAATGCTGAAAATTCTGAAGATCGGATGGTGTCGATAACCGAGTCCTCGTCGTTCACATCGGACAACACACCGTTTTTATCAAAACAGTAGACCAATGACACTTGATAACTTACCGATAAGGCGACTGCGAGCGAGGAGGCGATCGTATCGGCGTTGGTGTTCAGCAACTGCCCTTTACCATCGTGAGTGATGGCCGAAAAAACCGGTGTAAACCCGGACGCTAATAACCGCGTTATCGAGAGGACATTTACCGAATCGGGTAACATATCTCCGACAAAGCCGTAATCGATTTTATCGACCGGTCTTTTCACCGCTTGAATCGCGTTGGCATCAGCTCCACAGAGCCCGATTGCATTGCAATGCCGGTGTTGCAATTCCGCCACAACTTGCTTGTTGGTTAGTCCCGCATAGACCATGGTTACCACGTTCAGCATCTGCTCGTCGGTGACACGACGACCTTCGACCATTTGAACCGGGACGCCCATATCCGTGGCGACTCTGGAGGCAATTTTACCACCTCCATGCACTAAAATCTTGTTGCCCTCTAGCGCTGAAAACTTCTCCAGAAAAGCGGTTAACGCTTTGGAA
This sequence comes from Candidatus Sphingobacterium stercorigallinarum, assembly GCA_019115805.1. Taxonomy (GTDB): domain Bacteria; phylum Bacteroidota; class Bacteroidia; order Sphingobacteriales; family Sphingobacteriaceae; genus Sphingobacterium; species Sphingobacterium stercorigallinarum. Next base: position 4,540 of record DXCW01000240.1, read on the forward strand.
TCATCGATAATATTCCCACCGATTTTGATCACATGTAATGCACTCATTTTACGCTCCTTTATTCAAACTCTCAAGAATACGTTTTAAGACTATTTGTGCTGCCCAGACCCGGTTTCCTGCCTCCTGTATCACCAGAGCATTGGGGCCATCCAGAATATCAGACGACAATTCTAGATCTCTACGTACGGGCAAACAATGCATTACCTTTGCTTGGTTCGTCAGCTTTAGTTTATGCTCATTCAATAACCAGTCCCCTTCTACGGGCAGTATTTCACCGTATTGTTTATAAGACGACCAATTCTTTACGTATACGAAATCGGCGTCCTGCAAGGCGTCATCTAAGTGATGAACGATTGTGGTGTTCGGTGTAAATTCCTCGGCAAGCTCATAGCCCTCGGGATGCGCGATACAGAAGTCAACCAATCCTTCTCGATCAGCACGAGCCATCCATTCTGAAAATGAGTTGGGCACTGCTTGTGGAAGCGCCTTTACATGAGGAGCCCAGGCTAAAACCACCTTCGGTCGCTTTCGTGTTTTATGTTCCGTGATGGTAATTAAATCAGTTAGACTTTGCAAAGGATGACGCGTCGCGCTTTCCAACGAGACAAGAGGTACGCCACAGAATTCGGCGAACTTATTGAATAAATCCTCCGAATAGTCTGCCTCCTTATCTTTCAGAGAAGGGAAGCAACGCAGCCCCAACACATCACAATATTGCCCCATAACAGCAGCTGCCTCGCGAATGTGTTCGACCGTTGTACCGTCCATCACAACACCATCTCGTGTTTCCAAGGCCCAACCGTCTTTGTCCATATTCATGACCATTACATTCATTCCCAAATTCATGGCCGCCTTCTGCGTGCTCATACGAGTACGTAGACTGGGGTTCAAAAACACCAGGCCGAGCGTACGGTTCTTACCAAGATCTTGATGAGCGACTGGCGATTGTTTTAACGCAAGAGCGTCTTGTACGGTCGCCTCAAGTTGATCGATATCATTGACGGAAAAAAACTTTTTCATTGTACTGTGTTTTATGCATTTAAACGTTCGTGAAAGGCTTGCAGAAACTGATCTGCATGTGCTTTGGTTAAATTCATCGCGGGAAGTAAACGAACCACATTCGGCTTGGCTTCGCCCGTAAAAATTCGATTCTTGATCAATAGATCTTTCTTAACGTGTGCCAAGTCTTCGGGTAGCTCGATACCAATCATTAAGCCGCGTCCTCGCACTTCGGATACCCGACTGAACTGAGCGAGTTCCTTTTTTAAGTAAGATCCAATTGTGCTGGCGTTAGCGAGTAAGTCTTCCTTTTCCATCACATCCAACACCGCTATCGCTGCCGCACAGGCTAAATGATTCCCACCGAAGGTCGTTCCCAACAGCCCGAAGGAGGCTTCGAAACGGGGGGAAATAATGACTCCTCCTATTGGGAAACCATTTCCCATGCCTTTAGCAGTCGTATACATATCAGCTAGCACTCCAGCGTAATCGTGAGAAAAAAAGTCTCCCGTCCTGCCGTATCCACATTGCACCGAATCGGCTATGAAGACCGCTCCACTTAGATCACATTGCTCGCGTATTGCTTTCAAGAAAGGTATGGAAGCTTCTCTTATTCCGCCCACGCCCTGTATCCCTTCGACGATAACGGCGGCAATCTCATCGCGATGTGCACTAAAGTACGTTTGTAGCGCCTCCACATCATTATAGGGCAGGAAAACGACCTGATCGGTCTGGTTCACAGGCGCTATAATCTTTGGATTGTCGGTGACAGCTACAGCTAAAGAGGTCCGTCCATGAAATGCGCCGCGAAAAGCAATTATACGTTTACGCCCCGTGTGAAACGAAGCGAGTTTCAGTGCATTCTCGTTTGCCTCCGCACCCGAATTAACTAAAAAAAGTCGGTAATCGGATTTACCGCATGCGCGACCTAATTTCTCTGCAAGTTCTTCTTGCAAAGGATTGATAATGGAGTTGGAATAGAACCCCACTTTGTCTAATTGGCTTCGTAGAGCTTCGACGTAGTGCGGATGCGAATGTCCTATGGAGATCACCGCATGACCGCCGTAGAGATCAAGATATTGATTTCCCTGTTCGTCCCAGACACATGAACCTTTGGCTCTTTCAATCTGTATTGGGTTTAGGGGGTATACATTGAATAGTTCCATGAAATGCAATATGCGTTAAAGTGTTTAACCAAATGTACAAATTATTAGAGTGCGGAACTCATCTAATAGCGGTATAAAAACAAAAAAGTCTCCAAAAATTTGGAGACTCTTTTATCGTGAAAGCAGATGATTATTCATCTACTTTTTTTCCACCATCTAATTCAGCTTTCAATTTCTCAAGTTCATCGAACTTGCCGTCAGCTGCTAGTTGCGCTTGCTCTGCCCAAGTGCTTGGATCAGCGGTGTTGAAGTTAGAACCAGCTGCAGCAAGAATCTCTTTCACTTTCTCTGCTTCGGTTTTCGCTAACTCCGCGTAACTATTAATACCAGCTGTTACCAAGAGTTCTGCGATTTTAGGACCGATGCCTTCGACAATTGTTAAATCGTCTGCTGCTGATTCAGCTTTAGCTTCAGTCGCTTTGGCTTCAACCTCGGTAGGAGCTTCTGCCGCTTTCTTCTTAGAACCGCCACGACGACGTGTCGCTTTCTTCTCCGTTTTCGCTGTTTTACCGTAAACCTCATTGTAGTCTACCAACTCGATGAATGCCACTTCAGCGTTGTCACCAAGACGGTTCTCCAATTTAATAATACGGGTGTAGCCACCTGGACGGGAAGCGACTTTCTCAGATACCTCGCGGAAGAGAATAGAAACAGCTTCTTTGTCTTTTAAGTAAGCGAATACCGTACGACGGGAGTGAGTGGTGTCGTTTTTAGATTTAGTAATCAACGGCTCGACATATTTACGCAATGCTTTCGCTTTAGCTAAAGTAGTGGTAATACGTTTGTGTTTGATCAATGACGTCGCCATGTTAGCTAACATCGCCTTACGGTGACTGTCAGTGCGGCCTAAGTGATTAACTTTTTTTCCGTGTCTCATTTTTGATTTAATTTTGTGCGTACCGTTCTTTTTCTACGTCTGTATACTCTTAGAGGAATTACGCAACAGGTCGCTTATTATGTGTAAAAATTATTCTTCTTCTAACTTGTATTTCGACAAGTTCATACCGAACGAAAGTCCTTTAGACTTCACTAACTCTTGAATTTCACTCAAGGACTTCTTACCGAAGTTACGGAACTTCAACATATCAGCTACATCGTAGGTAACCAGTTCAGCTAATGTACGGATGTCCGCTGCTTTTAAACAGTTCAATGCCCGTACAGATAAATCCAAGTCGACCAATTCGGTTTTCAAGACCTTACGCATGTGTAAAATCTCCTCATCGACCACTTTTGTCTCTTCCTTAGTCTGCGACTCCAACAACATATTTTCATCCGAAAACAACATGAAGTGTTGAATTAAAATTTTCGCTGCTTCTTTCAGCGCGTCCTCTGGATGAATGGAACCATCTGTTGAAATATCCAACAATAACTTCTCATAGTCTGTCTTCTGCTCAACACGAAAGTTCTCAATGGTATATTTTACATTTTTTATTGGCGTGTAAATCGAATCGATTGCAATCACTCCAACTGGACCGTCTACCACTTTATTTTCTTCCGCATTTACATACCCTCTTCCTTTCCCTACAGAAAGCTCTACTTCTAAAGTAACCGAGCTATCCATGTTGCAAATCACGAAATCAGGATTCAATACAGTAAAGTTGTTGGAAAACTTCGTAATATCACCAGCAGCAAATTGATCTTGACCATTGATAACTACAAAGATCTTCTCGTTATCGCCCTGCTCACCTGTTTTTTGAAAGCGTACTTGCTTCAAGTTTAAGATGATATCAGTCACGTCTTCTACTACGCCCTTAATTGTAGAGAATTCGTGCGACACGCCTGAAAATCTTACCGACGTAATTGCATATCCTTCTAGAGAGGACAATAAAATACGGCGCAAAGCATTACCAATAGTTACCCCAAAACCTGGCTCTAGTGGACGAAACTCAAAGGTACCATCGAAATCAGTTGATTTTTGCATGATAACTTTATCCGGTCTTTGAAATGCTAAAATTGCCATTTATGTTCTTTTAAGTTTATTTACCAAGTATGAAAAATAACCACATACGTATTCAACAAAACACGTATGTGGCTATCATTTATTATTTAGAGTACAACTCTACAATTAATTGCTCTTTAATGTTCTCTGGAATATCGGCTCTTTCAGGGAAATTCACGAATGTACCTTGAAGTTTTTCCGCATCCCATTCCAACCAACTAAACTTGTTGATTTTACGACCAGCTACAGAGTTAACGACAACCTCAAGTGATTGAGAACGCTCACGAACTGAAACTACGTCGCCTGGACGAACGCTATATGATGGAATGTTAACTAATGATCCGTTAACCGTAATGTGCTTGTGCGAAACTAATTGGCGTGCTGCTGCGCGAGTCGGGGCAATACCCAAACGGTAGACCACGTTATCCAAGCGAGCTTCTAATAACTTAAGGAAAATCTCACCGGTAACACCTTGCTTTGCGGACGCTTTAACGAATAAATTGGCGAATTGGCGTTCCAATACTCCATAAGTATATTTCGCTTTTTGTTTTTCTAACAACTGAACTGCATATTCAGATTGTTTCCCTCTTCTTCTAGACTGACCGTGCTGGCCTGGGGGATAATTTTTCTTTTCTAAAGCCTTATCTGGGCCGAAAATTGGCTCTCTAAATTTACGAGCTATTTTGGACTTAGGTCCTGTATATCTTGCCATTTTTTTGTGCTGTTTGAAGTATCGATCAGCCTATAGCTGATGAATCTTATCTTAAACAAATTATAATTAAACTCTTCTGCGTTTTGGAGGACGACAACCGTTGTGAGGAAGTGGTGTGATGTCACGAATAGTCGTCACGTCAATTCCTGAAGATTGCAACGCACGGATTGCGGACTCACGTCCAGCACCTGGTCCTTTTACGAAAACTTCAACTTTACGAAGTCCCAAATCGTGTGCAACTTTCCCGCAGTCGCTAGCCGCTTGTGACGCAGCATAGGGCGTGTTCTTTTTCGAACCTCTGAAACCCATTTTACCTGCTGAAGACCAAGAGATCGTTTGCCCTTGATTGTTCGTTAAAGTTACGATGAGGTTATTAAAAGTCGCGCTGATGTGAGCTTGACCAACTGGCTCAACAACTACAATACGCTTTTTAGTAACTTTTTTACTTTTAGCCATTTCTTACTTATTATTTAGTAGCCTTTTTCTTGTTTGCAACTGTCTTACGTTTCCCTTTTCTGGTACGAGAGTTGTTTTTAGTACGTTGTCCGCGAAGAGGTAAGTGTTTACGGTGACGCAAGCCACGGTAACAACCAATATCCATCAAACGTTTAATATTCAACTGTACCTCTGAACGCAATGCACCTTCAACTTTCAACTCATCGTTGATGATCGTACGAATAGCACCTAATTGCTCATCGTTCCATTCTTGAACCTTAATGTTCTGATCGATTCCTGCTTTATCCAAGATATAAGCAGCGGAGGAGCGACCAATACCGAAGATATAGGTAAGGCCAATCACACCTCTTTTGTTTTTAGGTAAATCTACACCTGAAATCCTTGCCATATAATTTTTATGCGATTATGTGAAAATTAACCCTGACGTTGTTTGAACTTAGGGTTCTTTTTGTTGATTACAAAAACTTTTCCTTTGCGACGGATGATCTTGCAGTCCGCGCTACGTTTTTTAATAGATGCTCTAACTTTCATTGCGTTTATTTTTTAAAGCTATACCGAAGAAACTCTCGTTTACTTATAGCGGTATGTAATTCTTCCTTTTGTTAAATCATATGGAGACATTTCTAATTTTACTTTATCTCCAGGTAAAATCTTAATATAATGCATACGCATTTTTCCGGAAATATGAGCAACAATTTCGTGTCCGTTTTCCAACTCTACGCGAAACATTGCATTAGAAAGCGCTTCCTTGATGACTCCATCTTGTTCAATAGAGGCTTGTTTGGCCATATAATCTAATTTTAATTATTGATGTTAAACCCGCAAACAGGAGTGCAAAGATAAACAAAATAATTGAATACCAATCACTTTTTGGCTAAAACTTTCTCGATCTCCTCAAAATTTAAGAGTACATCTGGCTGCCCTTTCTGAACCGCAACCATCTGCTCAAAATGTGCAGAAAGCGACCCATCAATCGAACTGACTGTCCACCCATCATCCCAAAACTTGACGCCACCTTTACCTGCATTAATCATCGGTTCAATACAGATGATCAATCCTTCTTCTAATTTTGGTCCGGATCCACGACGTCCATAGTTTGGCACTTCGGGTTTCTCATGCAAGTGAAATCCGACACCATGCCCTACCAGTTCCCGGACAATACCGTACCGATACGGCCGGACGTGCTCTTGAACGGCTGAAGAAATATCACCTACTCGTTTACCCGCAACGGCTTGTTCGATACCGGCATATAAAGAGGCCTTGGTGACATCAAGCAACTGCTGTGCTTCCGCGGAAATATCCCCAACGGCAAACGTGTAAGCTGAATCACTAATGAAACCATTCAGGTTTACTCCGCCATCAACAGAGATGATATCCCCTTCCTGTAATACGTAATCGCTAGGAAAACCATGTACAACTTGATCGTTGACTGAAATACAGAGTGAATAGGGAAATCCGTGATAGTTAAGAAAGGCTGGCGTTCCTTTATGATCCTTAATAAAATCGTAAGCAAATTGATCCAGCGAAAGCGTCGTAATGCCCGGCTCTACACGCTGGGCAATTTCAGCAAGCAATTGCGAAAGCACATCTGCTGACTTTCGCACTTGCTCTATTTCTTCTGCTGTTTTATAATAAACTTTGGACATTCAATTGAATTATAATGCGGATTGATCGTAGCCTTCTACAGTCGTCGCAGCACTTCTACCGCGTACACGACCCGATTGCATCAATCCATCGTAGTGACGCATCAACAGATGACTCTCAATCTGTTGTATGGTATCCAACACGACGCCCACTAAAATCAATAATGAAGTACCTCCGTAGAAGTGAGCGAATTGATTGTTCACCCCAAACAACGTAGCAATTGCCGGTAAAATCGCAATAATCGCTACGAAAATCGCCCCAGGGAAAGTAATGTGCGAGATCACGTTGTCAATAAACAAGTTCGTCTCATAACCTGGTTTGATTCCTGGGATAAACCCTCCATTCTTCTTCATATCTTCTGACATCTGTTGAGGATTCACCATGATCGCCGTATAAAAGAAGGTAAATGCGATAATTAAAAACGCAAAAACCACATTATAGGTAACCGATGTGTAATTACTCAGAGAGGTCAAGAAATCGGACTGCGCATCGGGGAAGAACTGAGTGAGCGACATCGGCAAGAACATAATGGCCTGCGCAAAAATAATCGGCATCACTCCGGCAGCATTCACCTTTAAAGGAATATACTGACGTACACCACCTATTTGTTTATTACCCACAATCTTCTTCGCGTACTGCACAGGCACTTTACGTACACCTTGCACCACTAGAATAGTGAAAATCACGACGAAGAAAAGGGCGACAAACTCCAACAACAATGGAATCGGACCGCCACCGCTAGGACTCATTCTTGAAGCCCATTCTGCAGTTAAACCTGCAGGCAACTGCGCGATGATACCCGCCATAATGATCAAAGAAATACCATTACCAATTCCTTTATCGGTAATTTTCTCTCCAAGCCACATGACGAAAAGCGTTCCCGCAGTCAACACGATCGCAGCAAGAACAGAAAACATGGGATCCGCAATTGTTTTAGCTTCAGGGCCGATTTGTGTTTTAACGTACGCCACAGCCTGAACCAATGTAATCGCTACGGTTAGATACCGCGTAATCTGCGTCATTTTCTTACGACCAGACTCTCCTTCTTTCTGCATCTTCTGAAAAGCTGGCACCGCAATTCCTAACAACTGCACCACAATGGATGCAGAGATATAAGGCATGACCCCTAATGCAAAAATCGCTGCACGTGAAAAAGATCCACCAGCGAACATATTGATGAGGTTCATGATATCGTTACCACCTTCTCTGTCGACTACAAGTGCGTCGGGATTAACACCTGGCAAGACCACGTGACACCCAACACGGTAAATAAGAAGAAACAATAACGTATTGAGAATACGATTACGGAGTTCCTCTATCTTCCATATATTGGTTAAGGTTGTGATTAGTTTCTTCATGTATAATTACAATTTAACAATAGAACCACCTGCTGCTTCAATTGCTTTTTGTGCAGAAGCGGAAAATGCATGGGCTTTGACTTCTACCTTAGCTGTTAATTCGCCACGACCCAAGATTTTGATCAGATCGTTCTTAGAAACAAAACCGTGTTCGATTAAGGCTTCGAAATCAACTGTTGTCAAATTGAATTTATCTACAACAGATTGTAAGATATCTAGGTTAATACCTACATACTCTACGCGGTTCGGGTTCTTAAAACCGAATTTAGGTACACGACGTTGCAAAGGCATTTGACCACCTTCGAAACCAACTTTCACCGAATAGCCTGAACGAGAACCTGCACCTTTGTGTCCACGAGTTGATGTACCGCCACGTCCGGATCCTTGTCCACGACCAATACGTTTCTTCTTCTTGGTTGAACCAGCTGCTGGTTTAAGATTACTTAAGTTCATTTCAATTAAATTGCGCTACGCCTTCGCTCTCACTAAACAGGCCATAGCATTTTTACAAATTATGACTAAAGAATGGAAAGGATTGTGAGCATCCTTTCCATTAATTCTTTAAATAGCTTCTACGGCTACTAAATGATTCACCTTACGAACCATTCCTATAATTGCCGATGTAGCTTCAACCTCAACCGTATGATTAATTCTTTTCAATCCTAAGGCTTCGATTGTTTTCTTTTGGCGCTCGCTTCTGTCGATAACGCTCTTTATCTGGGTAATTCTAATTTTTGCCATGATATTAACCGTTAAATACTTTATTTAAATCGACACCGCGTTGTTGCGCAACGGTGTAAGCATCACGCATACTCGTTAATGCATCGATCGTTGCTTTCACTACGTTATGAGGGTTTGAAGATCCTAAAGATTTCGCTAGTACATCTTTGATACCTGCCGACTCTAACACAGCACGCATCGCGCCACCAGCTAAAACTCCAGTACCACTTACTGCAGGTTTAACCAATACGTTACCACCTGAGTATTTTCCCCACTGCTCGTGTGGAACAGTACCGTTGATGATCGGAACTTTGATCAAGTTCTTTTTTGCATCATCAATACCTTTAGTGATGGCCTCAGTAACTTCTTTCGCTTTACCTAATCCAAAACCTACGATACCGTTTTCGTCACCGACAACAACAATAGCTGAAAAACTAAAGGTACGTCCACCTTTGGTTACCTTGGCCACGCGCTGGATGCTAACTAAGCGATCTTTTAATTCGATTTCGCTCGATTTTACTCTTTTAATATTGCTTATTGCCATTTTCTCTTTAATTAAAAGTCTAAACCGCCTTCGCGAGCACCATCAGCCAATGATTTGATTCGGCCATGATATAAGTACCCATTACGGTCAAAAACTACTTTGCTAATACCTGCTGCGATCGCTTTCTCCGCAACCAGTTTACCTACTGCCTTTGATTGTTCAACTTTATTTCCTGATCCTGCAAATTCCTTTGAAAGAGTAGATGCGGAAATCAATGTTTTACCAACGGTATCGTCTATAATCTGAGCGTAGATTCCTTTGTTACTTCTAAAGACCGTCAAACGAGGACGTTCTGTTGATCCTGACAGCTGTTTTCTAATTCCCTGTTTGATTCGCGCTCTGCGACTTGTTTTAATTCCTGCCATGGTTATTATTTTTTAGCTGATTTACCTGCTTTTCTTCTTAACACTTCACCTTCAAACTTAACCCCTTTACCTTTGTATGGTTCTGGTTTACGGAAGCTACGGATTTTAGCCGCAACCTGTCCGATAAGTTGCTTGTCGATTGACTCTAAAGTAATCGTCGGGGCTTTACCCTTTACTGAAGTTGTTGTTACTTTAATTTCCGGTGGCAAAACAAAAACAATCGGGTGCGAGAAACCTAAGGCAAGTTCCAAGGTATTTCCCGTGTTTGATGCACGAAAACCTACCCCTACTAGTTCTTGTGTAGTTCTATACCCTTCGGTCACACCGACCACCATATTATTCAATAGTGAACGGTACAGGCCGTGTAATGATTTGTGCTTTTTTTGTTCTGTCGGACGTAAGAGCACGATATTCCCATCTTCTTCTTTGACGGTTATGTCGCGATCTACGGCCTGAGTTAATTCTCCTTTAGGGCCTTTTACAGTAATCACGTTTTTATCGGATACTGACACCGTCACCCCAGAAGGGATGGCGATAGGCGCTTTTCCAATTCTTGACATCTTTGAGCTTTTTTCCTAGATTAATAAATGTAACATAAAACTTCACCACCAACATTTTGGACAGCAGCTTCTTTATCAGACAGCACTCCTTTGGAGGTCGATAAAATCGCGATGCCTAATCCATTTAACACGCGGGGTAAGTTTTCAACACTTGCATACTTTCTTAAACCAGGTTTACTCACACGAGTCAATGTGCGAATAGCCGGAATTTTGCTAACTGGGTGGTATTTCAACGCAATTTTAATAGAGCCTTGAGGTCCCTCTTCGATAAATTTGTAGTTAGCAATGTAACCTTTGTCAAAAAGAACTTTGGTGATCTCTTTTTTAAGGTTCGATGCAGGAATTTCAACAACCCTGTGGTTGGCCTTAATGGCATTCCTTACTCGGGTAAGGTAATCCGCTATTGGATCTGTATTCATTAGATATATTTAAATTTTGATAATGGTTTCCAATACTAACCTAAGTATCAGACCTGTTATCTGTTAAACTATTGCTATGCAAAAAACCCGATAAACCATGGGGTTCATGGTTTATCCGGGCAAAAGTAATTATATTTTTTCGATTACCAAGAAGCTTTTTTTACTCCTGGGATTTTTCCGTCAAGTGCCATCTCACGGAACGTTACCCGAGAGATACCGAACTGACGCATATATCCCTTAGGACGACCAGTCAACTTGCAACGGTTGTGCAATCTAACTGGAGATGCATTCTTTGGTAATTTGTCTAATGCAGCATAGTCACCAGCAGCTTTTAACGCTGCACGCTTGTCTGCATATTTCGCAACTAATTTCTGACGCTTAACCTCGCGTGCTTTGATTCCTTCTTTAGCCATTGTTGTTCGTGTTTTGGTTTTTGAACGGTAAACCGAATAATTTTAGCAACTCCAACGCTTCGATATCATTTTTCGCGGAAGTCACGAATGTAATATCCATCCCTTGAATTTTATTGATCTTGTCAATATTAATCTCAGGAAAGATGATTTGCTCGGTCACCCCTAAATTGTAATTACCTCGTCCGTCGAATCCTTTGTCGTTGATCCCACGGAAGTCACGAATACGTGGCAAAGAAACCGCAATTAAACGATCTAAGAATTCATACATCTGCGTATCACGCAATGTCACACGAGCACCAATAGGCATACCTTTACGCAACTTAAAGTTAGAAATATCTTTCTTTGATTTAGTTGGCACGGCTTGTTGCCCGGTAATCAGTGTCAATTCAGCAACGGCGTTATCGATCAATTTCTTGTCGGCTGTAGCTGCTCCAATCCCTTGCGAGACCACAATTTTCTCCAGCTTTGGAACTTGCATAATGCTTTTATACTGGAATTTTTCTTTTAGCGAGGAACGAATTTCTTCCTTGTATTTCGCCTTTAATCTTGGTACGTAAGCCATTATTTAATCTCCTCCCCTGATTTTTTTGCGTAACGAACAATTTTTCCTGATTCTCCAACTCGACGCCCAACACGAGTCGTCTCACCCGATTTTGGATCGATCAATGCCAAGTTAGAAATGTGAATCGCAGCTTCTTTCTCAACGATACCACCGCTAGGGTTAGCTGCGCTAGGTTTAGTGTGTTTCTTAACAATGTTAGCGCCTTCGACAATTGCTCGGTCGGCATCCACTAAAACTTGCAATACTTTCCCTTGCACACCTTTAGAGTTACCAGCGATAACTTTCACTAAATCACCTTTTTTGATTTTGATCTTGTGAGTAGTTTGTTTTTTGTTTTGTGCCATAATTATAAAACCTCCGGTGCTAGTGATACAATCTTCATGAACTGTTTCTCACGCAATTCTCTAGCAACAGGGCCGAAAATACGAGTTCCACGTGGTTCATCGTTATTATTCAATAATACAGCTGCGTTATCGTCGAAGCGAATGTAAGAGCCATCTTTCCGACGGATCTCTTTCTTCGTGCGTACTACAACCGCTTTGGAAACGGATCCTTTCTTCACGTTTCCTGAAGGTAAAGCGCTCTTAACGGTAACAACAACTTTATCACCGATAGATGCATAACGCTTACGCGTTCCGCCCAATACGCGAATCACTAAAACTTCTTTAGCGCCGCTATTGTCAGCTACATTTAGTCTTGATTCTTGTTGTACCATGTTATTTAGCCCTTTCTAAAATTTCCACTAATCTCCAGTTCTTAGTCTTACTCAGCGGACGAGTTTCCATAATTAATACCGTATCGCCGATACCGCAGGTATTTCCTTCGTCATGAGCTTTAAATTTAGTAGTTTTCTTAACAAATTTACCGTAGATAGGGTGTTTCACTTTACGCTCAACAGCCACGACGATTGATTTGTTCATCTTATTGCTAACTACCAAGCCGATTCTTGTTTTTCTTAAATTTCTTTCCATTTCGACTTTAATTTTTATGCCTCAGCGGCTGTTTCAGACTTTGCTGCATTATTACGCTTCGTAATCTCAGTAGAAATACGAGCGATATTTTTGCGAGCTGCTTTAAGAACATTTGGATTCTCAATAGCAGAAACAGCATGTGCAAACTTCAATTTGTTCAGTGAGGCCTTCTCTTCTTTAAGACGAGCAACTAAATCCTCTGTTGACAATTCTACAATTTCTGAATTTTTCATTTTTCAATTAATTGAGTCGGGTTACCTTTGAATTAAGTGCCTTACTGGTAACGGCAGTAAGGCTAACCGCGGGCATTACCGACGATGGTTATGCTTCAACGTAATCTCTACGTATCACAAATTTCGTTTGAACCGGTAATTTTTGTGCAGCTAAACGAAGTGCTTCTTTAGCAATTTCCAAAGGCACACCTTCCGCTTCGAATAACATCCGACCTGGGCGCACAACAGCTACCCAATACTCTGGAGATCCCTTACCCTTACCCATACGCACCTCTGCAGGTTTCTTAGTAACGGGTTTGTCCGGGAATATACGGATCCAAACTTGACCCTCACGCTTCATATAGCGAGTAACCGCAATACGAGCAGCCTCTATTTGGCGGCTAGTGATCCATGCTGGCTCCATTGATTTGATACCGAAAGACCCGAATGCTAACTCCGCTCCACGAGTGGCGTTACCTTTCATACGGCCCTTCTGCATCTTTCTGAACTTTGTTCTTTTTGGCTGTAACATGTTCGTATGTGTTTAAGTCTGATAAACAGACAATTCTAATCTAAAAAGTTAATTAATCTCTCTTGCCTCCACGGTTGTCCGTACGGCGTCCACGGTTTCCACCACGACGATTGTCGCGACGATCGCCATCATTGGCACCGCGTGATTTAGGTCCTGAGGTTTGTCCGATATTCGGAGAAAGATCACGTTTACCGTACACCTCTCCCTTACAGATCCAAACCTTAACCCCAATCTTACCGTAAGTAGTCAAAGCTTCAGCTAAAGCGTAGTCGATGTCTGCACGGAAAGTATGCAAAGGAATTCTTCCTTCTTTATACTGTTCTGTACGGGCCATCTCCGCACCGCCTAAACGACCTGAACACATTACTTTGATGCCTTCTGCACCCATACGCATGGTTGATGCAATAGAAGTCTTCATAGCACGACGGAAAGAGATCCGAGCTTCTAATTGTTTAGCGATACCTTCTGCTACCAATTTTGCATCTAACTCTGGACGTTTGATTTCAAAGATGTTGATTTGAACGTCTTTCTTAGTCAGCTTTTTCAACTCTTCTTTGACCTTATCCACCTCTTGTCCACCCTTACCGATAACAATACCTGGGCGAGCAGTATGGATTGTTACAGTGATGCGTTTTAGCGTTCTTTCAATAACCACCTTAGATACACCACCTTTGGCAATACGTACAGATAGATATTTTCTAATTCTCTCGTCCTCAACTAACTTATCAGAATAGTTGTTTCCTCCGAACCAGTTAGAATCCCATCCCTTGATGATACCTAATCTGCTACCTATTGGATTTGCTTTTTGTCCCATTCTTAATATTAAATTAGTTGTTTACGTTATTTAGACTATCTACTACCAAAGTTACGTGATTTGAACGCTTGCGAATTCTGTAACCACGTCCTTGTGGAGCTGGACGTAATCTTTTTAACTGGCGACCACCTCCTACAGATACTTCTTTTACATACAAACCGCCATCTTCAACAGAGGCGCCTTCGTTCTTGTCTTCCCAGTTTTTTATAGCTGACAATAAGAGTTTTTCAACACGGATTGCAGCTTCTTTACCGGTATGTTTAAGAATGTAAAGTGCATTTTCAACTTTCTGCCCGCGGATCAGATCCACTACTAAACGCATTTTGCGAGGTGAAGTAGGGCAATTCAATAACTTGGCAGTAGAAGCTCCTCCTACTTGAGCTTTTTCCTGCTCTTTACGCTGCTTAATTAAAACAGACTTTTTGAGTTTTTTTGTTGCTTCCATTACCTATTATTTTTTCTTTTCTGCGTGGCCTCTGAATGTACGCGTAGGCGCAAACTCACCAAGCTTGTGACCAACCATATTCTCTGTTACATAAACTGGAATAAATTTATTCCCGTTGTGCACTGCGAAGGTATGGCCTACAAAATCAGGTGAAATCATGGATCTGCGAGACCAAGTTTTAATAACTGATTTTCTATTTGTTTCATTCATAGAAAGAACTTTTCTTTCTAAGTTGTGATCGATATAAGGACCTTTTTTAATTGAACGCGCCATTATTTTTTCCTTCTCTCAATGATGTAACGATTCGATATTTTCTTCTTATAGCGTGTTTTATAGCCTTTCGCTAAAACGCCATTACGTGAACGAGGGTGACCTCCTGAAGCACGGCCTTCACCACCACCCATTGGGTGATCTACTGGGTTCATAGCCACACCACGTACTCGAGGACGACGACCTAACCAACGCTTACGACCGGCTTTACCAAGCACTTGGTTAGCGCGCTCTGCGTTAGAGACTGATCCAATAGTTGCCACACAAGTCAACAAGATCATACGAGTTTCTCCCGAAGGCATCTTAATGATCGCATATTTCCCATCACGCGCTGAAAGTTGCGCATACGTTCCTGCGGAACGAGCAATAGAGCCTCCTTGTCCAGGATTCAACTCAATATTGTGAATGATGGAACCCAATGGAATGTTTGCCAATGGCAACGTATTACCAACTTCTGGAGCGACATGGTCGCCTGCGACTACTGTTTGTCCGACAGTCAAACCTGCAGGAGCTATAATGTAGCGCTTCTCACCATCAGCGTAATGCAATAATGCAATGCGCGCGGTACGGTTTGGATCGTACTCAATGGTAGCCACTTTTGCGGGGACTTCTTTTTTATCGCGTTTGAAATCAATTAATCGGTATGATTTTTTATGTCCCCCACCGAGATAACGCATAGTCATTTTACCGGAGTTATTACGACCGCCTGATTTCTTGATACTAACTACTAGTGATTTCTCAGGAACGTTAGTTGTAACGTCTGAATAGTTAGCACCTACTCTGAAACGAGTACCAGGGGTGACCGGTTTGAATCTTTTAACTGCCATTTCTTATTATATTGTGCTGTAAAAGTCAATAGTTTCACCATCTTTCACTGTGATGATGGCTTTCTTATACTTAGGGCTTCTTCCTGAAACAAATCCAGCCTTGGTGTAGCGGCTTTTAGCCTTACCACCCACAACAGCTGTATTCACTGTAACCACGGTTACACCGAACATCTCTTCCACTGCTTGCTTAATTTGAATCTTGTTAGCTCTGTGATCTACTTTGAAAGCGTAACGGTTCAATGTTTCCGTCAACAATGAAGCTTTCTCAGTCAAGATAGGTTTTTTAATAATTTCCATATTACTTAGCGAATGCTTCCTCCAAAGTTTTAACAGCATCTGTCGTCAACAACAGCTTAGTAGCGTTCAATACATCGTATGTATTCAACTCTGATGCTACGATCACTTTTGCTTTCTTCAGGTTTCTGCTTGATAAATAAACGTTGTTATTATATGCTGGCAATACCAATAAAGTTTTCTCATCGGCTACATTCAAGGCTTTAACTAATGAAATATAGTTTTTTGTCTTGATGCCATCGAAATTGAGCTCATCGAGAACAACAACGTTGTTTTCTTTTGCTTTATAGCTCAATGCCGATTTACGCGCTAACTGCTTCAATTTTTTATTCAATTTAAAGCTGTAATCACGCGGTTGAGGACCGAAAACACGACCACCACCGTTAAACAATGGAGATTTGATAGAGCCCGCACGAGCACCACCAGTTCCTTTTTGTTTGTGTAATTTGCGGGTTGAACCTGCGATTTCGTTACGTTGTTTAGATTTGTGAGTTCCTTGGCGTTGATTCGCTAGGTATTGTTTCACATCCAAATAGATCGCATGGTCGTTGGGTTCAATTCCGAATACCGACTCAGGAAGCTGCACCTTGGCACCTGTTTCTTTTCCTGATAAATTAAATACATTAACTTCCATCTCTACTATTTGTCTACGATTACAAATGAACCCTTAGCTCCTGGAACGGAACCACTAACAACAATTAGGTTTTGTTCTGGGTAAATCTTCAAAACCTGAAGGTTCTGAATTTTCACACGCTCTCCACCCATACGGCCGGCCATTTTCTTTCCTTTGAAAACACGACCAGGCCACGACGCAGCACCCAATGAACCTGGTGCACGTAGTCTGTTGTGCTGACCGTGAGTCGCACCTCCTACACCACCAAAGCCATGACGCTTCATCACACCTTGAAATCCTTTACCTTTTGAAGTTCCGGCAACGTCAACGTACTCACCTTCTTCAAAAACGGTAACATCAATAATGTCTCCTAGTTGTTTCTCTTCCGCATCTGGAAAATACTTAAACTCAACTAGTTTACGCTTAGGACTTGTTCCCGCCTTGGAGAAATGTCCCTTCAAAGGAGCTGCGGTGTTCTTTTCCTTGGCTTCTTCATACCCAAGTTGAACAGCCGTGTAGCCATCCTTTTCAACCGTACGTATCTGCGTTACCACGCACGGCCCAGCCTCGATTACTGTACAGGGAATGTTTTTCCCTTCATCGTTGAACAGGCTGGTCATTCCTACTTTTTTACCAATAATTCCTGACATGTTATAAATTAATTAATTAAAAGTCCATCGAAGCAGTAGGGCTTCGTTCAAGACACAATTCTCCCATAAAGGGATTGCAAAAGTACGAACAATTTTGTAACTATCAAACAGTTAGTTGATTATTTTTATTTCCAAACAACCATCGGGAACGAGTTGTCTTCGCTTGGGAACAAGAATCAGAAAAGAGCGGCACCTGTTAACAGTTTTTTATACCGGACAAGTGCCTCGATAAAATAATAATCAGCGTAGGTTAACGGCACGTCGATCTCACTTCCGAGCGGCAATGCACCTACACTGTGTTGCAAAATAAATCCTCCCTGCTGACCTTCGGGCGTCAAATAAGGGGCCGCACTAAGGCTTTTCATAATTTTCTCTGCAAACCGCATGTATTTCGTTTCGGCATGTCGATCCACATATTGGGCCAATTCAATGAGCCCAGAACACAGGACCGCCGCGGCGGAAACATCTCTCAATTTGCGTTGGGAATAAAAGGGACGATCACCGGACACATTGTGGTAATCAAAGTCCCAATAGGGAATACCATCTGCCGGCATTTCAGCATGATTTAAAAGGTAGTCAGCAATGTGCACAGCTTGCTCGAGAAAGCGTCTATCCTCGGTCTCGCGAAACATCATGGTAAACCCATATAAGCCCCAAGCCTGCCCTCGGCTCCAGGCCGATTCATCGTCGGCACCTTGATGCGTATATCGGCCTTTAACAGCCCCAGTGCGCTGGTCGTAGTCTACTACATGATAAGAACTGTAATCGTCTCGGAAATGATGAGCCATTGTTTTCTCTGCATGCGCTACCGCCAGATTCTTCCAGTTCGGTTGATTGCTCATTTCCGCCACCTGAGTGAGCAACTCTAAATTCATCATATTGTCGATGATTACCGCATACTCCCAAGATCCGTGATCCCAAGAGCGAATCGCCCCCACTTCCGGACTGAATCGACTCGCTAAGGAGGCTGCACCTTGCTCTAGAACCGGCAAATATTGTGCAGAATCGCCAGTTAGGCGCAAAGCTTGACCAAAACTGCAGTACAACATGAAACCCAAATCGTGGGTTCCCGTATTGAATTGCTCCTTTTCTAAATAAGATAGCTTGTCTAAACCGAGCTGCAACAACTCAGAATCCCCAGTGGCATCTGCCAAGAGCAACAACGTGCCAGGGAAAAAACCGGAACACCACCACGACGAATTGGAAAACCGATGGGTGCCGTTCTCGAAACTTTGTGGAAACTTGTCTGCTGGGGTAGCTCGAGACAAGTGCCGAATTTGTTGTGACGCACGTTGAAGTTGATTTTGGATAGCTACGGAGTCAATCCTCAGCCTGACGCTCGACTGACCCAGCAGCGAAGTGACAGAGCCGATATAAAAAAGCAAGGACCATATGATTTTATTCATAACATCTTTCACTTGTTTTTTGTGCTCCCCTAAGACCTCACCATTACACAGGGCTATGTATTGGGCTGGACTCTGCGATTAATACTGGCCAGTATTCAGCATCACCAGCGTACAAGCCTCTACGACCTCTATATCTTGGTTAGCCGCCATTTCCGCCAATTCCGGATTTTCCGCGCCGGGATTAAAAATTATACGCTTGGGGTTGGTCTTTAGGATATAATCGTAATAGGGCGCTTGGTTCTGTGGCCCAACATACACCGTTACCGTATCGATATCAGTGTGAATTTGTTCTGGTTGTTCGATTTCGACACCGGCCACCTTACCGACTTTCCGTCCTACATTTACGATAGCGTGCCCTTTACGCACCAGCTTATTGGCTACTAAATACGCATATCGAGCAGGATTAGTGCTTGCACCTAGGATTAACGTTTTTTTCATAAAGAATTTTGTCTCATTTAGTTTACTAGCTCACCATTGGCGTTGTAAGCATTTCTCCTCAAAATAGGAATTTCCAATATCTTATACAAGTCATCTAAGTTATTTAAACTGCCATTGGCCATGTTCGTTAGCAGCACGATGGTCACATCATTCTCCAAATCGCGAACATACAGACTCTTAAAGCCATGCCACCAGCCGGTATGATACACCATCGGATTTTCCTGAGGATGGAAAAGTCTCCAGCCGTACCCATAACTAAACAAACTACGTTCTGGTTTACTGCGTGCTGTGTAAGCAGAATCCAATAGCCCCGGATCTACAATCCGTCCTTCTCGTAAGGCACGATCCAATAAGTACAGATCTTTCACGGTACTGTATATTCCTTTATCGCCAACCGGGCCATCAAGGTAATTTTGCACCACCGAACGCCGCCATATTTTGTCGTGGCCGATCACCCCGGTGGGAATTTTATCGTATACCGCCGTGGAATATACGGCCGTGCGCTTCATTCCCGCCGGATCAAATATCTTTTCTTTCATATACACGGCGAAATCTTGCCCGGTCACCTTCTCTACAATCGACGCCAGCACCATGTAATTCGAATTATTGTAATGATAACGCCCATCAGGACTGCCGTATCTCGCTGGTTTATGCGCAATCAGCAAATCCATCGCATCTTGGTTACTCATCCCTTTTTTACGGTCTGGCCAGACCGTCTCAGAAAAATACACGTAGTTCGGTAAACCGGACCGGTGGCTCAAAAGCTGCTGAATGGTGATATCGGGATACGGAAAATCGGGATAAAAATCATTTACCGTGTTTTCCATTTTCAACTTCCCCTCCTCCACCAATTTAAGCACCCCTATAGCCGTCATCGGTTTTGACACCGATGCCAACTCGAATTGGGAATCGATATCCAAACTGTCTTTATGGAGGTAATCAGCCCAACCAAAAGCGTTCTCATAAATAATTTTACCACCTTTGGCCACCAACACGTTACCGTTGAATGCAGCACGTTTATGCAACCTCTGCATAAATTCGTCGATTCGGGGATCGGCATCGGCTGGATCATACAAAAGGGCGATACTATCTTTTTTCGCCTGATCAATTTTTACTTCTTTCTGCTTGGCTTCTGGAGAAGAACAAGCGACAATAAGCCCACTTGCCATACCCAAAACCACCATCAATTTCCTCAACGAAACACTCTTTAATCCATTCATTCAAAAAACGCTCAAAATCCTTTAGTCTGGTGTACAAATTACTATATATCTCAAAAAATTACAAAGAATTCCCGATTCTTTTCCACGGATATTTTTTGGATGCTTAAAACGCGAATCAACATGGACATTTCCGCGCTTTTCGATCGGCAATTCTAGATCACAACAAAGGGGCTGCCTTCTCACGAAAACAGCCCCATTTCAATGTTTACAACTAACGACTTAAGCTAAAAGTCGAATTGGCGCTTCTAACAGTCCCTTCAAGGTTTGCAAGAATTGCGCACCGGTTGCTCCATCCACCACACGGTGGTCACAACCTAGCGTTAATTTCATCACGTTTCCTGGAACGACGGCTCCATTTTTCACCACAGGCACTTGCTGAATCGCACCTACCGATAAAATAGCTCCATCAGGAGAGTTGATAATCGATGTGAATTCATCAATTCCAAACATGCCTAAGTTAGAAACAGTGAATGTAGAACCCTCCCAATCGGACGGTTGTAATTTTTTTGCTTTTGCTTTTTGCGCGAAATCTTTCACTTCGGCCGAAATATGTGAAAGCGTTTTTCCATCGGCAAAACGTACAACAGGCACCAATAACCCGTCCTCTACAGCCATAGCCACACCAATATTGGTATGCTCGTTGTAACGAATCGTATCTCCTTGCCACGATGTATTCACATTTGGATGTTGTTTCAATGCCGCCGCAACAGCTTTAACTACCATATCGTTATAGGAAACCTTTACCGGTGCTACTTCGTTAATTTGCTTACGCGCTGCAATCGCATTTTCCATGTCGATAGAAACCGTCAAGTAGAAGTGCGGAGCGCTGTATAGAGACTCCGATAACCGGCGCGCAATTGTTTTACGCATTTGGTTAACTGGTTTTTCAGTATAACGTTCCTCGCCTACAAACTGCGGTAGACTGATCGTTGTCGCCTCCGACGGACTCGCAGCAGGAGCCGCAGCCGCAGCTGGCGCTGCCGTTGGTTTAAAGTTCTCTACGTCTTTTTTTACAATCCGGCCGTTCTCCGCCGAACCTTTCACTTGACTCAAGTCGATGCCTTTTTCCTTGGCAATCTTTTTAGCTAAAGGAGAGGCTTTCACTCGAGCGGAATCCGACTCACCGCCAGACGTGCTCGTCTGTTCCGTCTTCGCCGCCGCTTTATCTTGTTTATCTTCTCCTTTTCCTTGCTTTTGTTCTTTAGGTTTCGCGGAACGCTGTTTTAATAGTGGAGTAACATCTGTCCCTTCCGGGCCCACGATCGCAATAATATCATTAACTTTCGCTGCCTGCCCCTCTTCTACACCGATGTGCAACAACGTACCGTCTGCATAGGCTGTCACTTCCATCGTTGCTTTATCGGTTTCCACATCCGCGATTGCATCGTCAGATTGAATGGCGTCACCGACTTTAAAATTCCACTGCGCAATCACGCCCTCGGTCATTGTATCACTTAGTAACGGCATCGTAATCACCGTTGCACCTAAATCCTCCGCACTCACTTCCTCTCCATCGTCCTGATCACCATCTTCAGTAGTGCTCGCCGTTGAATCGGCAGCATCTTCTGATTCCTCCGATTTCTCGGGATCAGCGGGTGCGCTCTCTCCATCTAATAACGCTTGGTAATCCTCACCTTCCTCGCCCAAAACAGCAATCACTGCATCAACAGGGACCGCCTCACCCTCATTCGGGCCTATATATAACAATGTTCCTTCTTGATAGGATTCGAAGTCCATTGTTGCTTTGTCTGTTTCTACCTCGGCAACAAGATCGCCTGAGCTAACTTTATCACCAACCTTTTTGTGCCATTTAGCGATCACCCCTTCGGTCATGGTGTCGCTCATTTTCGGCATTTTTACTACTTCTGCCATTATCTAGGATTGTTCTATTGAGTTAAAGTTATTTTCCTTATTAGTCCATTACGAATGGATAGTCTTCCTGTACATAGACATCCTCGTAGATTTCTTCCGGTTTCGGGTATTCCGATTCCTCTGCGAATTTAACGGACTGGTCCACTGTCTTTTTCACATCGCTCTCCACTTCATCAAACCAAGCTTGATCCGCATATTTATTTTCCAATATCGCATGTTTAACCGCCATGATTGGATCCCTTTCTTTATACGCCGCTAGTTCATCTTTGGTACGATACTTCGCCGGATCGGACATGGAGTGCCCCTTATAACGGTAAGTACGAATCTCTAGAAATGTAGGTCCCTCACCCGCACGAGCACGTTGCACCGCCTCGTCCATCGCATTGTGAACGGCTACTACATCCATACCATCCACCGGCGCACTCGGCATATCGAAACCAAGTCCCATTTTGTAAATATCCTGCATGTTGGTTGTACGTTGAACCGAAGTACCCATTGCGTAACCGTTGTTCTCACAAACAAAAATAACGGGCAATTTCCAAAGCATCGCCATATTCAGGGCTTCGTTGAAAGCGCCTTGTCGAACCGCTCCGTCTCCCATATAACAAACATTCACGTTATTGGTTCCCAAATATTTTTCCGCAAAGGCGATACCAGCACCCAGCGGGATTTGTCCCCCTACGATACCGTGTCCGCCCATAAACTTATGCTCTTTTGAAAAGAAGTGCATCGAGCCACCTTTCCCTTTCGAGCAACCGGTCACTTTACCAAACAATTCCGCCATACAGGCGTCGGCAGAAACGCCTTTAGCCAAAGCATGTGCGTGATCACGGTAGGCCGTAATTAACGAGTCGTCTGAATTGATGACTGACATCGTACCGGCTACTACTGCTTCCTGTCCAATATACAAATGACAGAATCCGCGAATTTTCTGCTGACCGTATAATTGTCCAGCTTTCTCTTCGAATTTACGCATGAGTAGCATAGATTTATACCACTCCAGGTAGGTTTCTTTTGTTATAGGTGTTGAACTCATTTCCAAGTATTGAATTTCTTTACTAAACTGACTACAAATCTAATCAATAATAACGAGATTTTGCAGAGTTTTTAGGTAACGATATGGAATTGTGGCAATTTTGAACTTCGCTTTACAATAGGCCCACGTCGATCAGATTTAGGATCCTAAAAACCCGAGCAGCTCTTCCTCGTTCAAATGCTGTTGCTCTCCGGTATGCATAGTTTTTAAGGTAAATCTGCCCGATTTGACTTCTTCTTCTCCGACCAACAACACATAGGGAATATGCTTCGCATCCGCATAACTCATCTGCTTTTTCAGTTTGACCGGTTCAGGATAGAGCTCCACAGCGATACCAGCCTGACGGAGCCGACATAAAAGAGGAAGAGTGGAAGATTCCGTAGCCTTATCGAAGTTAGCGATAAGCATGACGGAACTGGCGGATTGGCTTTCGGGAAAAAGATTCAACTCTTCCAGCACATCGTAAATCCGGTCCGCTCCAAAAGAAATCCCTACACCCGTCAAGTTTTGGAGTCCAAACATCCCCGTCAAATCGTCATAACGTCCGCCTCCCCCGATGCTACCCATTTTCACTTCGTTGGTTTTCACTTCAAAAATACAACCCGTGTAGTAATTCAATCCACGCGCTAGTGTAATATCCACCTCCACCACCTTCTCAAGCAGCGTGGCTTGTCCCATTTGCCTTAAATAATCAAACACGGATTCTATTTCCCGTACGCCTTCCATACCAATCGCAGAGTCCACTAAAACCGTCTTCATAGCCGCTATCTTCTCCATACTCGAACCACTCATTTCTATGATAGGCTGTAAAATTGACAAATCCGTCTCGGTAAATCCTCGTTCCCTCAATTCCTTATTGACGCCGTCCAACCCAATCTTATCTAACTTATCGATGGCAACAGTCATGTCGACAAGTAGTGTGGGTTTACCGATTATCTCAGCGATTCCCGATAATATCTTCCGGTTATTTAACTTGATATTGAAATCCTTGAGCCCTAACAGTTGCAATGCTTCTGCGTAAATCAAGACGAACTCTGCCTCATTTAATAAAGAGGGCGACCCCACCACATCTACGTCACATTGATAAAATTCCCGGTATCGCCCGCGTTGCGGGCGGTCCGCCCGCCATACCGGTTGAATCTGAAAACGCTTAAAAGGCATCGTAATCTCATGCTGATGCATCACTACGTAGCGTGCAAACGGAACAGTCAGATCGTAACGAAGCGCCTTTTCACTGATCGTAGGGACCCAGACATTGGAATCTCGACCCGCCCACATGTCTTCGGATACTTTCCGAAGAAAATCTCCTGAATTTAAAATCTTAAAAATTAATTTATCTCCCTCTTCGCCGTATTTACCGGTCAACGTTTGTAGGTTTTCAAACGAGGGAGTTTGTATTTCATTATAGCCATACTTTTTAAAGACACCACGAAGGGTGTTAAAAATATGGTTGCGTTTATCCATTTCTACGGGAGAGAAATCACGTGTTCCCTTTGCCAACGATGGTTTAATTGATGCCATAGCGCAAAAGTAATAAATTTCAGCAAGGTAAACATTCGGGGAATAAAGATTTACTGAGCTGGACACGCGAAGCGATGTTGGCGGCTCCGACCAACGCTTACTATACCGCAATCACTTGAAGCCGTTCGCAGGCCTTTTCCGCCGCTAACTTTTCGGCACTTTTCTTATTAAAATCACGTCCCAGGCCACATTGTTCACCGTCTATTAATGCGACAATCGAAAACATTTTCGGCGACTCCCCTTCCGGGTTCTCTACTTGTTGAAACACAACCTCTTTACCGTTATGTTGACACCATTCGATGAGACGGCTTTTAAAATTAGTTTCGGTTACCTCAAGCATGGGGATATCTACATGCGGCTTGATAATACGGGTCAAAAGAAATTCTCGTGTGAAGGCGTATCCCTTATCCAGATACACGGCACCGATCAGAGCCTCAAAGGCGTCTCCAAGCAGCGAGCCTTGTTTATTCGGATAACTGATCATGCGCGCGTCGAACTCGATCAATTCATTGAACCCAAGTTTGCGAGAAAGCTGATTCAAATTAGCTCTCGACACGATTTTGGACCGCATCTCTGTCAGAAATCCCTCATCTTTGTAGGGATAAAGTTTAAACAGCAACTCCGCCACCACCGATCCCAGCACGGCATCACCCAAAAACTCTAAACGTTCGTTGCTATTTTTCACGCCTTCCTTAATCAGCACAGCTACTGATTTGTGCCGGAATGCCATTTGGTACAGGCGAACGTTGTTCGGCACGAAACCCAACAGGTTTTTGAGTTTCCTGACATAGCGTCGATTGGGCGATAAATAAAGATTATAAACCTCGGCGATAGGCATAATTGCACTAAAAATAACAAATAGGTAGTTGTATTCAAACTACCTATTTGGTTTATGGTAAAAAATGAAGCATTTTAACCATTATATTTTTTCACGATAATGGTCGCATTGTGCCCTCCGAAGCCGAAGGTGTTACTCAATGCGGCATTGACCACACGTTTCTGAGCTTTATTGAAGGTAAAGTTCAAACGGCTGTCGATTTCAGGGTCATCCGTGAAATGATTAATCGTAGGTGGAACGATATCATTCTTTACTGCTAATATCGAAGCGATTGCTTCTACAGCTCCTGCCGCACCGAGCAAATGCCCAGTCATCGACTTGGTGGAACTGATATTCAATCGGTAAGCGTCCTCTCCGAACAGATCAACAATTGCTTTGGTCTCGCTCACATCGCCGACTGGAGTAGATGTTCCATGTACGTTAATGTAATCGATATCCGCATATTGCATACCCGCATCTTGTATCGCCATATTCATTGCCAACTTCGCTCCCCGACCATCGGGATGAGAAGCAGTGATGTGGTAGGCGTCGGCACTCATTCCTCCTCCTACAACTTCGGCATAGATCTTAGCGCCACGTGCTAGGGCATGCTCTAAACTCTCGAGAATAAGCGCTCCAGAACCTTCCCCAGAAACAAAACCATCTCGATCTTTATCGAAAGGTCTCGAGGCTGTTTTCGGATCATCATTACGAGTTGACAAAGCGTGCATGGCATTGAAACCTCCAATACCGGCATCGTTAATTGTCGCCTCGGAACCACCTGTAATGATCACGTCTGCCCTACCTGCACGAATGTAGGTAAAAGCATCAATCATCGCATTGGTAGCTGATGCACAAGCGGAGACCGCAGAGAAGTTCGGCCCTTGCAAGCCGTGTCGCATCGAGATGTGTCCAGGGGCAAGATCGATTAGCATCTTAGGAATGAAGAACGGGTTAAACCGCGGTGTACCGTCACCAGCTGCATAACCTGCAACCTCGTGGGTAAAGGTGGTCAAACCTCCAATTCCTGATCCCCAGATCACGCCAATTCGAGTCGTGTCTAATTTATCAAACTCTAGTCCCGCATCTTTGACCGCCTCGTCGGACGACACAATAGCATACTGCACAAAAGGGTCCACTTTCCGGGCCTCTTTCCGGTCCATGAAATCATGTGGATCAAACCCTTTTACCTCGCAGGCAAACTGGGTTTTAAATTTTGACGCATCAAAATGCGTGATAGGAGCAGCACCACTTACACCATTTACCAACCCTTCCCAGTACTCGGGGAGTGTGTTACCAATTGGTGTAAGGGCGCCTAATCCTGTTACAACTACTCTCTTAAGCTCCATTTATGATGTTTGGCCTAATAAATTAGTTAGTTAACGTTTTTTTCTAAGTAAGCGATTGCTTGACCGACAGTACTGATGTTTTCAGCTTGGTCATCAGGAATTGCAACGTTGAATTCTTTTTCGAACTCCATGATTAACTCAACTGTGTCAAGTGAGTCTGCACCTAAATCATTCGTGAAAGAAGCTTCTGGTGTAACTTCATTTTCATCAACACCTAACTTTTCAACGATAATTGCTTTTACTCTTGATGCGATATCTGACATGATTTTCTAATTTAATTGTTTAATAAATCTGTGCAAAGAAAAAATAAATTTCCTCAAAAATCAAATCTTTTTGACTTTTAGGACTAATTGCTTAACAAAGGTACGACTAATAAAGTTTTCAACGCCTTACTAATTAAAGGTATCCAATGATAATAAAACAATTAAAATATTACAAACTTAATCCTTATTTAACTATATTTTTACAGCAAAGGCTACTGATCCGACTATAAAACCGTAATTTTGTACGATTACGATTCATCAATACCATGTCGCTTTGAGCAAAATAACTTTCAAATTGGAAACGGATTTTGAGTTGGAGCTGGATTTTACACTCATCGGCATCAGTTCAGTTTTACGGGATTATAGACTTTGTCATTTTATCAACAAACATACCGGGCTGAAATTGATTTACGGGAAAGAAGATTACTCGGATCACAACGGCAATCGAAAAGAAAAGCCGGCCGAAGAATTGGATTTTCATGTAATCGTGGAAAGTAAAAAAAACAAACCGCCACTTAAGCATCATTTTAATATTTTCAGATATCACAATGAGAGCTTTGAGTTTGAATTTTACTTGTTGAGCAATCGATCAGCCGCGGGACTGCCGTTGATACCGGAGATTGTTAGTTTTGATTACTTTTTAATGATTAAACACTATATTGACCAAGAAGATCTTCACGATTTAATTGAAAACATCAAGTCTATTCCTGAAGTTCTCCTGGTGAAAGAAATAGATCCAACAATATTGAAATCTAAAGAAAATCTGATATTTTAGCGATCGATTTCAGTAGTGTATAAATTACACAGTAAACCTACTTTTATTTTGTCTCCGGGGAGAGAGCCAAAATAACACAATACAAATGATTGAAAATTAAAAACTTGATTTAAATGGATAAACTAAAAAAGCGGACGAAGATTGTAGCTACTCTAGGTCCGGCTTCGGCAAAAAAAGAGGTATTGACCAATATGATTGCCAAAGGAGTCGACGTCTGCCGCCTCAACTTTTCGCATGGCTCGCAAGAGGATCACTTAAAAGTGATTCAAACCATCAACGAAATCAACGAAGAGCACCCTTTCAACGTAGGTATACTAGCGGATTTACAAGGACCAAAAATCCGTATTGGAAAAATGAAAGAAGGGGGAGCGATTTTGGTCAACGGTAGCACGGTAGAAATGACCACCAACGAGCTGATCGGAGACGAAAACCGTATTTACATCACATATGACAACTTCCCCAATGATGTTAAAGACGATGAAATTATCCTTTTAGACGATGGAAAACTTCAGCTACGTGTCTTATCGACAAACCACAAAGACACGGTCATGTGTCAAGTCGTTCACGGTGGAGTCCTAACCTCAAGAAAAGGAGTTAACCTCCCGAACACCAAGGTTTCTATCCCCTCATTGACAGAAGAAGATCTTGACAATCTTGATTTCGCACTGGCACATGGTGCGGACTGGATTGCGATGTCCTTCGTGCGTTCAGCAGAAGATATCCATCAGTGTAAAGAAATCATAAAAAAGAGAGGCTCTCACGCAAAAGTCATTGCAAAAATCGAGAAGCCGGAAGCCATCGAAAATATAGACGCCATTATTGATGCTACTGATGCCATCATGGTCGCTCGCGGTGACCTCGGTGTAGAGCTGCCTATGGAAGAAGTTCCCGGTTTACAAAAGATTATTGTGCAAAAATGTCGCAACCTATCTAAACCGGTTATCATTGCCACACAGATGCTCGAGAGCATGATTACCACCCCGCGCCCTACCCGAGCGGAAGTGAATGACGTGGCCAACTCGGTCATTGACGGTGCAGACGCAGTAATGCTGAGTGGCGAAACCTCAGTAGGTGAGTTCCCCGAAATCGTCATTGAGACGATGGCGAAAGTCATCACTCACGTAGAGGCAACCTCTTACCCTTATTACAGTGAGAAGGAAACACTAGGCACGGTACCGGTGACGCGTATACCTGACGCGATTTGCGGATCGTCTGTGTTTTTAGCGAAAAAAACCAACGCTTCGGCAATTGCGGTATTGACCTCTTCGGGCTATACGGCTTTAGAAATCTCGAGCTATCGTCCGGATGCTGATATTTACGTGTTTACGGGTAACCGCAGCTTGCTACGTACCCTAAGCTTAGTCTGGGGCGTAAAGACCTTTATTTATGAAAAATACGAAAGCACGGATGGCACTATTCAAGATGTAAATGATTTATTGAAAGATCGTCAGTTGGTCGATCCCGGACAAATTGTAATCAACACATCCTCGACACCGCTTCGTGAAAAAGGACGCACCAATACGATTCGGGTCTCCGAAGTCAAGTAGCGCTCCTGATAAAAACGTTTAAGAGAGCAGTGCAAAACGCCTGCTCTCTTTCCATTTCTACAAAAACCAAGACCTGTCCCTCGATTAGAGCAGAACAGCTGCGGACAGCGCTGTCATCACCGACCGAAAGCGGCTAAAACCGCCACGCAGGTTTCCATTCTAACTTATTTTCGTTAAATTGAGCTTTACCATTGACTTAGCTCCTACCGGTAAATCCGCTTCGTACGGTTTAATTTCTTCTTCAGCATGACCCGTCAGACCAAGTGGAATGCTTCCAGTAGACTCCTGCACGGAAACGCTGTTAAATTGTGTTAAATCACGAAATAAGGGGCTTTGTCTTGTTATTTTTGCAACAATGAAGAAACGGAGTATTGCATTAATTATTTGGTTGATGTCCATCGCCCTGATAGGCGTTATGGCCATGCAATACTATTTCATCCGGGAATCATTTCGGAAGGAGTCTCAGCTTTTTGACGAAGAGGTTAAAGCCTCTTTAGCCACCGTAGCCAACAAAATCGAACGTAAAGAAATTTTGGACTTTGCTCAAGAACAGGAAAGGCTAAATCAAGAAAAATACCGTCAAGATCAAGAGCGATTACAGCAAAAAGAAAAGCTTTTAGCGCGACAGGTGGCCTATCAGGAACAAATAAAAAAGCTCCAACAGGCGGCCTTTCTCTACACACAACGTTTCAACAAGTTAGAAAAAGACCTCAATCAACGTT
>DXCW01000006.1 GCA_019115805.1 Candidatus Sphingobacterium stercorigallinarum
TCGAAAACACTTTACAAAGAAGCGGGAGGGACATCATAGCCATTAGTGAGGAGCAAATGGGAAGTTTTGCCGGGAATGTATTAGCCTTGAAAACTTTGGTGGGCGACCCGCTCATTTGCATGAGCACACAGGCTTACGAATCCCTACAGGAGCAACAAATTAAGCGTTTAAAAAAGCATGGTAAACTTATTTATAACCAACTTTACAGCATAGAGCGCTACGGAGGTGGAGGGGCAAGATGCATGATGGCTGAGCTGTTTTAATACCGGGGTCTATAGGATTAGAAACTCCCTCCTTTAGCGATTTCGCGTCGCACCCGGCTTAAACTCTCTGGAGTCACCCCCAAATACGCGGCGATCATCCATTGTGGGACACGCAGAAGCAACTCTGGATATAGCTCCATAAACTCGAGATACCGTTGTTTGGCACTCATGCCCAGCAGAGACTGGATACGTCGTTGTAAAAAATAAATGCTTCGGTGCAATGATGTTTCCGTAAAACACGAGAATTCAAAGCGAAGTCGTGAGGCTTCGGAAAAGAACTCCGGGTCGAGGAAAACCACACGACTCGGCTCTATTGCTTTGATATAATATAACGAAGGTTCATCGAAAAACATACTGGAGCGATCAGACACCAACCAATTTTCAGGTGCGAATTGCAAAATATGTTCATCGCCCTTTTCATCCAAGGAAACAAATTGCAACAAGCCTTCATCCACGAACAAAAAGTGCCGGCACACCTCCCCCGCCCGTAAAATATATTGATTATGCTCGAGGGTTCTAAATTCAATATGGGAAGCCAACACGTCAAAATCGCTGTCTTCCAATCCGGCTTTTTCGGAGTAATACCGATAAAAATTAGTGTCCTTTAAGCTTTCTTCAAACATATCAGTACAAGATGGTGAATTTAAAATCCAAAGGGTTAAAACTTTTCATCAACTCAGGAATCAGATCTACGCCATGTTTTAAGTACAGCTCGGCAAAATTGTCCGTGCGCTCCTGTAACGCCCCTCCGGGAAATAATTTGTCTTTTAACCGTTGAATCTGTATCAATGCCTCCTGATGGTTACGTTTTTCGGCTTTTAATAGCTTTTTCTCCAGACTATTCAACGCTTTTTTCAAACGCGCTTTAACCGCTTCGGTGCTCGGACCCAAACTCGGATCTATTTTGTGCGTGCGCAACTTAATCTTCGCGAAAACAGCATTTAACTCCATGCGCTCATCCTGCAAATTTAGGCGGTGCTTGGTTTGCCGTTTTACGAAATCATTTTTCAACGTATCGGCTGGCTTGAAGATACTTTTAAAGGTTAGGTCCAATCGATACACTTTTCCTGCAGTCTGATCGTCGGTAATCAAAGCCGAATTTCGCGGTATTAACACCGGAAAAGCTTGTCCATAATGGTCAAAGCAAGCTTTAAGCTGCAACCAGTAAGAAATTTCTGCTCCGCCGCCTACATAGGCTAAATTGGGTAAAATCATCTCCTGATATAAGGGCCGTGTCACCACATTTGGGCTGAACCGTTCGGGATGTTGTTGTATTTCTTTAATCAACTCGGCCTTATTCCAACGTATGGGTTGGTGAAGCACCTCATAATCCCCATCATCGGTCTGGACAATACGCTCTCGAAATTGATCGGTCAAATAAAAGAAGTTGATTTCCCTGGGATGTACCTGGGAGGAGAAACCCAAGTCTCCCAACGCTTTCGAGGTCGTGCTGATCGTACGATAACTATGCTGGTTGATGATGTCGTCTTGAATAACGGGCGAAAAGATCTCCTTGAGGCTGCGCTGATCCGCGTCTAGGACGATTAAACCATATTGTTTAAACAGGGAGTTTACGAAATAACGCGTGGCGTCTGCTAAATTCGGGCTGTGTAGGTAGGCTCGATGAACCAGCTCTGTCAATTGGCTTGCATTTTC
The DNA here is from genome assembly GCA_019115805.1 of Candidatus Sphingobacterium stercorigallinarum. Lineage (GTDB taxonomy): Bacteria > Bacteroidota > Bacteroidia > Sphingobacteriales > Sphingobacteriaceae > Sphingobacterium > Sphingobacterium stercorigallinarum. Next base: position 1,920 of record DXCW01000006.1, read on the forward strand.
GGACAAACCAAAGGTATTGCAATATTCCTTAACCGTTTCGGTGATTGTTTCGGTGGAAATGCGTCCCGTCGCCGCCGTATCTGGCACCTGCCAGGAAATGGTTTTTCCGAACACCTTCGTATGATTAATTTCTTGAAAATCGTGGTCTTCCGTTGCCATCCAGTACACCGGAACAAATTCGTACTCGGGAAATTGCTCTTTTAAATCTTGAGCCAGACGGATAGTAGAAACAATTTTAAATATGAAATAAAGAGGCCCTGTGAAAATATTCAGTTGATGCCCAGTGGTGACGGTGAACGTTTGTGGGTCTTGTAATCTGCTGATATTCTCCGCGACTTCTGGAGAGCTGGATAACAACTCTTCCCCGTACTGCTCCCTAAGACTGCGAACTAAAAGTGCCCTGTGTGCAAAGGCAGCTTTACTCTTTATTTGGCTTTCCAGCCCCTCCCGATCCGGGCGATGACCAAAAAAAGGTTGTAAAACGGGATCATTATTTAAGTATGCCAGAAGATTTTTTGAAAAACTCTGGGTGTCTTTATACTCAATATAGGTGGCTTTCATCTCGCTAAGATTTCGCAATTTGTAAACGTAAATGTTTTCCAAAATACGAAACAAATAACAATGCCTGCATCAGAACCGGTAATTTTTCCGTTATTTTACGATATCACCATATAAGTCAAAATCCTCTGCTCGATTCACGCGCACATGGATAAAGCCGCCCACTGATGCATAATTCGTCTTGGCGTCTAAGATCACCTCATTATCGACTTCTGGAGAATCCTGCTCTGTTCTACCGATCCAATAATCTCCGTCCATCCGATCAATAAGCACTTTGAATTCCTGACCAACTTTCTCTTGATTGATCTCATAGGAAATCCCTTGCTGCAATTCCATAATCTGTTCGACACGATCTTGCTTTATTTCCTCAGGTACATCGTCCTGTAAATTGTAAGCGTGTGTCTTTTCCTCATGTGAATAGGTAAAACAACCTAGTCGATCAAATCGGGTCGTTTCCACCCATTCCGACATTTCCTGGAAATCGGCTTCCGTTTCACCTGGGTACCCACAAATTAAGGTCGTGCGTAGCGCGATATCGGGCACTTTATCGCGAATCTTATTCACCAAATCAATCTGCTTTTGTTTCGAAGTACCCCTACGCATAGATTTCAGCATGTGATCTGAAATGTGCTGAAGCGGCATGTCTAAATAGTTGCAAATATTCGATCGCTCATTCATCGCGTCCAGAATATCCATCGGAAAGCCAGAAGGGTAAGCGTACTGCAGGCGAATCCACTCGATGCCTTCTACATCAGAAAGATGCCTTAACAAATCCGCTAGATTACGCTTGCCATATATATCTAAACCATAATACGTCAGATCTTGAGCAATCAGGATAAGCTCCTTGGTCCCGCCAGCGGCAAGAAATCTAGCCTCTTTCACCAGCTCGTCAATAGGCTTCGATACGTGTTTCCCGCGCATCAGAGGAATAGCACAGAATGAACAAGGACGATTACAGCCTTCGGCTATTTTAAAATAGGCGAAATGAGAAGGAGTGGATAACAGGCGTTCGCCAATGAGTTCGTGCCGATAATCCGCTCCGATAGAACTCAACAGATCTGGCAAGTCATTGGTTCCGAAATACGCATCAACGCTGGAAATCTCCGTTTCCAACTCTGGTTTATAGCGCTCCGAGAGACAACCCGTCACAATCACCTTTTTTAATTTCCCTTGATCTTTGAGTGCCGCGTATTGCAATATGGTATCAATGGACTCTTGTTTGGCGTTATCTATAAAGCCACAAGTATTGATGACAACTATATCATCGGACTGAATGTGGTCCGATTCATGAACGACATCAATCTGATTGCCTTTCAATTGCCCCATTAACACTTCGCTATCGTGGATGTTCTTCGAGCAACCTAAGGTAACGACATTGACTCGGCCTTTTTTCGGTTGACCTACCGATTGAACTTGTTTCGTTTTCATGTAATTTTCCCTACTTGAACAGCGACTCTACAAAGTCTTTTTTATTAAAAAGCTGCAGATCACCTATCTTCTCTCCCACCCCAATATATTTGACTGGAATTTTAAACTGGTCCGAAATCCCTATAACCACTCCTCCCTTGGCCGTCCCGTCTAGTTTGGTGAGTGCGAGCGCATTTACATCCGTGGCTTGCGTAAACTGAGTGGCTTGCTCGATGGCATTTTGTCCAGTTGATGCATCAAGGACGAGCAAGATCTCGTGAGGTGCATCAGGGACAACCTTTTGCATCACGTTTTTTATTTTCGTCAACTCATTCATCAACCCCACTTTATTGTGTAACCTACCAGCGGTATCGATGATGGCCACGTCGTCCCCATTAGAAACCGCAGACTTGACGGTATCGAATGCAACTGACGCTGGGTCCGATCCCATCGGTTGAGCCACGACACGCACGCCAGCTCGTTCCCCCCAGAGCTGAATCTGATCGACAGCGGCAGCCCTGAACGTATCGGCTGCTCCCAATACAACAGCGTTTCCGGCGGCTTTTAATTGATGAGCCAATTTACCTATGGTCGTTGTCTTTCCTACGCCATTAACCCCCACAACCATAATCACATAGGGCTTATGGTTTCCGTATTCGAAGTTCTCAAAATCGTTGCTATTATTTTCGGCAAGGAGTCCTTGTATCTCGTCCTTTAACAGACTATTTAAATCGTCCGTGGTCACATATTTATCCTGCGCGGCACGTTGTTGAATACGCTCTACGATCTTCAGAGTCGTACTTACTCCTACGTCAGAGGTGACCAACACTTCTTCTAGGTTATCTAACACATCATCGTCAATGGTCGACTTTCCTACGACAGCTTTCGTAATTTTGGAAAAAAAGCCTTCTTTTGTCTTTTCCAACCCCTTGTCTAGCGCTTCTTGCGCCTCTGGAGTTTCTTGCTTCTTTTTAAAAAAATCAAATAGTCCCATACTGGATGTGTTATAGCTATTGGAATCCTCAAACGCCCAAATATACTGAAATACCGAATACTAAAAAAGCCCCTTTGGATACACCAAAACGGCTATTTATAAGGTTTTTAAAGAAAAACTTTAAAAAAAGGAATATCGACCCGCTTACTTAGTAGCAGAAGCAATCGCCTCTTTTACTTTATCGTTGTGTACCATACTCTCTTTGAAAGTATAGGCGCCGGTTTTCTCAGATCTAGCAGAGATGATAACCTTTGTAAATTCTTTACCACCACCTTTTTGTAATGATGCTACTGATTTCTTTGCCATGGTATTGTATTTTTAATCGAACCGTTAAGCCGGCTCAAATGATTACTTAATTTCTTTGTGAACGGTTACTTTTCTCAAGACTGGGTTGAATTTCTTAAACTCTAAACGTTCTGTCGTGTTCTTTTTGTTTTTGGTGGTAATGTAACGAGACATTCCTGGAAGACCACTCTCTTTGTGCTCAGTACATTCTAAGATAACCTGTACTCTATTTCCTTTTTTTGCCATTGCCTTACTTATTTTAGACCCTCACGGGTGAATTTCATGATTCTTTTTTATGCTGATAAACAGGCTTCAACAACTAAATACGACCTCTTTTTACGAATTTATCAATAACCGCAGAGATTCCGTTTTTGTTGATCGTTTTTATCGCTGAAGTAGATACTTTCAACGTAATCCAAGTGTCTTCTTCCGGGATATAAAAACGTTTAGTCTGTAAATTAGGATAAAATTTACGCTTTGTCTTAACGTTCGAGTGAGATACGTTATTTCCTTTTAATGCCTTTTTGCCTGTTAAATCACAAATTCTTGACATGATATTCGATTTTTAATGTTGTTCGCTATGTTTTTCGTTTCTTAGAAACGAGTGTGCAAATATCTATATTTCTTTTGGGAAATACAATAACAATTGTCGAATATTTTTAAGAAATATTGCAGGAGTAATGCAGAAGTAGACAAAAATACAGTATTTTGCATAGGTTTATAAATTTACATTGACAATAGTTTTCAACAATTCACATCAATGAACAAATACCTTTGGAGAGGACTCTTAGCCATCGGTTTAGGGATGGCAGGAATCTACTGGGGCATCCAACTCATGGAGCAGGAAGAAGGCTGGTATAAGCTGGCGTTAACCTTGGGCGTGATCTTATTTGGCGTGGGATTCATAACCCTGATGTACCGACTGTTCCGATCGATTGACCGAAGCACGCTCTTAGAAAAGCGAAAAACACGACAAAAGGAAAAATAGGAGCGAGGCATGTTGCAACAGACTAAGGGTATTGCGCTAAAAGTAACAGATTATTCGGAGAGCAGTGTGGTGGCACAAATTTATACCGAGACATTTGGTCTGCAATCGTATCTCATTAATGGCGCGAAAAAGCCAAGGGCCAAAATATCCACCCGAATGCTTCAGCCTTTTCACCTTTTAGAGCTAACCGTGTATCATAAAGAGACGGGAAATCTGCAACGAATCAAAGAGGCGAGTCAAAGTCCTGTACTTCGGCGAATTCCACTAGATATCGTCAAGAGTTCTTTGGCGATTTATATCAATGAGGTTTTATATAAAGTGCTCCGCCACCAGCAAGCCGATCCACTGCTATACCAATTCCTAGAACATGCCATTATATGGCTGGATGAAGCCGAAACCGGATTGGCTAATTTTCATTTAGTTTTTTTAGCAAAGCTTACCCATTTTTTAGGGTTCAAACCCCGGCTATCTCATCACCGCTACTTTAACTTGATGGAGGGAGAGTTTAGCCAACAAATGCCGCCTCATGTGTTTATGATGGATCAGCCTTATAGTGATATACTTCGGCTGATCTTTGAGAGCAATTTTTCAGATTGTAACAAAATTAAACTCTCCACGAATGACCGCAGCTATCTTCTGGAAAAAATCATCGATTTCTACCGGTTGCATACCGAGAACTTCGGTCAGCTAAACTCCACCGCTATTTTAGAACAGGTTTTCGAGTTCTAGACCGAAGCAGCCGCCTGATAAACGTCAAAAACCCGCTGACGAGGTCAACGGGTTTTCCACAATAAATATATTGATCTAATCTTAGATAAGTTTTACATTTACCGCGTTAAGGCCTTTTCTGCCTTGTTGGACTTCGTACGATACATGGTCGTTCTCACGCACCTTGTCTACTAACCCCGAAACGTGAACAAAAATCTCACTTTCGCCTGAATTTGGAATGATGAAACCGAAACCTTTGGCTTCATTAAAGAATTTTACTACTCCTTCTTGCATAACTGTTTTACTATAATTTTTCTAAAGATATCATATTTTTTTGAATACAACTTAAAAAAATAATAGATCGTAAATTAAACATTTTGGAACTGTTCTTGTCTATCTATTGTCAATCGAAAGAATCAAATTGACCTTTTGAAAAAAGAAAAATTATGAAGAACATTTTTACACTCATGGCGCTAATTGGCCTGTTAAGCATGGCAAATGCACAAACTACAACTATGGAAAACACGCGAAGAATCGCTACTCGCGGTTATGCTGAAAAAGAAGTCACACCTGATATTATTTATTTGTCCATCTCGTTACGAGAATACTACGAAAAGGGAAATGTTAAGAAAAAAGTGACAATCGATAAATTGGAAAAAGAACTGTTTGACGCGGCAATGAAGTATGGGGTCAAAAAGGAAGACTTTACCGTGCAGAATATTTATAGTTACAACGTTCGAGATGAAGAAAAGAAGAAGACAGACGAGCTACTACAAGGGCGCCAATACCGCATCAAGGTAACCAACTTGAACAACCTCAATCCAATGATGGCGGAATTGGACGCGGAAGGATTACAAAGCACCTCCGTGGGGGGCTACGATCATTCCCAGAAGCGTGAAATTGAAAAACAATTAAAAACAACCGCAGTGAAGGATGCACGTGCAAATGCGGAAATTTTAGCTGCTGCCGATAGCGAGCAAGTCGGGCAATTGATTATGATAAACGATAACAGTAATTTGAACTGGAACGATATCATGCCACAACCACGGGCATATGCGATGGCTGCTAAAACAGCAAGTGCAGATGCTATCGGGGGTACGGCCGAAAGTCTTAATCTTGAGGTACGCCCTATTAAACTAACCTGTAATATCGATGCGGTCTTCGAGATCAAATAACATTCAAGAGCTCAGCAACAATAATTTTAACCGTGAAGCGGGATTACGGTGGGTACAACGACTGTCCATTTTGATGGACAGTCGTTTTCGTATAGGCCAATTCCGTTTTGGCCTAGATCCGCTTTTGAATCTCATCCCGTTTGCCGGACAAATCCTGTCTTGGCTCATCTCAATCATGCTTGTAGGAATCATTATGCGTTATGGCGCTAGCAAGCAACTGCTGATTCGGATGATTTGGAACATAAGCTGGGACGCTATTCTGGGAGCCATTCCTGTATTCGGACACGTGTACGATTTCTTTAATAAAGCCAATCAAAAGAATGTAAAGCTGCTCACTGAACATTACCAGGAAAACAAGTACCAGGGCAGTGCTTGGCCATTGATCATCGGGATCTGTGCCCTGATTACGCTATTGATACTGCTGGTCTTCATTCTAGTCTACTTCCTTTTCTCTTGGGTATTCGACGCACTCTTTTTGTAGCCTTTGTATTTTAAATCTTATTTTTGTCCGATGAGTAAGACCAGAATAATTGCGCTTTTAGGCGTCGCTATTCTTTTGGGGGCGATACTATCCAATCCCTCGGAAGAGAAAATAAAGGAGGAGCTGATCCACCAGGCCAAAGTCATTTTAAAAAAGCAGTTGGATGAAGAAAACCAAGATGTTGTGGCCTTTGGCATGGCCATATTCGGTGATCAAGTCGCTCAAGAGTTTCTCAGCACCTATACCTATACGCAAAACTATTACGTTTTTTCTCAAACCAAGATGAACGTGAACGGCCAAGAGCTTGTCATTGCAACGGGGATATTCAATCAAATCTGGGTCAACCCCAATCTCGAGGAAAAAGGCGGCCAAATATTGAAAGCATTAAAAGATCGATAATGCTCCAGATTTTATATCAAGACGACGATATCATTGCGGTTAATAAACCTCACGGCATGCTCGTTCATCGCTCCCCAATTGCTGCGGACGTAGAAGTCTTTGCATTGCAAACGTTAAAAGAACAGCTCGGACACATGGTTTACCCCGCTCATCGTATAGATCGAAAAACCGGCGGTGTTTTGCTTTTCGCTCGACGTAAAGAATTGGATAGGGATCTGCAAATGCTATTCGCTGAAAACAAGATTGAGAAACAATATTGGGCTTTGGTCAGAGGCTTTACTTCAGATCATGGAAAAATTGATTATCCCCTGAAGAAAGAAAATGGAGTTTTGCAAGAGGCCCTGACTTACTATGAAACGATACAACGTGCGGAAATCGATTTACCCTTTGGGAAACACCGAACCTCAAGGTATTCCTTAGTTGTTGCTAAGCCGCAAACCGGAAGGATGCATCAATTGCGTAGGCATTTCGCTCATATTTCACACCCCATTATTGGTGATCGCCCACACGGTTGCAACAAGCAAAATAAACTGTGGAAAGAAACCTTTTCGCATGATACGATGCTCCTGCACGCACGTTCCTTGTCTTTTATGCATCCAGCAACACAGCAACGCATATATATTGAAGCGAGCGTCTTACCGGAATTTTCCCGAGCGTTGGATCTTTTGAATATGCGGCTGACCCAGTAGCTGATCTTACAGTCCCTTGTAGCACGACAAGCTGAACATAAATAACGGCTGATTAACAATGCCCATATGCGGTATAATTGGGCGCTTTTCTCGTTTAAATTGTTATTTTTGTAATAGTTAAATCAAAATCAACATGAAGAGTACCGCGTTAACAAACGTTCATATTGCTTTAGGAGCCAAGATGGTTCCATTCGCTGGGTTCAACATGCCCGTACAATATACCGGAATCAACGATGAGCACGAAACGGTGCGCCAAAATGTCGGCATTTTCGATGTCAGCCACATGGGTGAATTCATCGTCAAAGGGCCCGGAGCATTGGAGCTTCTGCAAAAAGTATCTTCCAATGATGTCTCAAAATTATATAATGGGAAAATCCAATACGCATATCTCCCCAACGAGAATGGCGGTATTGTAGACGATTTCCTGACCTATCAGATTGATGAACAGACCTATTTATTGGTGGTGAATGCTTCGAACATCGAGAAAGATTGGAACTGGATTCAGCAGTACAACCAACAAAAAGTAGAGATGACGGATATTTCCGATAAAACCTCTCTTTTCGCTATTCAAGGGCCCAAGGCTGCTGATGCGTTGCAGACGTTGACGGAAATGGAGTTAGCAACTATGGGGTATTACTCGTTCGAAAAAGGTGTGTTTGCGGGTGTTGAAAATGTCTTGGTATCTGCTACGGGATATACTGGAGCCGGCGGTTTTGAGATTTACGTGGCCAACGAACATGCGCAACACGTTTGGGATGCGATCATGCAGGCAGGTGAGGCGTATGGTATTAAGCCGATCGGGCTAGGAGCGAGAGATACTTTACGTCTAGAGATGGGATTCTGTCTTTACGGAAATGATATTGACGATGAAACATCTCCACTTGCTGCGGGTTTGGGTTGGGTAACTAAATTCACCAAAGACTTTGTAAACGCGGACAACCTGAAAGCGGAAAAAGAAAAAGGGCTCGCGCAGAAGCTTGTGGGTTTCGAAATGATCGATAGAGGTATCCCTCGTCACGATTATCCTATTTTGGACGCAGATGGAAACACCGTGGGCAGGGTCACCTCCGGTACGCAATCTCCAACGTTAAAAAAATCAATTGGGTTAGGATACGTCGACACTGCTTTTTCTAAAGAAGGAACGGAACTGTTTATTTCGATCCGGGATAAGGCGATCAAAGCGGTCGTTAAGCGCCCGCCATTTGTAAAATAGCTTCCAGATAAGTACAAAAAACAAAACAGCTGTAAATATGTAGTTTACAGCTGTTTTGTTTTTGACATCTTTGTATTCGTTTATTTTCTGTTTTTCTTTTGGTATTTTTTCGCAGCACTTTCTCTCGCCTTTTCCACTTGTCGAGCTTGAGCCTCTCTACTCACTTGTTTCAACAATACTATCTTTAGATAAATCAACACCACTAACAGCGCGATGGAAATACCTAAATACAGCACCTGTCCGCTGTTATATCCAGCCCACGCACTTAATACCAGGAACACAATTCCTAGATTCAATACGATATTTAATACAAATTTTTTCGTCATTTCGTCCCGATTTTTTTTATCCCGGTTACCCGCTCTCTAAGAAAATAAAAATAGATTAATCCCGCAACGATATTCGTTACAATAACAAATATAAGGAGCAGAAGCCGCTCCGAATTAGAAATTCGAACCGATTGCATGATTTCCATCAAAACCAGTATCACCCATACCAAGGATACCAACAAGGCAATACTCAACAGAATAGGGGCGAAGCCTATCTTAAGCCATAGCAGCAAGATAGACAGTGCATAAAAAGCTAAACTGAAATAAAATGCTTGTTGCGTTTGATGATAAAAACGGTGCATTACGCAAATTTACCGACAAAATCCGACATTCCTATGGGAAAATACCAAGCTCCTCATAGGCTTCTCCGATTTTATTAATCGCGCAAACGAATGCTGCTGTCCGAAGATCTGAAACGCCAGCAACGCGTTCTCTGATGTCGCGGATTTCTTGATACGCTCCAATCATGGTGTCCTCCAATCCGGAGTAGACCAAATCGACTTCATCGGGACCTCGGAGAATGATTTTCTTCTCTATTTTCGAAATTTTTTGATTACTGGTGGACTCTATTAAACGCAGAATTTCGGCATACATATCGTCGGAAAAACGCTTTTCCAGACGTCCATAACGTACATGGCTTAAGTTCTTCAACCATTCAAAATAGGAAACGGTAACCCCTCCCGCGTTCAAATAAATATCAGGAATGATCAGTACCCCGCGATGATTTAAAATCTCGTCGGCCACAGCCGTGATCGGACCATTGGCCGCCTCACCAATAATCTTTGCCTGAATTTTTTCGGCGTTCCCTTCGTGAATAACCGATTCTAAAGCCGCCGGGATTAAAATATCACAGGGATATTCCAGGGCTTGGGCCGAATCAAGAATCGTTTCTGCTCCCGCGAAGTGATGAATCGACCCCGTCTGCTTCCGGTGTGCCACCACCGCATCCAAGTCGAGACCGGATGGGTTATACACCGCGCCCTCGTACTCGATTAGTCCGACTAATAGCGCTCCAGCATCCTGAAAAGCTTTAGCTGCATGATAACCGACATTCCCTAAACCTTGAACGATAACGCGCTTACCTTCGATTCCTGCTGACAAGCCGAGGGCCTCCATATCTGCAGCGATCTTACACGCTTCCCGAACGCCAAAAAAGACCCCTAAACCTGTGGCTTCCGTTCTCCCTCTAACGCCTCCTTGTGAGATCGGTTTACCCGTTACACAGGCTTGTGCATTCACCTCATTGGGATTTAATGTGGTATAGGTATCTACAATCCAACTCATTTCTCGAGCACCGGTACCGTAATCCGGAGCGGGCACATCGGTTCCGGGTCCAATGAAATTCTTTTTAACCAATTCCGTTGTATATCGGCGAGTAATTTTCTCCAATTCATACTCGCTATACTGTTTCGCATTGATCTTTATTCCACCTTTTGCCCCCCCGAAAGGGACGTTGACAATGGCACACTTGTAGGTCATTAGGGCCGCCAAAGCCATCACTTCGTCCTGATCAACCTCCATGCTGAAGCGAATTCCACCTTTACACGGTAGTTTGTGGTGCGAATGTTGCACCCGATATGCTTCAATAACCTCTACATCGTCACCGATTTTCACTGGAAAGCGAACACGAAGAATGGAGTTACATGCTTTGATTTGCTCCAGAATCCCAGATGGATAGTTTGTAAAGGCTGCTGCTTTGTCAAAGTTTCTAGAGACTCCTTCAAAAAATGAATAGTCGTTGGATGATTCGTTGCCCATAATGATTTATTTTTTATCTGGATAAACCTAAAGTTAGCCCTTTTATTAAATAAAATCAGTCTTATGCCACCCCGAAGTTTACTTTTAAAGTATTAACAACTGAACGCCGCTTTATTTGTCTTTTTTTTAAAAAGAGGTCGAAAAAATAAAAAGCCCGAATTATATCGGGCCTCGTTATGCTGTGGATTAATACACATCCATTTCCGGATCGAACTCCTCCTTCCAAGCTAGGATTCCTCCCTGTAGATTGGAAAGATTAGTATAGCCTTCTTGTTCTAACAGTAAAATGGCTTGTGCACTGCGTTTGCCAGAACGGCAATGAATCACCACAGGCACATCTTTTTTGATTTTATCCGATTCGATAATCACACCGGAAAGTGGAATATTAATTCCATCTAAATGGGAAACCTCATATTCGAACGGTTCCCGAACATCAATCAGTTGGAATTCGGCATTCTGATCTTTTAGTTCTTTTAATTCTTGAACGCTAATTTCTTTCATACTGTTCTTTTTCTCAAATATAACTATTTTTAGTTCGAATTTCTTTGCGTTAAGTTTGCTAATTTTGTGTCTAGGCTTACTCGTTATGAAAAACCCACTATTTGTTTTATTATTTTTTCTTGCCTGCGGCATGATATCTCCTGCACAGGGCCAAGCACTTGGTGCCGCATCGGACACAAGCGACCATGTGCACCGCATCATCGAGACACTGGCTTCAGATGATATGCGAGGACGCTCCGCCTTATCCATTGCGGATATTACGAAGGCCGCAGACTTCATCGCAGGGGAGTTTCGTGAAATTGGATTGGTTCCCTATGCAGAAGACGATTACCGACAGTCATTCCAAACCAGCCGATCTAAGCTTCTCCATCAAACTGTTCGATTGGCCGATACGGTCTTACAAGCCAATCAGTATCTCATAGTGGGAGACGGCCCCAATGAAAGTTGGTCACAAAACGACTCCGTTAAGAGTATAACTATTGGCTCACAAGAAGATTTTTCACAAGCTTTTCGCAACATACTACAACAAACCGAAGGCAACACCGTCGTATGGGTGGATCCTATACACGCCACTTACCTGGCCCGGTTTAAGCAAATATTCAGCCGTGAATCTATAAAAATAGTAGGGGAGGACGCGAACACCTCACCAAACACCAAAGTGTTTATCGTGGCCCACCAAGAGCCCAAGCAGTTCCTCATTGAGATCGAACGCGAGAAAACGGAGTTCCCAATGTTTAACGTGGCGGGCATACTGCCCGGAAAATCTAAACCGAACGAGTATGTCGTTTTCTCTTGTCATTACGACCATATTGGTATTATTGATGCGGTTGGAACGGACTCGATCGCCAACGGAGCCGACGACGACGCCTCCGGCACAACAGCTATGATTGAACTCGCTCGTTATTTTCAACAACAAGACATCAATGAGAGAACTTTGATTTTCGTGGCCTTCACCGCAGAAGAAATCGGCATGTTTGGATCAAAATACTTCTCCCATCAGATTGATCCAGATTCGGTGATCGCTATGATCAATATAGAGATGATTGGTAAAGATTCTAAATTTGGGCCCAATAGCCTTTACATCACTGGATACGATGCGTCCGACCTGGGATCCATTATGCAACAAAATGTACAGGGTTCGAACTTTTCCTTTCATCCGGACCCCTATCCCACGCAAAATCTCTTTTATAGAAGTGATAATGCCGTTCTTGCCGCGCTCGGGGTACCCGCTCATACCTTTTCTACCTCACAGATTGACAAAGACAGTTATTACCACACCGTAAAGGACGAGGTCTCTACATTAAATATAGACCATATTCGATCCAGTATTGAAGCCATAGCGTTGGGGGTTAAGGGCATCGTAAACGGTAGTCAAACACCCAGCCGCGTGGAAAAACTACGCGATTAAAGGTTTTCTCATAACGAAATCATCTAATAGATAGCCGTGATAGGGGATATCTACCGTGCGGTGCAGGGAAAAGCCTACCTTCTGATAAAAATGAAATGCGGGATTTCGACGGTTGACATTCAATTCCAAATAGGGACAGGATTCTTGAAGGCCGATTTGCTGAGCATGGGCGATCAATTCGCGTCCGTAACCCTTACCTCGAGTCTCGGGAAGTAGGTACAGACTTTCAATGCGTAAACCGTCTGATTTTAGCCGCATGGCCATAAAACCCACTGGGTTTGTTTCTTCCAGAGCGAGTACATAACATTGTCCTTGCGACATGAATTCGGTAATAGCGCTAATGGTATATGCTTTTTCCAACATAAAGTCGATCTGCTGGCTCGAGAGGATGTTACTATACGCTTCCGGCCAAATAGCATGGGCTAAGCGGTGGATGAGTTGAACATCGTCCAAGCTGGCTTTCACAATTTGAATCATAGCTCTTCTGTAAGATAAAAAAAGGCGGATTGCTCGGGGATATCCACCAAGCCATCTTCTAAGACGATTAAGGTGCCAGATGGTATCATTTTCACATTTCTTAACTCACCGGATAAAACCGTATTTACACGCAACACAGTATCTTTTGTGAGCCATTTGGAATACCGTTTGACCGGAATACTTCGGCTAACGCCATGCAGTAGGTTAATGGTGAACTCTGCCGCATACGGCAACACCTCTGCCTTAGGTTTGAATCCGACCAGATAGACCGCAGTGTTATTCGCGCGCTTCAGGCATTCAAAAAGCGTAGCTATATAATCATCTGAATAGTACACACGCTGCACGTGAGGCTGAAGCGGTGCTTCCTGGTCATGGTCAGCTGTACACAATAATATGTCAATCTTAATGCCTCTGGTTTGCAACCAATCTAGGTTTGACGCCAACGCAATAACCGTCGGGCTCCATTCCAACAGCTGTCCTAGATACTTCTCTGAAAAATGAGAATCTACATCCACTATACATACTGCAGGCTCTTGATTATCTCTTACGATATGATGAGAGGACATACGCGATCATTCCAATAAATGCCGAAGCGTAATGTAGGACATTAAACCTATGCTCACTTGCAAGGCCTCTTCGTCAATATCAAAGTCGGGCGTATGCACGGGCGATGAAATCCCTTTCTCCCGGTTTCCGGTTCCCAATCGATAAAAGCACGCGTCGGCCACTTGCGAATAATATGAGAAATCTTCCGCCGCCGGCCATAAATCTAGATCGACGACTTGCTCAGCCCCCAAATAATCTTCAGCGTAACTTCTTACCTTTCCCGTTAGCACGGGCTCATTGCTTAAGAATGGGTAGCCTTTGCGAACCTCGAATTCACAATCTGCTCCAAAACTTTCAGCAATGCCTTCTGCAAGCTTCTGCATCTTCACATGAGCTTGCGCACGCCATTCCTCATCGAATGTTCTAAAAGTGCCTTCTAAATAAACCTCATTGGGAATCACGTTCGTCGCGCCTTCGCCAATAATCTTTCCCCAAGAAAGTACGGTTGGAATCCGTGGATCGGCCTGACGGCTCACGACCTGTTGCATGGCCGTAATAATCTGCGCAGTAATCACAATCGGGTCAATATTTTGGTGCGGGTGCGCCCCATGACCTCCTTTACCTTTCACACGCATAAACAGTTCATCACAGGACGCCATATATTTCCCGGAACGAAATCCGACTTTTCCGGTTTCGATAAAGGGCATTACATGTTGTCCGATTACGCCAGCAGGACGAGGCCGTTCCAATACCCCTTCTTTAATCATGAGCGAGGCACCCCCTGGCAATCTTTCTTCTCCAGGCTGAAAAATCAACTTTACCCTTCCTCCGAAAACCGGTCGTAGCTCCTGCAAAATCTTAGCGACGCCTAAGAGGGAGGCCGTGTGTACATCGTGACCACAGGCATGCATCACGCCTTCATTTTTGGACCGATAACTTCTGTTTTCTACCTCTGTAATCGGTAGCGCATCCATATCTGCTCGTAAAGCTAATACGTTATCGGAGGGCAATTCACCCTCAATAATCGCGACAACGCCGGTATTGGCCACAGTCTGGTGATCAATACCGAGTTCATCTAATCGCTGCTTGACAAAAGCAGATGTCTGGTATTCCTCAAAAGATAACTCGGGATGCTGATGTAAAAAACGTCGAGTATGAACAGTTTCTTGAAAATAGGCTTTGGCTAATTCCTGAACTTTATATTTAATATCTGACATGGGATCCTCCCTTATCGCCAAATCCAAACATCTTCAACGAACACAAATACGTTACGGTATTTGTCACGGAGCGTACGCATGTATTCGTTCGCGGCTGATCGGCTGGTGAAATCGCCGACCTTAACCCGGTAGTTGGGTTCCACATAATCTAAATACGCTCCTATATCTGGATTTTGTCGAATAAATGAATTCTGTACGTTTGAGGCTTCTCCTCTCGAGGTGCCCGAATAGATCTGAACTCTAAAGCCTCGAACTTTAACCCGAGTGGCTTTGGACTTATCGATAGGTTTGGGCTCTAAACTCACTTTGGCGGCAGAAGCAGGGTTTATAGCGTAATACGCACGGTATTGTTGTAACAGACTGATCAACGTATCTTTCTGAACGACGACATGCTGCTGTGCCTGAGATAATGAAACCCAGGCAAAAAAGAATACAACGGTAGCTATAAACCCTCTGTTCCTCATTTTTATGCTTGTTTGCCGTGACAATTTTTATATTTCTGACCGGAACCGCAAGGACACTCGTCATTCCGACCTACAGCCTGTTCTTTGCGAATAGGTTGCGTGACCTGTTGTTCTTGGGTATGGAGATCCTCCTCCGTGACACCCGTCGGGGAAGTAATCTCTTCCTTCGTTTCTTTTACCTGTACTTTGGCTGGCTCTGGACGAGCGGCCTGCACATTTTGTGGCTGCTGTTGTTGTCCCGGGATCTCTCCTTTTAACAAGAAGCTTACGATGTCTTTATTCATACTTGCCAACATCGCCTTAAAGAGGTTGTAAGCCTCCATTTTGTAAATAATCACCGGGTCTTTTTGTTCGTACACCGCATTCTGTACAGATTGCTTCAAATCGTCCATTTCCCGTAGATGCTCTTTCCAAGCTTCGTCAATAAGGGCCAAAACAACTCCCTTTTCAAAAGACCGGAACACTTCTCTTCCCTCCGTTTCTACCGCCTTCACTAGGTTTGTAGCAACTTGAATGCCACGAATCCCATCCGTAAACGGAACAACGATGTTTTCAATCATTCCTCCTCGCTCAGCTAAAACGTTGGTAAGTACTGGAAGCGTTTGCGCTGCTATTGCCTGCGATTTATTGTGATATTGCGTAATGATCTGTTCAAAAACACGATCGGTCAATGCTGCAGTAGAGCCGTTGGTAAACTCATCCTCGGAAAGTTCCGGGTTCACGGCGAATACCCGAATCATTTCAATCTGAAAATCATCGAATGAATTACTCTCTTTCGCTTCCAATACGACATCTTCGACCACATCGTAAATCGTGTTATTTAAATCCACATCCAAACGCTCTCCAAACAAGGCGTTCTTCCGTTTTTTGTAGATGACGGTACGCTGAGAGTTCATCACATCATCATACTCCAACAGACGTTTACGGATACCAAAGTTATTCTCCTCCACTTTCCGTTGCGCTCGTTCGATGGATTTGGTCAGCATGCTATGTTGCATAACCTCTCCATCCTCAACACCCATTTTAACCATTAAATTGGATATTCTCTCTGAGGCAAATAAGCGCATCAATGGATCTTCCAATGAAACGAAAAACTGGGATGAACCCGGATCTCCTTGTCTCCCGGCACGACCGCGTAACTGACGGTCTACACGACGCGATTCGTGGCGCTCCGTACCGATAATAGCCAATCCACCGGCATTGATCACCTCTTCGGATAGTTTAATATCGGTACCGCGACCAGCCATATTCGTCGCGATAGTCACCTGTCCAGGACGTCCCGCTTCGGCTACAATGTCCGCCTCTTTCTGATGCAGCTTCGCGTTCAATACATTATGTCTCACTCCTCGAAGTTTCAACATTCGGCTTAACAATTCGGAGATTTCGACCGAGGTCGTACCTACCAGTACCGGACGTCCGGCTTCCGTTAGGTTTTGAATCTCCTGGGCTACCGCATTGTACTTTTCTCTTGCAGTTCGGTAAATTAAATCTTGTTTATCATCACGTTGAATAGGGCGGTTAGTTGGGATCTCCACCACGTCGAGTTTATAAATTTCCCAAAGCTCTCCTGCTTCAGTAGATGCTGTACCCGTCATACCAGATAGTTTATGATACATCCGGAAATAGTTCTGCAGGGTAATGGTCGCATAGGTTTGCGTCGCATCTTCTACTTTCACATTCTCTTTGGCTTCAATGGCCTGGTGTAAACCGTCTGAGTATCTCCGGCCGTCCATAATCCGACCCGTCTGCTCATCCACAATCTTCACCTTGCCTTCGTCCACAATGTATTGATCGTCCTTTTCAAATAATGTATATGCTTTTAATAATTGATTAATTGAGTGTATCCTTTCGGCTTTTACCGAGTAATCGCGCATCAACTCCTCTTTTTTCTCTGCCTTTTCTTCCAACGGAATATCTGAATTCTCGATTTCCGCAATCTCTGTTCCCACATCCGGTAGGATGAAAAAATTAGCATCTTCTCCAGAAGTTGTAATCAGTTCAATACCTTTATCGGTCAGTTCAACTTGGTTGTTTTTTTCATCAATCACAAAAAACAATTCCGCATCGGCTTTCGGCATATGACGGCTCTGCTCTTGCATATAGTAGTTTTCTACTTTTTGCAACACTTGTCTGTGATTGGATTCCGAGAGGTATTTAATTAACGCTTTGTTTTTAGGAAGTCCTCTATACGCTCTAAAAAGTGCCAATCCCCCTGCTTCCACATCCGTGTCGCCAGCAGCAACAGCCTTCTTCGCCTGATTAAGCACGGTATTCACATAAGCCTTCTGTGCTTGCACCAAACGCTCGATGCGTGGTTTAAGATCATAAAACTCATGCTGATCGCCCTTTGGAATCGGTCCTGAAATAATCAACGGGGTCCGCGCATCGTCAATTAAAACAGAGTCGACCTCATCAATCATAGCGAAATGTAATTTCCGCTGTACCATGGCTTCCTTGGTGCTGGTCATGTTATCCCGCAGGTAATCGAAGCCAAACTCGTTGTTTGTGCCGTAGACAATATCGCTCAAATAAGCTTGGCGTCTCTGTGGCGAGTTGGGCTGATATTTATCAATACAGTCGACACTAAGTCCATGGAATTCAAATATCGGACCGTTCCACTCCGAGTCACGACGTGCAAGATAATCGTTGACGGTCACGATATGCACACCCTGACCGGAAAGTGCATTCAAATAGGTTGGAAGCGTACCCACTAAGGTCTTTCCCTCACCTGTGGACATTTCCGCAATTTTACCTTGATGGAGCACCACACCACCGATTAACTGCACGTCATAATGCACCATATTCCAGGTGACTTCGCTTCCTGCAGCCAACCAGGTGTTTTTCCAAATGGACGTCTCACCATCTATTTCAACATTTGGTTTTCTGGCCGCGAGGTCTCTATCAAAATCCGTCGCAGTAACCCGGATCTCCGTATTCTCAGAGAATCGTCGAGCCGTGTCTTTAACCACCGCAAAAGCCTCCGGTAAAATTTCCAATAGAATTTCTTCAAGTTTCTTGTCGCGATCCTTTGTCAGTTTGTCAATGCTATCATAGTGCGCGGTTTTAAGCTCCATGTCTTCTGTACCGTCCGCTTCAAGCTTGATCTCATTAATTTCATCATCTATCTCCTTGAGGTAATCAGCAATCCTCTGTTTGAACTCGCTCGTCTTTGCCCTCAGCTCATCATTCGTCAGGCCGGATAGCTTCTCATATTCTTCTTTTACTTTATTAACAAGTGGCTGTACGCTTTTGATATCCTTTTCAGACTTACTGCCAAATAATTTGCTTAAAAACTTCAACATAATTTTCTATTTCTCTATTCGCTTGTGCAATAATGACTCCAAATGACTTCGGCAGACATTTTGACACTAATGGGGCCAAATTTAATTATTACCGCTGACAACTAGGTCCTTCAATATCCTTTTTTCTGAATTATTTTCCTAAAAAGAGCTTTTGTGAGGTTGTAGGAATCAAATTCAGTTCTCGGGCTTTTTCAAACATCGTTTCCACTGCCTCACGACCTTTTTCTCCGAGTTCTTGTGAATACGCATTCACGTATAACTCTATGTGCTTGTACATCACCTCTGGATCCATTTCTTGTGCATGAGATCGAATATAATCCAGTCCAGACTTCGGGTTGGAAAACGCAAAGTTTACACTTTCTCGTATCAATTGATTGACTTGATGTTTTACCGCTTCAGGCAGACTCCGTTTGATAACAATGCCACCAAGGGGGATAGGACAGGAAGTTGTTTGCTCCCAAAAATCACCGAGATCTGTGATTTTATGCAGTCCTTTTTGCTGATACGTAAACCGATTCTCATGAATAATCAAACCCAAATCGATTGCTCCCTGCTGTAACCCCTCTTCAATTTCCGAAAACAACATTTCTTGTTTATTTTGAAGACCGGGGTAAGCCAAGCCCAATAGGAAGTTTGCGGTGGTATATTTTCCTGGAATGCCAATTTTCAAATTGTTCCATTTTCCGAGATCGGTTTGGCCGGTCCTGTCGGCCAATTCCTCCGCCAACGTTGAATCCTTACAAATGAGTAAAGGGCCTACACCGAAACCCAATGCGCTTCCGGAATCTAAGAGCTCATACTCCTCGACGGCATAGGCAAACGTATGATAACTTAATTTAGTCACATCCAAGTCCCCATTGAATGCCCTATGGTTCAAGGTTTCTACATCGTGATATTCCACGTGAAACTGAAGTCCATTGGTAGGGATCTTCTGATGAACTAGCGCATCAAAAATAAACGTATCGTTGGGGCAGGGTGAAAATCCTAAAGTCAATTCCATTTCATGTTTGTTTTTATCCATGCATTACAGATCTATTGCGATACTTTTAGTCACCACTAACGTGACCATCGCTAAAAAGGTGGCCAAGATAAAACCATTTCCCGTGGCCGATCGGTCCTTTTTGTAGCAAACCCAACAAACCACCATATTTATCCCGGCCGCTAGTATATAAAAACCAGCAGGCTTATCCGAAAACAACTGCCCTTGTAATGTCGTGTACTGGGTAAGTAAATAAGCCAAAAGAGGACTTACAAAACCAGCTACTGTCCCCGTCCATAGTGTGTCTTTCATTCGATTCACTTGTCAAAAGACCACGTATTGAGTTCCGGTATGACGTGGTGAGCGGTCATGTCAAATTGAGTGGGAACCACCGATACATACCCATGGGTTAACGCATGCACATCTGTATCCTCTCCCTTATCTTTCAAGTCAAAGTTTCCTGTCATCCAGAAATATTCTCGCTGGTAGGGGTCCAATCTCTCGTCAAATTCCTCAAACCATTTTGCGTTCGCCTGCCTACAGATTTTTATTCCTTTTATTTTTTCTGTCGCATTTGGAAAATTCACGTTTAATAAAGAATTTTTTGGCAAACCGTTTTTTAAGACTTGCTCAGCAACAGTTTTCACGTACGGTCGCGTATGGGAAAAATCAGCATGATGCGAGAAGTCATCGAGCGAATATCCAATGGATGGGATCCCTTCTATAGCCCCCTCGACCGCGGCAGACATCGTGCCCGAATACAAAACATTGATGGAGTAATTTAATCCATGATTAATCCCCGACACACAGAGGTCTGGCTTTCGCCCTTTAAAAATCTTATGAACGGCCAATTTGACACAATCCACCGGTGTCCCAGAACATTTATACATTTCGACGCCTTCATAGAGATCAATTTTATCCAATCGAAGAGGCCTGCCAATAGTAATAGCGTGTCCCATTCCTGACTGCGGACTGTCAGGTGCGACGACAATCACATCACCAATCTCTTGCATCACTTCTAGTAATACTTTTATCCCCGGTGCGGTGATGCCATCATCGTTCACGACCAGTATAGTGGGTTTCTTTGTTGCCATTCGACTAAGTTAAGAATTAATCACTGAAATGATACGTTATGAAGCCTATCAACCCACGTACTCGGCCAAAAAAGAAAGGGTCGCTGTGTGAACACAACGACCCTTAAGCGATTATCTTAGAAAATTACCCTAAACCTTTCAGCCAATCGACTACTTCCTCTCTCGTCTTACCCATTTTCTGTTGAAGGCGTCCTACTAATTCATCTTCTTTCCCTTCTTCATAGGTCAAATCGTCATCGGTCCAATCGGCATATTGTTGTTTGATTTTTCCTTTAACTTCATTCCATTTTCCTTTTAAATCCAATTTATCCATGGTATAATCCTCCTGTTTATTTACACTTATTAAACCCACAGGGATTGCAAAATGTTTTACTTTGACGATAAAAAAGAGCGATAAAACATATAATCAATTGATTGTCAATGTTTTATTTTTACTGGTATAATCCCTTTTTATCCATAAAATCAATAACCGAGTCGGGCGTGAAAAACCGGACCGAGTTGCCCGATTTAAGCGAGTTCCGGATGAAGGTTGAAGAAATTTCCATCAGCGGCGTATCGGTGAGGCTGACCGAGGGGTGATCCCCTAGTGCCGCCTGTTCATATCCGGGTCTTGGATACACCACAATCTTATAATCCCTAAGCAGAACCTCTACATTTTTCCATTTGCCCAGTCCCTGCAAGTTATCTGCCCCCATAATTAGCGAAAAGGACTTTGCAGGATACTTTTCACTCAGGTGGGCTAAGGTATCTATGGTATAGGAGGGTTGAGGTAAATGAAATTCAATATCACTGGCGTGCAACTTTTCGCTCCCTGCAATCGCTAAGTTCACCATCTCCAAACGGTCGTACATATTAGCAAGCGATTTTTTTTCTTTGAACGGGTTTTGTGGTGAGACCACAAACCACACTTCATCCAGCTCTGTATAATTCGCCATATAATTGGCGATAATCAAATGCCCGGTGTGTATAGGGTTAAACGAACCAAAAAAAAGCCCGACTTTATTCATGTTATTCCTCAATGAACGCCTTGACTAAACGCTCCGCTTCAGCGCAGGCCTCTTCCAATCGGTTGTTTTCCAATATCACATCGAATTGGTTTGCATAACTCAATTCGAGCTCAGCTTTGGCAAATCGCTCTTGAAGTTTCTCGGGGGAGTCAGTGCCTCGTCCAGCCAAACGTTCTTTTAACACCTCTAGAGAAGGCGGGTTCACAAATATGGCCAAAGACTGTTCCGGGAACTTAGACTTCAACCGTAGTCCCCCTATCACATCGATATCGAAAATTACATGTTTCCCTTCATTCCAGATACGTTCGACTTCAGCACGCAATGTACCGTAAAAAGTGCCGGCGTAAACCTCCTCAAATTCAACAAACTCATGTTTTGCGACACGGTGCAAAAAGTCTTCTTTAGATATGAAATAATAATCTTTACCATCAACTTCGTTGACCCGGGGTTCACGGGTGCTGGCAGAAATCGAAAACGAAACCTGATGGGATAGTTTTTCTAATATCCGTTTCACTATCGTGGTTTTACCCGCCCCCGATGGCGCAGAAAAAATTAAAAGTTTTCCGCTCATTATAACACGTTTAAAAGTTGTTCCTTGATTTTCTCTAACTCGTCCTTCATTTTTACTACAATCTGCTGGATGACGGCATTATTCGCCTTAGACCCCAACGTATTGATTTCCCGCCCCATTTCCTGAGAGATAAATCCCAGCTTCTTTCCATTTGAAGATTCACTATTTACCGCCTCGATAAAATACGTACAATGGCTGCGCAATCGTACTTTCTCTTCTGTAATATCGAGTTTTTCAATATAGAATACTATTTCTTGCTCAAAACGGTTCATATCGACGTTCTCTCGTCCCACCGCATCATCCATATATTGATTGATGCGTTCGCGGATAAGTGGGATGCGACTGCTTTCCACTGATTCCACTTCATGGAGATAAGCCAATATCAAATTGACCCGGTTTTCTAGGTCTTGTCTTAACACTTCGCCTTCGTGTTTTCTAAACTCAGCAAACTGCTCAACAGCGGAATGAAATGCGGACAGCAATAACGCACCCTCTTCCTGATTGATTTGTTCATCATGACTAATAACCTCAGGCATGTTCAAAGCAAGCTCGAACATATTGGCTTTCGTATCGCCCAATTGAAACGCAATATCTTGCAGTTGTTTATAATACGCTTTTAGCAACTCGGCGTTGATCGTTGCCGCTTTAGCCGTTTGATCGAGGTATTCCGTTGAAATATTCAAACTCACTTTACCGCGCTCAATCAACTTACTACAAGCGGATCGAAGTTGTAGCTCCTTATCCGATACCACTTTAGGTAATCTCAAGTTCAGTTCTAAAAACTTCGAATTGAGCGATTTAATTTCAACGGTATATTTAACGGACGGGTTCTCCGCATGACCAATCCCATAGCCTGTCATCGATTTTATCATACGCAAAGGTACAAAACTCCGGCAAAACACCACTCCTCTACCAGTCGTGTTTCGCGATCAATACACAGAGATAACTCTTGTAACGAGCGCCTTTGGGAACACGAACGAAACCTATTCCTATATCTTTCAATGACCCGTTCCAATCGTCCATCCCCAATACGTGTCGTCTATGCATAAATCCAGGCGAACCTTTTCCTATAATAAAAGCTTGCACGCCCTCTATAGCTGAATTGTGGTTCGCCCCAATCGATTCAAAATTGTTCGTCCTTCTGTTTTTCACCCAATCGGGGTTTAATACGTAACCACCGGTATGAATGTGGTAATTCGGACCGTAACCATCGGGATCGACATGATCGAAATAGTCTCGACGTGCCATATCAACAGCTCGTTCCTCCGCAATTCTGGCTAGGGTATTATTCCATCTCAAAGGCGTCCTAGAGACCCCAGATAATCCAGACAAACCTAACTCCTTCGCATGCTTCTCAGGTTTTGCTCTAAATGCATTGATATATTGGAAGGCTTGCTTCGCTTCTTTCCGGTGCACATGCGTCTTTGGCGAGATAACTGGGACAACAGTCAGCCAAAGTATAAAAATGCCACTTAACCAGCTCATCATAAATTTAGATCTCTAACGCCGAAAACCTTTTTTATTCCAGATCTCGATGAGTGCTGGAATGAACGAAAACAAAATCACAACCAGGACAACCAAAGAAAAATTCTGCTCAACAAATGGAATTTGACCAAAGAAGTAGCCACCGATTAAAAATAGACTAATCCACAATAGGGCTCCGAAGATGTTATATTTACCGAAAATGGTGTAGCTCATGCCAGCAATCCCGGCTACAAATGGCGCGAAGGTTCTCACAATTGGAATAAAACGGGCATATACGATGGTTTTCGGGCCGTGCTGTTCATAAAATTGCTCCGTTTTTTGCAGATGCGATGGTTTGAACAGCTTTAAATTACTGCTGAACAACCGTCTACCATAGCGCTTGCCAATTCCGTAATTCAAAAAATCTCCTGTCACCGCAGCTAAAGCAAGCAATATATACATACCGCTTAAAGAGAGTCCCGTTTCGGGTTTAGCAATCAGTGCGCCGACAGCAAATAGCACGGAATCCCCGGGAAGAAAAGGCGTGACCACTAGGCCCGTTTCCGCAAAAATAACCAGGAATAAAATCAGGTAGGTCCATGCTTGATAGACGTGGACAATTTCAACGAGATATCGATCGATATGAAAAATAAAATCAATTAGCGAGGCCATAGTATACACTCCAAACGACCATTTCACAGCAACAATTGAACCGAATCGATAATCCGGATGTGTGATCAGAAAAATAAATTAGCCTTCCTGTCGCTTTTTATATTTTTCTCTAATGACCTCAATAAGCGGAGGAAGGACCGAGAGAATGATAATTCCAAATACGACAAGGGTGAAATTGTCTTTGATTACGGGAAGTCCGCCAAAGAAATAACCAATGAACAAAAAGGAACTCACCCAAACAATCGCACCGATTACGTTATAGGATGCGAACTTTCCATAAGACATGGAACCTACTCCAGCCACAAAGGGTGCGAAAGTCCGTATAATAGGAACGAAGCGGGCATAAATAATCGTCTTGCCGCCGTACTTCTCGTAAAAGCTCTCGGTTTTCTCTAGGTACTCTTTCTTCAACAGCCGATACCTTCCCGAAAAAGCTTTAGGGCCAATATATTTACCAATATGATAGTTTACCATATCACCCAATATCCCCGCAACAATCAACAACCCACACATGATCATAATATTGAGATCGGTCTCGGGTTTTGCGATGATAGCTCCAGCAGCGAATAATAAGGAATCTCCTGGTAAAAAAGGGGTGACTACTAATCCGGTTTCCGCAAAGATAATCAGGAATAAAATCAGGTATGTCCAGGTTTGATAATTGTTAACAATTTCCACCAAATGTTCATCAATATGGAGGATAAAGTCAATAAGGGCATAAATTAAATCCAACGCTGTATTTTTAAATATTATTTAACATTACCGGCATCACCAACATCAAAATGTCTTCGTGTTCTTCTTTCACCGCCGGCACCAATAGTCCGGCACGATTAGGAGTACTCATTTCCAACATGACTTCCTCGCAACCTAGATTGCTCAGCATTTCTACTAAAAACTTCGCGTTGAAACCAATCTCCATATCTTCACCCTCAAATTGACAACTCAACCGTTCATGAGCTTCATTTGAAAAATCCAAATCCTCGGCTGAAATATGCAGCTCACTTCCTGAAATTTTCAAACGAACTTGATGGGTGGTTTTGTTTGCAAAAATAACGACACGACGAAGTGTATTGAGAAACAATTGCCGGTCTACCGTCAATCGGTTTGGATTTAGTTGAGGAATAACCGCCTCGTAGTCCGGATAACGTTCGTCAATCAAACGACAGATCAAATGAATATTACCGAATTGAAAGAATGCATTGGTATTGTTATATTGAATACTGACCGGTGTCTCTTCTGAGGGAAGTGACGATTTCAATAGCGTCAATGCTTTCTTAGGTAAAATAATCGTTGTTGCTTTTTCAACAGACAAATCGGTCCGACGATAACGGACCAACTTATGTGCGTCAGTCGCGACAAAAGTGATCGATTCCTCGGCCAACTGTACATATACACCCGACATCGCAGGACGAAGTTCATCGTTACTCACCGCAAAAATTGTCTTATTGATGGCCTCTTGCAGCGTAGCGGCAGCCATTTCCACTTTCGATGTCTGCTCGACTACTGGAATTTTAGGAAAATCGTCCGCATTCTCGCCGCTGAGCTTATATTTTCCATCGCCCGCACTGATCTCTATGGCCAGAGTTTGCGTATCTACGGAGAACGCAACCGGTTGGTCGGGTAACGTTTTAAGTGTCTCTATCAAAATTTTAGATGGCATAGCCACTCTTCCTTCTTCTTTTGCTTCAATAGGTAGAGTCGTGACCATACTTGTTTGCAAATCCGTTGCGGAAATCGTCAGTAGGTTATCCTTAATCTCGAACAAAAAGTTCTCTAAAATAGGTAACACCGTACTGGAACTGGAAGCCCCACTAATCGCCTGCAATTGCTTTAATAATGTAGAGGTTGATACGATAAATCTCATTTGCTCTAGTTAATAGATTCTAATGCAATTATACAGAAAAGAATCTAATTTTTCGCAATGTGAGTGTCCTTTGATAAGGGAGTTCTTTTTCTAAGCACACCGTATAATTTTGTACATTTGTCAAGATAAGCTATGCAATTTAAAAATATTGTCGGTCATCAACAGCTGAAAGAAAGGCTACAGGCTACAGTCGATGAAAATCGAGTGAGCCACGCGCAATTATTTTTGGGTCCGGAAGGCTCTGGCAGCCTGGCTTTAGCGGTCGCTTATGCACAATATTTAAATTGTCAGAACAAACGTCACGACGACAGCTGCGGACGTTGCTCTTCTTGTGTAAAATATGAAAAACTGATTCATCCTGACTTACACTTCTCTTTTCCGTTTTTTGCTAAAAGAAAAGAAGATACCGCCGCTTTATATATGGAAGAATGGCGAAAAGCTTTTTTGATGAACCCGTATATGGGACTCGGCTTTTGGCGAAATCAACTCGACGCGGAAAATAAACAAGCCAATATCAATATTGCCGAAGCTCATGATATCATCAAGAAACTAAGTTTAAAATCATTTGAATCGGATTATAAAGTTTTGATCATGTGGCTCCCTGAATATTTGGACACGCAGGGAAATGCGCTGTTAAAGCTGATCGAGGAACCCCCGGCTAAAACGTTGTTCTTATTGGTCTGCGAAAATCAAGACAAGATACTGAATACCATTATCTCTAGAACTCAGCTTGTCAATGTGCACAAGTTGCCCCATCAGCAAGTGGTGGATTTTCTGGTCACCGAAAAACAATTAGATTCTAAACGGGCCAACGAAATCGCCTTTATCGCCGACGGCAATCTCCAATCCGCTTGGGATCAGCTGAACGAAGAGAATAACGCAAATTTCGACCTTTTGATCCGATGGCTGCGACGAATCGTAACAGATTCGGGTTTGCAAATAATCGAGCTGATAGAGTCAGATTTCAGCAAGTTGGGTCGCGAAAACCAAAAAACATTTTTGATTTATACGATTAATATGTTTCGGCAGATCCTCCTGCTTCAACAACATCTTGGCCAAATGGTCTTCATACAAGGAGAGGAGCGCACCTTCGCTCAGAAATTCGCCGAAATTACGTCTTTAGAGAAACTGCAAGTGGCAATCGAATTATGTGAAAAAACACATTATTCTGTCGAAAGAAACGCAAATCCTAAAATATTATTTTTAGATTTATCTTTGCAGTTAGTTTTATTATTTAAATACAATACGTTCCCACAGGGAACTCAATATATATAACAGACAAATATGGGATGTGGTAGTTGCTCATCCGGTGGTGGTTGCGGGAGCAAATCATTGGGTACAGTACCGGCTGGTTGTAATAACAACGGTACTTGTATGACCAGCGGGTGTAATAAATTAGATGTATACGATTGGCTTGTCGACATGGACTTGCCTTCAAACTATAAACCTTTTGACATTGTAGAAGTTCGTTTCAAGGGTTCTCGAAAAGAGTTTTTTGTCAATTCAGACAATCTCTATCTAGAAATGGGTGAAATGGTCGTCGTCGAACCGAATACCGGAGGCTACGATATCGGTCACGTATCGCTTACAGGTGAATTGGTGCGATTGCAGTTAAAAAAGCATCGTATAAAAGCGGAAGACGTTTCAAAGAAAGTCTATAGAAAAGCGAGTGAAAACGATGTTGCTAAATACAATTTGGCAAAGGGTTTAGAGTGGGAGACCATGCATAGAGCACGTAATTTAGCTCTAGAATTAGGTTTGTCGATGAAAATATCCGATGTCGACTATCAAGGTGACAAAACCAAAGCTACGTTTTACTATACGGCGGAAGGTCGTGTCGACTTTCGAGAATTGATTAAAAAAATGGCTGAAGCGTTTCGTATTCGTATTGAAATGCGACAAATTGGTATGCGGCAAGAGGCCAGTCGACTAGGAGGGATCGGCTCCTGTGGCCGAGAGTTATGCTGTTCCACCTGGCTAACCGAATTCAAGACCGTATCCACCTCTGCAGCACGGTACCAAAATCTCTCGTTAAATACATTGAAATTAGCCGGTCAATGTGGAAAGTTGAAATGCTGTCTCAATTACGAATTAGATAGTTATTTGGATGCATTGAAAGACATTCCCAACAACATCGACCGTATTGAAACGGAGTCCGGTACAGCCTATTTACAAAAAACCGACATTTTCAAGAAAACGATGTGGTTTTCGTATCCGAAAGCGGAAAATTGGATTCCTATACCAGCAGATCAAGTTCGGGAAATAGCCGCGCTCAATGCGCAGGGTAAAAAGGCAAAAGATCTTGTGAGTCCAGAAAAAGAAGAAACGGCAGAAAATGCAGATCCGGATTATGAAAACGTAGTGGGACAAGACAGCCTAACCCGCTTAGATGATCGAAATCGCAAAAAGAAAAAACGAAAACCAAAGAGAAATAGGGGCGAAGGGGCTACTGCTCAAAGTCAATCCGGCCCAAGAAACCAACAAGTTAGGTCCGACAAGACAGAGGATAAAGCCGCTTCAGGAAATAAGCCAAAAAGAACGGCAGACTCGAAAAATCAAGAAGGACAAACTGGAAGAAATCCTCGCCGTCGTCCCACAGGGCGCAACAGACGAGGTCCCAGAGGAAAAGACGAAAACGGCAAAGCGGACAGTTAATCGACCAGTTAAAGCATGCGGATCACTTGTGTTATAATCAGTTTCGTTTTGCTGCTGTCTTCCTGTCAGACGGGACCGTTTTTCGAAAAAAACAGCATCATTCCAAGTCAGGAGTGGGAGAAGGCATTCCAACCTGAATTTCAATTTGAAGTTCAAGATACCACTGCCCTGTATGACGTTTTTCTCAATATCCGACACAGTCCCTATTATCGATATACTGACCTGTTTTTATCGACAAGCGAATTGCGGCCTGATAGTACCGAAATCATCGACTCGGTTCGGGGCATTTCGTTAGCAGACCCAGAAGGAAAATGGTTGGGCAAATCCTCGGGTCACCTATACGAGCGAACGGTTATATGGGGAGCGGACTATCGGTTTCTTGACACCGGTATCTACACCCTTCAAATAAGGCATCAAATGGATGATCCTGTGTTGATTGGGATTAACGACATTGGGTTCAAGATTGTGAAAAAGTAATGCAGCATGAAAAACACGAGATCAACGATACTAACGGCTATCCTGATCCTGGTGCTGATCGCTCTATCGATTTGGTTCAGAGCACATATTACGGTGATGTTTTCACTGGGTGTATCGCTGCTGACCCTTGCCTTAATGACCTACAAAAATGCATCGTTTAACTTCCGAAAGATGTTATCGATCCTGTCTATTTTACGGTGGCTATTGTTACCATTTAGCCTAACTTACGGCGCGATTATCTGGTTTAGAAACCAATGCTACGATTGGGCTTTATTTTCAACTAACCGTTTTCCTGTTCGCAGCATTGTAATCGGCAATTTGGTCATCGGAGGTGCCGGAAAAAGCCCATTGACCCAAAAGCTAGTCCAACATTTCAAAGCGGATTGGCGAACGGCTACGTTAAGCAGGGGATACGGGAGAGCAACCAAAGGGTTTCGGCTCGTTCAATTAACTGATTCAGCCAACGATGTGGGTGACGAGCCACTTCAATTCAAAAAAAATCATCCCGAGATCACCGTCGCTGTTGATGAAAACCGAACACGCGGAATAGAGATTCTCCAGAAATCCCACGATCTTATCGTATTGGATGACGCTTTCCAGCATCGAAAGATTACCGCTGACTGTTATATTCTATTGTTCGATTACGAATCTATTACTCACCGACTGTGGATGTTACCAACGGGTGATTTACGGGATACACTGGATCAAATCAAACGTGCTTACATTGTTTTAATTACCAAATGTCCGAAAACGATCCCCCCTGCAGAACGTCTGAAAATCGAACGTAAAATTCGCCGAAGAAATAAAAAGTGTACTATTCATTATAGTCAAATTGCCTACCACCATCCCATACACATACCTACCCAAAATCCATTTCCCATCAAGCAGCTTGCGGATCCTTTTATACTGATTACCGGTATTGCTAATCCCAAGCCACTATTGAGGTATCTCCAAGATCTAAATCTGGATTTCGAACATTTGGCTTACCCGGATCATCACCGCTTCAGTAACGAAGATTATATATTTATCCGCAAAAAAGTAGATAGCGAGACTCAGCCAAAGGTTATTCTAACCACGGAGAAAGATGCGCAACGACTTGATTTAAAAAAGCTGGATAACATCGCGATATATTATATACCAATTGCTATTGCTTTGGAAAATGACGCTAAATTCTTCAATGATATCAACGGCATATTGCAAAAAAAGCGGTCCCGTATCGAAGAATAAGAATTTAAGCTAATTATTTAATTTACAACACATTACCTATACAGCGTAATTTCGTGTCCAGTTAATAAATGTTAAAAAGTAACAAATATGATACAATGATATAATAAAGTAGACAATTTCATGGTTATTATAGTACAGAAACGGAGTAAACAATACATGTTAAACAAAATTTGAATACCATGAAAAAGTTATTTTTAAGCATCTCTGCTTTTCTTTTCGCAATGAGTTTATCATTCGCACAAGAGGTAAGCGCAGAAGACAAAGCAAAAGAAACGGTTACTGAATGGACTACTCAGTTGAACCTAACAGAGGAACAGCAAGCAAAAATATACGATATTGTATTGGAACATAAAAAAGCGAAGCTGGCTCTAAAATCAGATACCAACACAGCAGAAGAAGGTAAGGCGCAACAGATAGATGCATTGAACGCGAACTTGGATCAAAATGTGGCCAATGTGCTTACTGATGAACAAAAGCCATTGTACGCTCAGATCGTAGAATCTAGAGCTTCAAAGAAATCTGCAGCACCGATGGGGAACCGTCTTCCGGAACCTAAGGTACAGTAATCGCTGAAATAGGTGTTAACATTAAAAAGCGGCTGTCTACTATTGGACAGCCGCTTTTTCTATTTCTTCAGTATTTCGATATAGATCCTGAAAATTTACTCGAGATTAAGAGGATTTCAACTTCTTTTGAATGTCTTGGACGTAGGTCTTGAATTTCTTATCGGTTTCGATTAAGTCCTCAACGGTTTGACATGCATAAATAACCGTAGAATGGTCTCTTCCACCAAAAAAGTTCCCAATGGATTTCAAAGAGGATTTGGTATGATTCTTTGCCAAATACATCGAAATTTGCCGTGCTTGTACGATTTCCCGTTTTCTAACTTTCGATTTCACCATTTCAACCGGCACTTCAAAATATTCGCAAACAAGTTTTTGAATGTACTCCATGGAGATCTCTTTGTGTGTATTCTTCACAAAGTTCTTTAACATGGATTTTGCTAAATTGAGATCGATTTCCCGCTTGTTTAGTGTGGATTGCGCGAGTAAAGAAACCATAGCTCCTTCCAATTCACGGACACTATTATCAATCTGGTTGGCGACATATTCAACGACGTTTTCGGGTAGCTCGATACCATCGGAATACATTTTTTTCTTTAGTATCGCCATACGTGTTTCCAAGTCAGGTATTTGGATGTCCGCTGATAAGCCCCATTTAAACCTGCTCAACAGCCGCTCTTCCAAACCCGATAAGTCTTTTGGCGCCTTATCGGAAGTAAGAATGATTTGTTTTCCCGTCTGATGGAGATGATTAAAGATATGGAAAAAGATGTCCTGTGTCTTCTCTTTACCGGAAAAGTTGTGCACATCATCCATAATGATCACGTCCATGGCCTGGTAAAAATTTACGAAATCGTTAATCGTATTATTTTTCAAGGAGTCTACAAACTGCTGACAAAACTTTTCGCAGGACACATAAATCACTAATTTATCGGGGAGGTTTCGTTTGATTTCGTTTCCGATAGCCTGTACCAAATGCGTCTTCCCTAATCCTACATCACCATATACCATCAGTGGATTAAAGGAGGTTCCTCCAGGCTTGTTTGCTACAGCAAATCCAGCTGATCGCGCCAAGCGATTGCATTCCCCCTCTATAAAGTTATCAAACGTATAATTTTGATTTAATTGAGGGTCTACCTGTAATTTTTTTAAACCCGGTATGACAAAAGGGTTCTTAATATTCTTATTTAAAGCAACCGGAACGGGTATGGATTGTTTCTTTCCTTCGGCTCCATTTCCATTCGAAGGTATATTTGTCGTATAGGGTGGATTAGCTGAGGATTTCTCTACAACAATATTATATTCCAGACGGCCCTGCTCTCCCAAAAACTTTTTAACTGTCTTTCTTAGAATGCCAACGTAATGCTCTTCCAACCACTCATAGAAGAACAAGCTCGGCACTTGAATAGTTAAAACGTTTCCTTCTAGACGTACAGCTTTAACGGGTTCAAACCATGTTTTAAAACTTTGTGTTGGTATGTTGTCTTTGATGACCGCCAAACAACTTTCCCATACACTTGTACACGTTTTTTCCATTCTTATTTTGTTAATAACTTGAAAACCAATATTTGACAATTTTTTTGTGTATAACTTTTGCCTACAACGAATATGACAAAAATAATTGATCAAAAAAATTAAAACACTAAAAAAAACTTAACAAACTGATTATTAGGTATTTAATTGTAATTTTAAGCTTTATTCACACTATAATCTACAACAAAATTTTTTTATTAACAACAGAAAAATAGGAATAGATTTTATTCAATTTTGCACGATGTAAAATGAGGTGTTATTAAAAATGTGGAAAACTTTTAATAAAAAAAGAAGCCTCTCGGCTTCTCTAATACACTTGATTATGAGCAGCACTGGGTCTGCTATCATACAGCAATTATCCGACCAAAGTTTCCGTTTTTCTACCACTGGTCAGCTTTCTCGCTGCCGCTTCAATTCCACTGGAATCTATACCACAAATTTTCCACAGTTCAGCTTGTTCGCCATGTTCGATTATTTCATCGGGGATTCCTAAGCGAACTACTTCAGCATTATATTTATGATCCACCATAAATTCGAGAATGGCCGCTCCGATTCCGCCTGGCAAACATCCATCCTCTACGGTAAGCACCTTCTGATATTTACGAAATACTTCGTGTAAAAGGGTTGTATCTAATGGCTTTGCGAATCGTAAATCGTAATGACCAACGTGAATGCCGTCTTCTGCTAGCTGCAACATAGCCTTGCTAACCTCATTCCCGATATGTCCGAATGAAAGAATAGCCAGGTCTTCACCATCTTGCAATTTTCGCCCCGTTCCTATTGGAATTTCCTTAAATGGAAGCTTCCATTCAGGCATCACTCCTTTTCCCCTAGGATAACGTATGACAAACGGACCTTTATTTTCCTGTTGTGCACTATACATGAGGTTTCGTAATTCCACCTCATTCATCGGTGATGCAACAACCATATTTGGTATACATCGCATGAACGCGATGTCGTATGCTCCATGGTGTGTTGGTCCATCTGCACCCACCAACCCTGCGCGATCCAGACAAAAAACTACCGGCAAATGCTGTAGCGCCACATCATGAATCACTTGGTCGTATCCCCTTTGCATAAAAGAGGAGTAAATGTTACAAAAAGGAATCATCCCTTGTGCTGCAAGACCGGCACTAAAGGTGACCGCGTGTTGCTCCGCTATCCCCACGTCAAAAGCGCGGTCCGGCATCGCCTTCATCATAATGTTAAGCGAAGATCCACTTGGCATGGCTGGGGTTATACCCATTATCTTCTCATTTTTCTCTGCCAGTTCGACTAGGGTATGACCAAATACGTCTTGATATTTTGGTGCTTGTGGTGTATCCGATATCGATTTTTTTATTTCACCGGTTATCTTATCAAAAAGACCGGGTGCATGCCATTTGGTTTGATCTTTTTCGGCCAGTGCATATCCCTTTCCTTTTACAGTGACGACATGTAAGAGTTTCGGACCACTGATGTGCTTTAAATCTTCTATGGTCTTGACCAATTTCTTAACATCGTGCCCGTCAACTGGACCAAAATATCTAAAATTTAAGGCTTCAAATAAATTGGAATTCTTCAATAACGTTCCTTTGACGCTTTGTTCCAATTTCTTTGCCCAGCCATATGCATCGGGACCATTCTTCGATATCTTCGCCAGGACAGCAATTAAGTCGTCTCGGAATCTATTGTAGCTTTTAGAGGTTGTTATGCTCGTCAAATATTCTTTCATCGCCCCTACGTTGGGATCGATAGACATGCAGTTATCATTCAGAATGACCAGTAAATTCGATTTTTCAATACCGGCATGGTTAAGCGCCTCAAAAGCCATTCCTCCGGTCAATGCACCGTCTCCAATAACTGCGACATGCTGACGATCATTCTCGCCTTTATAAGCCGAGGCAACAGCCATACCTAATGCTGCCGAAATCGACGTCGAGGAATGTCCGACACCAAAAGCGTCATACTCGCTCTCGGCACGCTTTGGAAATCCAGATAAACCTCCCAATACGCGATTGGTATGGAAAAGCTCCCTTCTTCCAGTCAATATCTTATGACCGTAAGCTTGATGCCCTACATCAAATATAATCTGATCATATGGTGTATTTAGTGCGTAATGTAACGCCACGGTAAGTTCAACAACGCCAAGGCTAGCGGCGAAATGCCCGCCATTTACAGAAACGATATCGATTATATATTGTCTCAGCTCATTACAAAGTGTTTCCAGTTCTGTTTCATTAAGATGTCGCACATCTACTGGAAACTGAATCTTCTGCAATAGCGGTCCAGCTTCTACCTGCATAACTCAAAAATTATCACAAATAAGATACAAAGTAACAATTAATTCTCCTAAGTATATAATATATGAACATTTTTATGGGTAGGAATGTTTTCACCGCCATTGTCCAACAAATTCTCTATTTTTGACTCAGAAGTTATGGATGCTAAAAATTACGAAATAAAGCTAGCGGAGTTTGAAGGCCCATTTGATTTGCTATTATTCTTTATCGAGCGGGACGAACTCAACATTCACGATATTCCCATTTCTAAAATCACGGATGATTTTCTGGGATATATTCTGCATATGCAGTCTCTCAATATAGAATTAGCTAGTGAATTTATTTTTGTAGCGTCGACACTCATGCGAATTAAAGCAAAAATGCTCTTGCCTAAACCCGACGATGAGGATGAAGGTGATGAAATCGATCTGAAGAAAGAGCTGGAACAAAAATTAGTTTTATACAAACAATTCAAGCAAATTTGTGACGAATTACGCGTACTAGAAGAACAGCGTGCTCGACAGTATTGGAGAGGAAATAACGCCACGGATATTAAACAACTTCGGCAATATACTAGCTCCCAATTGGATGAAGATTTATCCACATTCGATCTGTATAAATTGATGCTGTTGTATGAAAACGCCATGCAAAATTATAAGGCACGTCCAAAAGAAATTAAACATACCGTTGTAAAGCATCCGTACAGCATTGATCAACAAAAAAAGACAATTAGCAAACTGCTATCGATTAATCGCTCCTTAGACTTCTCTGATTTAACTAAACACTCTGAAAACAAGGTGCAATTTGTCTTCAATTTTATTGCGGTGTTAGAAATGCTTCAGCAACAACTAATCGATATTCAAACCGGTTTAGGATTTAATAATTTTCGTGTCGAAGCAAAAACCAGTTAAGATTTCTTCAACGTCTGGTTCACTCGTATCTTAACATCTGGCATTGTTTTCAATTCCTCTAAACGAGTCAAAAGATACCGGTATTGGTCTTCTGTTTCCATTGTCCGAATCGCTCGCTTCGCTTTCATCGCACTTTCCAACATCGCTACATTTGTATGCGAAAAACTCGAAATTATCTTTTGGATCTCCGCATCCGATGCCAACCCATCTACTACACCATACGCCATCGCCTTTTCCATATCAAATGGTTCAGAATCCAAGCACAGTTGAAAGGCTTTTTTTTCTGGCAAAATTCTACAAAGACCAGGAAGGACTTGGAAAGGGAAGATTCCCAAATCTACTTCGGGTAAACGAAACGTGACGTTTTCCTCCGCCAAGACATAGGTACAACCCAGCAGAAACAAGAAACCACCCGCAATAACCGGCCCGCGTACAATTGCTAAAGAAGGCTTGTTTAAACTTTCCATCACGAATCCTAATGATGTGTCCGCTTTTCCAATTCGGGAATGGGCGATATCTTGCTCAGGATCTTGATAGGTTTTTAAATCCATTCCGGCACAAAATACCGGTCCTTCAGCTTGAAACACCACCAGTGCAATATTCGAAGATTCATTTGCTTCAGCTATCGCTTGCGCAATCTCATCCACCATGCCAGGCGTAAATGCATTTCTTTTCTCCGGACGCGCTAGCGTCAAATAATATACATGGTCTCGGCACTCGGTTTTTATATAATTATACTTCATGTTTCAATAGTTGTCGAAATCCACTCTTTAACGTCTTAATTTTTGAGTCGTTTCCCGTTGTGAAACGTTCCACCAGCATTTCTGAAGGGATATTTCCTACCAATTCGTCTTGAGCAAACGGACATCCGCCATACCCGAGCATCGCACCTTCAAAACGCCGGCATCCCGCATCGTAAGCCGCGTTTACTTTAAGCAATGCATCGTCTACGTGCGCATGTAAATGAACGCTAAATTGGAGATCAGGATAGGTAAGAATCACCCTATTTACGATCTCAAAAATCAACCCTGAGGTCGCCTGAGAGGTCGTATCGGAAAGCGAAAAGCGGCGTACACCTAAAGCGGCCAGTTGATCAATCCACTCCATAAGCAGATCAACACTCCACGGATCCCCGTAGGGATTTCCGAAGGCCATCGACAAGTAAACGATCAAACTGGTCGTCTCTTGTCGGCATATTTGCTGCTCAATGTCTCTAACTGTCGTTTTAGCTTCATCAAGAGTAGATTTCGTATTCTTTTTTTGAAACGTTTCGGCAATCGAAAATGGGTAACCAATATAGTCTAGCTTCTCCGTATTAATGGCTTGTTCCGCCCCCCTTAAATTGGCCACGATAGCTAACAATTTCGTGTCGTTATCTCGATTAATACCTGCTAATACTTCTGCAGTATCCTGCATCTGTGGCACCCATCGAGGCGATACGAAACTGCCAAAGTCAATACATGCAAACAAATCGCTTTCGAGAACCTGATTGATGTATTTGATCTTTTTACTAGTGGCTATAAAAGGTAATATGCCTTGTATGGCATCTCTCGGGCAATCCACTAATTCCACGTTGTCTTTACTCTGCATTCTTTTTAATTTCACGAGCAATTACCATTTTCTGAATGGCACTCGTACCTTCACCTATTGTGCATAACTTAGCGTCTCGAAAATATTTTTCAGCTGGATAATCCTTTGTGAAACCATATCCACCTAATAGTTGGACAGCCTCATTTGACGCTGATACAGCGACTTCCGAAGCATATAATTTTGCCATTGCACCTTCTTTGGTCACCTTTTTATTTTCATCTTTAAACTGAGCAGCTCGTCGAACCAACAACTCCGCGGCGTCAATTTGTGTAGCCATATCGGCTAGTGTAAAACCCACAGATTGGAAATCAAATAACTTGGAATCAAATTGCTTTCGTTGATTTGTGTACTGTAAGGCACACTCATAAGCTCCCTTCGCAATGCCAAGCGAAAGTGCAGCAATGGATATACGTCCACCATCCAATAATTTTAATGCTTGTACAAAGCCCTCACCCACATTACCGATCAATTGATTTCGATGAACACGGCATTGATCAAAAAACAACGATGCGGTTTCCGAAGCGCGCATCCCTAATTTATCCAATTTTGATCCAGAAGTAAAACCGGGTGTCCCTTTTTCTACAATAAAGGCTGATATTCCTTTTTTATCGC
Source organism: Candidatus Sphingobacterium stercorigallinarum (assembly GCA_019115805.1). Lineage (GTDB taxonomy): Bacteria > Bacteroidota > Bacteroidia > Sphingobacteriales > Sphingobacteriaceae > Sphingobacterium > Sphingobacterium stercorigallinarum. The sequence goes on from DXCW01000006.1 coordinate 40,296, forward strand.
CTTTTTTTCCCGTGCGAGCCATTACTACTGCCACATCCCCAGAAATAGCGTGGGTGATAAATGTTTTGTCGCCATTAAGTATAAAATAGTCTCCATCTGCTTCAGCAGTGGTGGAGAGCCCCCCTGCATCGGAACCGGATCCCGGTTCGGTCAATCCCCAAGCGCCGATCCATTCACCAGATGCCAGTTTTGGTAAATATTTCGCTTTTTGATCCTCATTTGCGAAACTAAGTATATGATTACTGCACAAGGAATTATGGGCAGCAACAGATAAACCTATCGAACCGCATACTTTAGAAATTTCCACTAGTATACTCACATATTCTTGATAACTTAGTCCAGAGCCTCCGTATTTTTCAGGAACGATAATTCCCATAAATCCGTGATTTCCCAGTTTACGAAATAATTCTACCGGGAAAATTTGGCTTTCGTCCCACTCCATAATCTGTGGCTTGATAAAACTTTTAGCGAAATCCCGGGCACTTTGAGTCAAGAGGCTCAATTGCTCTTCAGTATTGAGGTAATACATCATATTATTCTAAAATGTTTATATATTGGTTATAAATATTTATTACAAATATCATAAAAAACAAATAATATTTTACCATATTTAAAAAAATAGATCGATAGATACCCTTGTAAATTATAAATTTCTTAAATTAAGATATGCATCAGTTACTCGAAGAACTCCGACAAAAGCAACAAAAACTACTTTTAGGGGGTGGGCTTGACAAACTTCAAAAGCAACATGAAAAAGGTAAACTAGGCGTATGGGAGAGAATACTGTACCTAATAGACGAAGGCACGGATTACATAGAGATTGGAAGTTTTGCTGGTGATGGACAATACGAAGAACATGGCGGCTGTACGAATGGCGGCGTTGTCATCGTGTTAGGCTATATCAAAGGCAGGATGTGCGTAGTGGTTGCAAATGATGCGACTGTTAAAGCCGGCGCGTGGTTTCCGATTACCTGTAAAAAGAATTTGCGTGCGCAAGAAATCGCCATGGAAAACAATCTTCCTATTGTTTATTTAGTGGATTCCGCTGGGGTATTTTTACCTATGCAGGACGAAATTTTTCCAGATAAAGAGCATTTTGGCCGCATCTTCAGAAACAATGCTAAACTATCTTCAATGGGCATACCTCAAATAGCGGCCATCATGGGATCATGTGTAGCGGGTGGCGCGTACCTGCCTATTATGTCAGATTATGCATTGATTGTCCAAGATACGGGGTCGGTATTTCTAGCCGGTTCGTATCTGGTGAAATCTTCCATCGGTGAAGTCATCGATAACGAAGCCTTAGGGGGTGCGAAAACACATTGTGAAATATCAGGTGTTACTGACAACCAGTATCCAGACGATGAAAGCTGTTTAGATGCGATTAAGAACATCATCGATAAGTTTGCTGGTGTCGATCGGTTCCCTTACTCAAGAACAACAAGTATACCTCCCGAAATGGCGCCCGAAACGATTTACCAAATCCTGCCCGTGGATCGGTTAAAGCCTTATAATATGGAAAACATATTGAAAGCTATTGTAGACGAAGGTAGTTTGGAAGAATATAAAAAAGACTACGGAAAAACGCTTATATGTGCATTGGCCAGAATTGATGGTTGGGCCGTAGGGATTGTTGCCAACCAACGCCAAATTGTAAAAGCATCTAAAGCTGGAGGATCAACAGAAATGCAAATGGGTGGGGTGATTTATTCGGATTCTGCAGACAAAGCTGCTCGTTTCATAATGAACTGTAACCAACAAAAGATCCCCTTAGTTTTCTTTCAGGACATCACAGGATTTATGGTAGGTTCACGATCCGAGCAGGGAGGAATTATTAAAGATGGTGCTAAAATGGTGAACGCAATGGCGAATTCTGTAGTGCCAAAATTTACGTTTATTATTGGCAATAGCTACGGTGCCGGAAATTACGCGATGTGTGGTAAAGCATATGACCCAAGGCTGATCTACGCATGGCCCACCGCACAGATAGCGGTAATGAGTGGCGCAGCAGCTGGCAAAACCTTGCTTCAAATCCATGAATCAGCCCTCAAATCAAAAAACATTTCTCTAGTAGACTCCGATAAGAAAGAGCTTTTAGAAAAAATGGAGAAACAATATAATCAACAGCTTAGTCCGTATTATGCCGCTTCCAGGCTATGGGTTGATGGTGTAATCGATCCCGTGGAGACCAGAAAAATCATATCCTTAGGAATCGCTGCAGCAAGTCATCAACGCGATCTGCCTCGATACAATGTAGGCATAATACAGACTTAAAATTCAATTAACCGGAACGCGCTTTAATCTTTCTTTGAAAAAGCGTTCCATCCCTGAGCTTTTATCTCATGGACCTTGCCACTTTTAGAAATCATCTGACATCCTTCGTTCGCGTCGGTAATATGTCCGATGATAGAAATATCCATTTGATTTTTTAATTTATCATAGGCATCTTGCGGAACGGTAAACAGCAATTCGTAGTCTTCGCCTCCAGACAAAGCACAAACCGTAGGATCTAAACCAAATTCCCGAGCGGTGTCGTAGGTCATTTGATCGATGGGAATTTTCTCTTCATATAATTTACATCCTACCTTAGAATTCCCGCAGATATGCAATATTTCCGATGCCAAGCCATCTGAAATGTCAATCATAGCATGGGGGATAATGGCTAAATCTGCCAATAATTGGATAATATCCTTCCGAGCCTCTGGTTTCAATTGCCGTTCCAAAATATAGTCTTTTCCCTCCAAATCGGGTTTTATATCTGGATTTTCCAAAAATATCTTCTTCTCGCGCTCAAGCAATTGAAGCCCCACATATGATCCACCCAAATCACCGGATACGCACAGCAAATCATTAACCTGTGCGCCTGATCTGTAAACTACTTTATCGCTATCGGCATGTCCAATACTGGTAACTGACAACACCAGTCCTTGTGCCGAACTGCTGGTATCACCACCAACTAAATCGACGTTGTAGTTTTTACAAGCCAACAAGGCTCCTTCATAAATTTCTTCTACTGCCTCCAAGGGGAATTTAGACGAGAGTCCCATGGAAATAGTCACCTGAGAGGCTATTCCATTCATGGCATAAATATCGCTTAAATTTACTTGTACAGCTTTATAACCTAAATGCTTGAGCGGTACATATCTTAAATCGAAATGTACATTTTCAAGCAGTAAATCTGTCGAAATAAGCACCTGCTTGTCTTTGAAATTTAACACTGCTGCATCGTCACCAATTCCGGTAACCGTACTAGGCTGAGTTAATTCCACAGCTTGGGTAAGGTGGGCTATCAGACCAAATTCTCCAAATTCTTTTAATTCCGTTTTGCTACTGTTTTCGAACATGCTCATTTTTTACAATCCTAATTTCGCTGAGATTTCCAACATTCTTTCAATCGGCTTTTTAGCCCGGTTGATCACATCGAGTGGAAGAACGATTTCCGGCTGCTCATGGTACAAACAATTATATAGCTTCTCTAAGGTATTTAACTTCATATGCGGACAATCGTTACACGCACATAAATTATTCGGTGGAGCAGGTATAAAGGTCTTACTGGGACTTGCTTTCTGCATCTGATGCAAAATACCAGATTCGGTTGCAACGATGTATACTGGACTAGGATCTTCAATAGTGAATTTCAGCATCCCGGAAGTAGAACCAATAAAATCGGCCTGATCTAAAATGTGATCTTCACATTCGGGGTGTGCAATAAATTTGGCATCGGGGTAGGCCATTCGAAGTGCATCGATTCGTTCTTGAGAAAAAATTTCGTGGACCATGCAAGCGCCGTTCCATAACACCATTTCTCGCCCTGTTTTCTTCTGTACATAAGCGCCTAAATTCCGATCAGGGCCAAAGATTATCTTTTGGTCCTCCGGCAGACTTTCTACAATCTGCACGGCATTACTGGACGTACACACAATGTCTGACAACGCCTTCAACTCAGCGGTACAATTCACATAGGTGATAACCAGATGATCCGGATATCGCTCTTTAAACTTAGCAAACAAATGCGGTGGGCAACTATCCGATAATGAACATCCTGCTTTCAAGTCAGGAAGCAACACTTTTTTATCGGGTGACAGTATCTTGGCTGTTTCGGCCATGAAATGCACGCCGGCAAACACGATAACTTCAGCATCCGTTTTTGCTGCCTGCTGAGACAGTCCTAAACTATCTCCAATGTAATCGGCGAGATCTTGTATTTCAGATTCCTGGTAATAGTGAGCGAGAATAACCGCATTTTTCTCTTTCTTTAATCTCTCGATTTCCTCCACAAGATCCAATTCTGGATCAATGGCTGCATCGATATACCCTTTGGACGCTATATCTATTTCAAACGTTGTATTCATTTGGTCAAAAAATATTTCCTATTGCTTGGACGAATCAGGAACACAAAGGTAAAGAAAGAAATTGAAACGAATTCCACATTCCCTTTTTTCAATAAATAATAAGTTCTTTATTTAAAGAAGAGTCTTATGGTTTATTAGTCTGTGGAAAATGGGGAAAATTAGTTCTTTTTTTATTTTGCTTAATGGATGCTGTTGATTTATCCACAGGTTATCCACAACCGGAAAGTTCTTATGTGTTGATTTACAAGCCTGTCATTTTTCAGCATTTATTTTTTCCATATTTACTTGTGAAATGTTCATCTCTTAAAGATTGTTAATATTGACGTGATTTTATCTTCATATTCAGTTCATATTTGTGTATAGAAATAGTGAAATGTGAATATACGGCGAGTTTTCCTTTTTATTCCACGAGTTATATACACGTTTTGCACATATTTTGTTAATTTGTTGATGGCCTATTCGTTGTTTGAGTTTTCGAAATGCATCTCCAATGATAGCGAAGAAGTTGATGGATTTTAAACGATACATAAAAGATATGGCCGATGGATAGTTAATTCTCTGGTTTCTCTTATGAGCGATAGACAAGTAGATTTTTTAATAGTGGGGTCCGGAATTGCCGGCCTGAGTTTTGCATTAAAAGCGGCTCATTTGGGTAAAGTATTGATTGTAACGAAGTCTAATGAAGATGAGTCGAATACGAAATATGCGCAAGGCGGTGTCGCGGTAGTTACACAGAACAGTGATAGCTTTGAAAAGCATATTGCAGATACCTTAGTCGCCGGGGATGGCTTATGTGATCCCATGGTGGTGGAGCATGTGGTGAAAGAGGGGCCGGATCGGATTGCGGAGTTGATTTCCTACGGGACGAATTTTGATAAAGAGGCGTCTGGGGGATACGATTTGGCCAAAGAAGGTGGGCATTCGGAGCATCGAATTTTGCATCATAAGGACATTACGGGATACGAAATCGAACGGTCTTTATTGGCAAAGGTTCACGAAAATCCTAATATCGAGATTCGAACACATTATTTTGCTGTGGATTTAATTACGCAACATCACCTGGGTGAATACGTTGATCGGAAACGGGATGATATTACGTGTTTTGGTATTTATGCATTTAATACGGAAAATCAAAAGGTCGAGCGCATTTTGGCTAAAGTGACCTTGATGGCTACGGGTGGCGCGGGTCATATTTATAGCAGTACCACGAATCCCACAATTGCTACTGGAGATGGAATTGCAATGGTTTATCGGGCGAAAGGAAAAGTTAGGAATATGGAGTTTATCCAGTTTCATCCGACTGCGCTTTATAACCCCCAAGAGTATCCGGCATTTCTCATTTCGGAAGCTGTTCGTGGTTTCGGGGGCATATTGAGACGACACACTGGGGAGGCATTTATGGAAGAGTATGATGCCCGCGGCGCGCTAGCACCTCGTGATATTGTCGCACGAGCAATTGACGCTGAAATGAAGAAATCGGGTTTAGATTTCGTTTATCTCGACATTACTCACCGATCTAAGGAGGATATACTGCAACATTTCCCGAATATTTATGAGAAGTGCGCAAGTATAGGCCTGGACATGGCTACGAGTTTTATTCCCGTTAGTCCGGCAGCACATTATCTTTGCGGAGGAATTATGGTGGACGCCCACGGTGCTACCTCTATTAAGGGATTATACGCCTGTGGGGAGTGTGCGTCAACTGGTCTTCACGGTGCCAATAGGCTAGCCTCTAATTCATTATTAGAGGCTGCGGTATATGCCCATAGAATTTACGAAGCTGCATCCAGTACATTTGAGGAGGCGGTGTTTCAAGAGGGGGTTCCAAAATGGGATGAATCGAATACCTATTTGTCGAACGAAGACATATTGGTCACACATAACTTGCGGGAGACTCAGAAAATCATGAGCGATTATGTGGGGATTGTACGTTCGGATTTCCGGTTAGAACGGGCGCTTAGGCGGCTTCATTTCCTTTATGAAGAAACGGAATCCTTTTACAAGAATACCAAGTTATCAGTTAAGTTGTGTGAGTTGCGTAATGTAATTCAAATTGCGTATTTAGTGGTGCGATCAGCTATGGATCGTAAAGAGAGTAGGGGGTTGCATTATACCACGGATTACCCGATTCACGCAGAGCAATTGACAGACACTATTTTATAGCGATATGGCAATTATATTATCAGTACGTGGCAATACACCTGTTTTCGGAGCAGATTGCTTTATTGCTCCCAATGCGACTTTAGTGGGGGATGTGGAAATCGGATCGCATTGTTCGGTATGGTTTAATGCGGTGGTTAGAGGAGATGTCAATTTTATTCGGATTGGTGATTATACCAATATACAGGATAACGTTACCATTCATGGGACTTATGAAAAGAACGGTACGGCAATAGGCGGGCATGTGAATATTGGCCACAATGCGATTGTCCACGGGTGTCAGATAGATGACTCGGTGCTCATAGGAATGGGAGCGATAGTAATGGATCGGGCACACGTCCAATCCAATGTTATTATTGCTGCCGGTGCCGTGGTTTTAGAAAATACGGTTTGTGAATCAGGATTTCTTTATGCTGGTGTTCCGGCAAAAAAGATCAAACCATTGACGTCTGATCAAATTGGATTATTACAAAATTTACCCCATAATTATGTACTGTATAGTTCCTGGTTCTTGGACGAGGAGTAAGTCAGTGCGTACCTTAGCGTTTGAAATCGACTTCGATGGTTTCATTTTGTTCCCAATTGGCCCTAATGGTAAATGTACGATCTAAATACCAAATCGGCTCGGGTTGTCGAAGTGTATAGACATCTCCAGCGTCCCATTTTCCGTTTTTGTTGTCATCTTGTATCAATCGGATCGCGTATTTTCCGCCTGGGAATTTAATATAACTTAATTGATGGTTATCGGGTAGGACCTGAATATCGAATATTTTTTCTTTTGCTTCGTCGATTAATTCGACGATATACTGTGTTGTGGAGTCTAAACCGTTAAAGGTGAGGTTAATATCACCATAATTCTCTGTTTCGTTTAACGTAAATTGGCTTTTGAATTCTTGATTGTGTTCACCGAACGGGCCAATTAAAGCACCTTCTTCCAAAACCAGTTCGTAATTGATTTTTGGTTTCCAATTGTATCGTATGTGATATAGTTCTTTTTTTACACTATCCTGTTGTAGTTGAAAATTACGTCGTGAAACAGAGTCTTCTAATAGCAGGACCTTTGATTTGTCTATGCGAGAAACGGGATAGTTGGCGGTTAATTCGATATGTTTAATTCGATCAACCTGGTTAGTGATATTTAATCTTGGAATAATAGTGGCGTCTATTTTGACGTTTCTGGCTTTCCGTAGCTCCAATGTATCTAATATCTCTTGTTGTTCAAAAAGCGCGATTTTTAAGGAGTCGAATTCTAAGTTTTCCACATAGATTTTCGCGGTATCTGCGGTAGGAGAGAGGCGCACAATTTTGTTTTGATCGAGATCTTCGGGATCAATAATGGTGAATTTCGGTGCTTCCAATGGCCGATTAAACGTAAATAAAAGGCTACCATCGGAATCCACCTTCTTCTCCAAGTTTCTAAACGTCTGTGGTTTGCCAGGAGTATATTCCAGATGAATTCCACTTACGTTTTCTTGGAGAACGATGCTATCCTGGAGGAAGCCAATCCATTCATCGTTTCCGTTGAATATCTTATCGTTATTCACATCTTTTAGTGCATACACGCGGTAGGTATCTTCTCTGAGGTTATTGAACTGAAAGTTGCCCGATGAATCGACGTTCGTATAATACGATGCTTTTTTCTTACCGAATATACTGTCTTGACGGGTAGGAATAAGCAGTGCTATTACTTCTTTGTCTTTATCTAAATCAAATTCCTTGGTATATCCGTTTTGGACCTTTCCGGATATGGATAGGGAGTCTAAAACATCACCTGTAGCAAACACGTAATTGTAGTTGATAAACGGATTGCCTTCGTTAAAATCTACCAAGCCTTTTCCAAAGTTGATCGTGTAAGTGGTGTTCTCTTCTAGAGAATCGGGCAATTCAATAATAAATCTTTTCTTTCTGACTTTATAAAGGGGTTGTGTAGGTACATCTGGTGAAATGTTGAATTCTTTCCCTGGATTTTCTGTTTTTATAAACTCATCGAAAGTGAGAATGATTTCTTTGTCTTTAAAATTTCTAGATAGATTTTCAGGAGTAACATCTAGCAATTGTGGCGGGATGGAATCTTTTGGACCGCCAGTGGGGCGTTGCATATTTGCACACTGCAAAAAGCTACTAACTAAAATGGTTAATCCAATAAAAAACGCACACCTTTTAAATAATGTGTTTTTTAGGCGATTTGGGAGACTTTTTGTTTTTCCGGACCCTAAGTTCATTTTTTTATAAATAATGCCGTATAAGGCTTTAAAAAATATAGAGTTAATATATTGAAAATTAAGTAGTTACGTTAAATGTACCATAAGAACGCTGATATCCGCCGGCGAGACGCCTGAAATGCGCGATGCTTGTCCTAGTGTCCGCGGTTTTACTTTCAGTAATTTCTGTCTCGCTTCTGTAGATAATGAAGTTAGGGAATTATAATCGAAATCAGGGTTAATTTCTCGGTCTTCCATTTTTTTCATTTTATTAACAATCTCCATTTCCTTTTCAAAATAGCTTTCATACTTGACCTTGATCTCGGCCTGTTCTATCGTGTCAGCGTCGAATTGTTTTACGAAGTCACCGAAATCGGGATTTCCTTCAAAAAGATCTTCTATGACAATCTGCGGTCTGGATAGTATATTAAACAGTTTTGTTTTCTGATGGATAGGGCTTGATCCGCGATCGACTAAAATCGGATTCATTTGCTCTAAGCTCACGGAATACTTTTTCAAGTAGTCGATTATATGTTTGGAGTTTGCGATTTTGTCATTTACTTTTTGCAGCCGTTCATCCGAAACCAATCCCAGTTTGTGTGCTAGTGGCGTTAAACGGATGTCCGCATTATCTTGTCGTAAAAGTAAACGGTGCTCTGCTCGAGACGTAAACATGCGGTAGGGTTCATCCGTTCCTTTAGTAACCAGGTCGTCGATCAATACGCCGATATAGGATTCGGATCTTTTTAGTATCAATTCCTGATCATCGTTGATGCGTTGGTGTGCATTTATTCCAGCCATCAACCCTTGTGCTCCGGCTTCCTCGTAACCCGTAGTGCCGTTAATTTGTCCAGCAAAAAATAGATGTTTTATTTTTAACGTTTCTAGGGTTAAATCTAACTGCATAGGAGGGAAGTAGTCGTATTCTATCGCATAACCGGGACGGAACATATTGGCTTGCTCGAAACCTGGAATCAAACGCATAGCACGGAGTTGTACATCTTCAGGAAGAGAAGTGGAAAAGCCATTTACGTAAATCTCCACCGTTCGAAATCCTTCCGGTTCTACAAAAATTTGATGTCGATCTCGTTCGGAAAAGCGATTGATTTTATCTTCAATTGACGGACAGTAACGCGGACCTAATCCCTTTATTCGCCCAGTAAACATAGGGGATTGTTCAAATCCTGTTTTTAAAATTTCGTGAACTTCGGGGTTCGTATAAGTAATCCAGCAACAACGTTGTTCAGTAGGGGTTTTAGTATCAGTGAAAGAAAAGCGTCCGGGATTTTCATCGCCCCATTGTTCTTCCATAGCTTCATAGTTTAAACTTCTGCCGTCGACCCGCGGGGGCGTCCCGGTTTTCATCCGACCCGATTCAAAGCCTAAAGTAATCAGTTGTTCGGTAATGCCAGTAGCAGCGCGTTCACCCGTTCTCCCCCCGCCGAATTTCTTTTCTCCGACATGGATGACACCATTCAAGAAGGTGCCGTTTGTCAATATTACAGCATCACTCTCAATGCGGAGACCCATGGTAGTAACCACACCTTTAGCTTGGTCGCCATCGATAATGATTTCCTTAACCGTGTCTTGCCACATGTCTAGGTTGGGCAAAGCTTCCAATTGTAGTCGCCACTCTTCCGCAAATCGCATGCGGTCGTTTTGTGTACGCGGACTCCACATGGCCGGCCCCTTCGATCTATTTAACATACGGAATTGCAGCGTTGATTTGTCGGCAATGATTCCCGTATATCCACCCATCGCATCAATTTCTCTTACGATTTGTCCCTTCGCTACTCCACCGATTGCGGGATTGCAACTCATCTGTGCAATCACTCCCATATTCATCGTAATTAGAAGAACCGATGATCCGAGGTTCGCAGCTGCAGCCGCGGCTTCACATCCTGCATGGCCACCACCAACTACTATTATATTATATTTTTTAAACATATTTTTTTATTTTAGGTTTCACGTGAAACGCTGAGTTAAAAGTTTCACGTGAAACTTATGCGAATTCAGAAAGCACTAACCATCGGTCGGTTTTTTTATCGAGTGTGTTTTTTAGTTCTTCGATGACTTTTGCAAGTTCTGTAAGCTTAAGGTGGTCATCTGTCTCGGATAGTTTATAGGTGTGCATTTCAATGGATCGTTCTAGAAATTCGATTTCTGTTCCCAGATCTTTGAATTCTATTTGTTCTTTATAAGTGAGGGTTTTTTTTGATACCGTCTTCTCTGGCGCTGTGTTTTTAGGCTCAGACTCTTTTACACTTTTAATTGACTGTTCTTGTTCTAATTTGAAGTCGGCGTAGTTCCCGTTGTAGATGGTGATGTCACCACTTCCGGTGAAAATAAAAAGTTGGTCGGTCAATTTATCTAAAAGATAGCGGTCGTGTGAGACCAGTATCAACACCCCCGGAAATTCCTCAAGGAACTCTTCAAGGACATTCAAAGTGTCTATATCTAAATCATTAGAAGGCTCATCTAAAATCAAAAAATTTGGATTAGCCATTAGTATTCGCAAGAGGTGCAAACGCTTTTTTTCGCCACCACTGAGTTTTTCCACCAAGCCAAACTGCTTATTTGGAGGAAAAAGAAACTGGGTCAGCAGTTGGGAAGCGGTTATTTGCTCTCCATTTTTAAGTTCAATATACTCCGCCACATTTTTGACAATATCAATAACACGGTCTTGGGAATTGAATTGTAGGCCCTCCTGTTTGTAATAACCGAACCGAGTGGTTTCCCCTAAATCGACAGTTCCTGAACTTGGCGGTAGCGCGCCGGTAATCAAATTAAGAAATGTTGTTTTACCACTGCCGTTTTTTCCCGCCAAACCGATACGATCGGATTTTTTAAAGACGTATGAGAATGAGGAAATAATCTCTTTATTTTTCGTCCGGAAGGAGATGCCCATTAGTTCCAGTATCTTTTTTCCTTGCCGGGTCATATCAACGGAAAGGGAAAGTTTTTCTTTCGCCATCGGCCCTTTCGATTTCTCTTCGAGATCATAGAAACTCTCGATACGAGCTTTCGCTTTGGTCCCCCGTGCCTGCGGTTGTCGGCGCATCCATTCCAATTCCTTTCGCCATAAATTTCTCGCCTTATCAGCAGAGGCGATTAACATTGTTTCCCGCTCGTTCTTTTTCTCTAAAAAATACGCATAGTTTCCTCGATAGTTGTATATTTTTCCTTGATCTAGTTCGCGAATTTCGGTGCAGACTTGATCGAGAAAATACCGGTCGTGGGAAACAACAATAACGGTCCTATTTTTACTTATCAGCAGTTTTTCCAACCATTCAATCGTCTCTATATCTAAGTGGTTAGTCGGTTCGTCTAATATAAATACATCGGGTTCGTCGATCAGTAGTTTGGCTAACGCAAGCCGCTTCCGTTGTCCACCACTGAGTGTGCCGATCGTCTGGTGTAGATTTTCAATTTGAAACCGACCCAGAATTTGTTTAAATGACTGTTCGTATTCCCAAGCATCCAAATGGGTTAACTTAGCGGTCAAGTTATGAAAATTATCGGAAGTAAAATCCTGATTATCAACTAGTTGATCGTATTCTCGTATCAATTGTTGGCGTTCGTCGTCTGCCGAGTATATGTAATCGCGTATGGCCTGGTCGTAGTTGAATTCCGGTTGTTGGGGTAGGTAGCCGATCTGAATCCCTCGTTCTTTTACTACTCTCCCTTCTTGTGGTTGCAATTCCTCTGCCAATATCCTTAACAGGGTTGATTTTCCTGTTCCATTAACACCGACTAACGCAACGCGATCGCCTTTTTGTACAGCGAAATGGATTTCTTTAAACAACCAACGGTCGTTAAAGGCATGACTAACTTTTTCTGTGCTTAAAATACTCACCTGTTCATCCTTAAAATACGAGTACAAAATTATTAAATATTTGTCACTCTAAACGGATTATGCTGAAAAGAAGACACCTAGTTGACTGCGCCGTGATTAGTTGAGGCGGTAATCGGCGATGAGTTGAAATCTCGGAATATGAACATGGAATATAGAGTTATCTAGCTCACGTATCATTTCGTAATAGCCTTCCATAAACCCCATATCACTCTTTAAATTGCATCCCGACATATATTGGTGAACATCCCCTGGAGCCAATACGGGCTGTTCGCCGACGACACCTTCGCCATCGACCTGCTTGTTGCTGCCTATAGAATCATAAATATTCCAATGACGTCGTACCAGTTGAATGGTGTAGTCGCTCAGGTTTTCAATTGTTATGCGGTAGGCGAACATGAAATGCTCGCTATCCGGATTGGAGTATTCCGGTTGATACCGAGTAATTACTGATATTTTTATTCCAGACGTGATTTGTGTCGTCATAGTCCGCCAATATTATTATTTCCTGTGATTTAGACAACTGTGGGCCCATTTAGTTTCCTGAAATTTACATTTAAAGGACAGAAAATATGTGGTTTCACGAAATTTAAAATAACAAACAAATTGATGAATTACCAAAAAATAATTCAAAAACGCAAAGTAGGAGATAAGCGGTTAAATATTACGGGTGCTTAGCTGGCATTCACTAGAAATTAGGCATATTTGTATAATGGCGAAAGGTACACTTTTTTTAATACCCGTCCCGTTGTCGGATGATGCGGCCGCTGGATCGTTCACACATTTATATGCCCAGGTAATAAATGAAATAGACGAATACATTGTCGAAAATAAAAAAACGGCACGGAAGTTTCTAAAACAGGGAGGTTTGACGACCGCTCAAAGTGATTTGATCCTGCATGATTACGGCAAACACAATCGTTCGGCTATAAACTATGGAGAGATGTTCGCTTCGCTTTTAAAGGGTAAAGACGTGGGATTGATGTCCGAAGCGGGTTGTCCGGGTGTGGCGGATCCGGGTGCTGATATTGTAGCCGAGGCACACAGAAAGGGGATTCGCGTGGTGCCTTTAGTTGGACCGAGTTCCATTCTTTTAGCATTAATGGGCTCTGGTTTTAGTGGACAAAACTTTAGTTTTCATGGATATTTACCCATTCATAAAAGCGAGCGAGCAACAATGATTAGAGCGTTGGAGCAACGTAGTGCAAAGGAAGGGAGTACGCAGTTATTTATTGAGACGCCTTTTCGTAACAATCAGTTATTTAGCGATCTCTTAAAGTATTGTAAGGCACAAACGAAATTATGTATCGCAAGCGAATTGACCTCAGCGGACGAATTTATTGTCACTAAAGAAATGGGTGCTTGGAAAACCAGTGTGCCTGACTTGCATAAGAAGCCGACTATTTTTTTACTTTTTGCTCGCTAATGTTGTAATTTTAAGCAATGAAGAAAACTTGGTTTAGCATTTTTATCCTCTTGTATTTAGGATTATGTACTGGCCTTGCGAAACAACCCGTCTACGTGATGGTACACGGTGCTTGGGGAGGTGCGTGGCAATTTGCTGCGGTCGACCGGATGATGGAAGATAGTGGAGTTGTTGTGCATCGCGTTCAATTAACGGGGCTAGGCGAACGCTACCATCTTGCCCATCGCGGAATTGATTTGGATCTGCATATAGAGGATGTGATAAATACGATCTTGTTCGAGGGATTGGATGCTGTGGTTCTAGTGGGTCATAGCTACGGCGGCATGGTGATTACGGGGGTAGCTGATCGCATCCCCGAAAAGATACAGAAACTGATATACCTGGATGCGTTTTTACCTGAAAACAATCAGAGTGTATTTGATTTAGTGGATGAAGCCGAGCGGGCGAGTCTGGAGAATAATGCGAGAGATGGTTTTGTGATTCCAGAATGGGCGAAACAGGAAACCATTGTCCCTAGAGATATGCCGCAGCCGCTGGCAACGCTTACACAGCGTATTTCTTTAACGAATTCGGAGAAACGTCTGGGGATTCCAAGTATGTATATTTTGACTGTAGATCAGATCGAATCGATTGAGGAAGATGCATTCTTTCCTTTCTATGAACGGGCGAAAACGTACGGCTGGACCACTGGTTTGATGGTGGCCGACCATAACCCTCAACGGAGTAAACCAGAAGAATTGGCAACTATGTTACTAAATGAGCGATAGATGAATGATGTAATTTCTCCAGAGTTAGCCGCGGAGTTGACGCGGATAGGTATTTTCTTTTTTATAGTCCTATTGGTGATTTGGTTGTTTTTTGCCAATACGATTCGAAGCACGTTAAAATTGATTGCTAAGGAGAATCAATGTATATTGCCTAATCAGGCCTGGTTCTTAGCCATTCCCTTTTTTAATATATATTGGAATTTCGAGGTAGCGAGGCGTCTCAGTTATTCGTTGAATAATGAGTTTTACGACCGCAAGATTGCCGTAGAAGAACAGCCTACATTGCGAGCGGGCTTAACTTACGCATGGTCATATTTGGTGTATAACTTTCCACTTCCAGCGTTTTGGCGTATGTTGGGAATGATTGTTAGTTTGGTCTATTTTATCACCTATTGGTTTAAAATAAATCAGTATCGCGTGTTATTGATAGAACACAACAAATGGTTGGAGTCAGAGCAAAACAATTTGAATAGAGATGCAGATGAAAATTAGCGAGATTACGGGGTATTTGGAAGAATTGGCCCCGCTTCATTATCAAGAATCCTATGATAACTCCGGTTTGATAGTCGGGGATGCCAATCGGGAGGTCAGCAAGATCTTGATTTCATTGGATTGTACAGAAGCCGTCGTTCAGGAAGCTGTAGAGAAGGGATGTAATTTAATTATATCGCACCATCCCATTGTGTTTGCAGGATTGAAAAAAATAACCGGCCGAAACTATGTGGAACGGACGATTATCGCTGCTATAAAAAACGATATCGCGTTATATGCTATCCATACAAATTTAGATAATATTGTCGGAGGAGTAAGTTCGAAAATGGCGGAACGACTCGGTTTGGAGCATCCCGCTATTTTACGACCGAAGTCGAATGTTTTGAAACGCTTAGTGGTGTACACACCACGAACACACGTCGAGTCGGTTCGGCAAGCCATGTTTGATGCCGGGGCAGGGGGAATCGGTCGTTATGATCAATGCAGTTATAATACGGCGGGGTATGGCACATTTAGACCGTTGGCAGGTTCTGCGCCGACTATAGGCCGCGAGAATGAACAGGAACGAGTGGAAGAGACTAAAATAGAAGTGATTTTCCCGGCACCCATCGAGCGTAAGGTTTTGATCGCAATGTTAGCAGCGCATCCTTATGAGGAGGTCGCGCATCATGTACTTACCGTTGAGAACACGAACCCCTATGTAGGATCTGGTGTGATAGGAAATCTGAGTACGCCCATGCAAGAGCAAGAGTTTTTGGCCTTCTTGAAAGAAAGATTTAACCTGCAAGTCATTCGTCATACGAAGCAATTAGGTAAACCCATTGAACGCGTGGCCTTGTGTGGAGGAGCTGGCGGATTCTTGTTAGAAGACGCGAAGCGATCTGGCGCTGATATATTTATTACCGCTGATTACAAGTATCACGAATTTTTCGATGCGGAAGGTAAGTTGATGATCGCAGATATTGGACATTTTGAAAGTGAGCGATTTACGCAGGAATTATTGTTAGAGCTAATTACGAAAAAATTTGCTAACTTTGCTGTCCTATTGACGGAGAAAGACACAAATCCAATAAAATACTACAGTTAATGGAACAAACCGTAGAACAGAAACTAAAAGCTTTATGGGCGTGGCAATCGATTGAAACAAAAATCGATAAGATCCGCCAAATACGCGGGGAGTTACCTATAGAGGTAGCAGACCTGGAAGATGAGATCGCTGGTCTCGACACTCGAATAGAAAAAATTCGTAATGAGCTGGATGAATTGGAGGATTCTATCGTTACACGTCGTAACATGATTAAAGACTCACAGACAGCCATCAAGAAATACGAGGCGCAACTGAACGAGGTTAAAAATAATCGTGAATACGATGCCATTTCTAAGGAAATTGAAATTCAAGGACTTGAAATTCA
>DXCW01000241.1 GCA_019115805.1 Candidatus Sphingobacterium stercorigallinarum
TGAAACAATCGATTTCTGTTTTTGGGCTTCATGCGCAAAACATCCTCACCCATAAAATAGTAATTCCCTTCGTTGGGTTCGTCCAGTGCGCCTAGGGTGTTCAATAGCGTGGATTTTCCAGAGCCGGACGGCCCCATAATAGAGACAAAATCACCTTCTTCGATCTCTAGATTGATGTCTTTTAAGACGAAGGATTTGGTTCCGCCAATCGGATACCATTTGAAAATATGTTCTAGTTTTATCATGATTTTAATACACTAAATATCCATGTTTATCGGCATCTTCATTCATCTCTCAGGCTATTTACCGGATTCTCACGGGCAGCTTTTAAAGACTGATAGCTCACTGAAAGTAGAAACAGAATCAAAACGCTGACCGCTGCAATTGCGAAATACCACCATCGTATTTCAATATGATAAGCAAAGTTATTCAACCATGGGGTAATAATCAGATAGCAGATTGGAACAGCCATGATCGCACCGAAGAAGAAGATGTTAAAAAAGGGTTTATTGAGTTGGAGAAATAAGGTGTGGATGGACGCGCCCAGAACCTTTCGGATACTCATTTCTTTCCTTCTCTTTGTCACTTGATAGGTCGACATACTAAAAAGCCCCAATCCAGCGATGACCACCGATAGCATCGTGAAACCGTTAAAGGCTTTCTGTAGTTCCTGCTGCTTTTCCTGAAGCTTAGCGTAGTTTTGATCCATAAATTCGTAATCCAATGGCAAGTCTTCAGCCGCCGGGTTAAGCGTCCACTCTTTCTCAACGGCCTCTATTGCTTGTTCCGTCTTTCCCGGGGCGGACCTGACCAGCAAGGTTGATTTAAATCTGCCCTTAGCGCACTCGTCCTTATAAGAATAGATGGTGGGCTGAACCCTGTTTTCAAAGCCGTATGCTTTGCTATTCTTTACAACGCCGATCACTTCGAAATTCACATGACATCCCGATACGGAAGAGCCAATAGGATTGATAAGGTTCATTTCGTCTAGGAAGGCTTCATTGACCACGGCATAATGTTTAGTGGAGTCGTTTAGGAGTTGGGGTAAAGAAATATCGTGTCCCCATGTCATATCTATCCCTAATGTCTGGAAGAAATCTTGGTCTATTCCAACATGATCGATGTCGTAATTTTGATTCGCGTAGCTAAACTGAAATTGCGGTGGCTGTACTTTGGAGCCGGGAATGTTCGTCGCCGCAGTGACCGATTCGATATTTGGATCTTGCAACAGCCTTTGCTTGAAATCGCCAAATTTACCATCAGCTTTGCTATCATAATACATTCCTACACCTATAAAATTGACAACCTGTGCGGGTTCGAATCCCTTTTCGGTTTCTTGCATGAACCGCATTTGTTGCCGAACGACTAACATACCGGTAACAAAAGTGATAGCCATGGTAAATTGGACCACCAACAATCCGTTTCGGAATACATGGCTCTTTCCTACCCCTCCCGAGTGCCCGTTTAATAGATCGATGGTTTTAAATCCCGATAAAGAAATGGCGGGATAGATCCCAGATAGTAATGTGCAGACGGCGACACCTGTCATGAGTTGGATAAAGGTTCTTGGGGTTTGAATGTAGTGATTCAAATCGTCATTGAACCATTTTTGTAACGAATTTCCTGTGATCAGTAAGGTGATGTAAGAAAGAATGGCAGCTCCAAGGGTGAGTATGAACACTTCCAAAAGCAATTGCCGGACGAGCACCAGTCGCGTGCTCCCGAGAATCTTTTTTATGGCAAGTTCTTTCAGACGCTGATGAGCTTGTGCCATCATCATGTTGGCGAAATTTGCACACGCTAATGCTAAGATAACGACGGAAAGAACACCCAAGGCCCATATCACCAGGTAATTGGCGTTGCTGCCCGCTTTTGGTCGCAAATGAAGATTTGCCAAGGGATCCAAATAGACCCGGCCATGGGCAAAAGATGAATTCTCGATGCGTTCTTTTTGCGCGATATCCTGTGCAAAGAGTGCGTTTATTTTTTCGGTAAGAAGGTCAATATCAGTACCTTCTTTGACCTGAATATAAGTCTGTGAAAGGAATGGGCTTCCTTGTTCTTCCGTTTCGATTTCCTTGATGAAGATGACATCTCCGTCTATATGGGACAACTTCCGCTCTTTAGCAATTCCGTAAAACGTTTCAGAAACGCCCAAAGTCACGCTGAGTACCGGAACGCTTTTTGGTTCTGAAAAATCTTCGTAATCTTCAAAGAGTAGTCTGGCATACTGCTCTTTAATTAAGCTAGCCTCTTTTTGTTCCGCCTGTTTATATAATGCGCCAGAGTTGCTTTCGATTTGAAAAATACGTGCTGCGGCAGAGTCCAGAATGATAGCGTCCTTTATATAAACGGTGTTTTTTCCAAATAGGGGATAATTACCGACGCTGAAATCAATCTTACGTCCAGCGTATCTGATCTCGGGAAATTTTTCCATCAAGAGGCCAGCAAAAGAGGGTAGGATTTCTGTCGTAAATTGACCGTTTGCTTCCAAACCGATTTGGTAGATTTTTTCATAGTTAGGATTCCACCGATCGTAACTGGTCTCCCGATTAATGTATTGATAGGATAAAATAAATCCAGTAAAGCCCAAGGTTAAGCCCAGTATATTTAAAAAGGAGAAGACGCCGCTTTTTCTGAGATTTCTCCAAGCGATTTTCCAGTCATTATTGTTCATATAGAAAGGTCTTATTTTTTGCATTTAATTTTACAATTAGCTTGCCATCGGTTTATCTTCCTTATACTCAGGTTTATAGCTGGATGCGGGTGTGTGTGCTGTTCGAATCCGAACAGTTTTCGTGCGGAAATGGACAACGTGAAGATAACTTGAACAATTTCATCGACTTGACACTCAGTTTATTCGTCCCTTAAACTCTTGACCGGATTGGCTAAAGCGGCTTTGATGGCTTGTCCGCCAATAGTGATGATCGTTATCAATATCGCTACCGCAGCAGTCAATAGAAAAACCCACCACTGTACCCCAATTTGATAAGAGTAATCTTCCATCCATTTATGCATAATATACCACGCGATGGGTGAAGCGATTAAAATCGCTACGATAACAAGTTGCAAAAATTCTTTTGATAGTAATTTAGTTACATTCACTGTTGAAGCTCCTAACACTTTTCGGATACCAATCTCTTTTGTTTTGCTTTCCACGAGATAGGCGGCTAAGCCGAATAATCCGAGACATGAGATAAAGATCGTTAGTCCGGCGAATAGCGAGACGAGTTTGTTTATTCGCTCTGTTTTTTTGAATTTCTGCGCATAGCTTTCATCGATAAAGGTGTATTCAAACGGGTAATCGGGATTAAATTTATGAATGATATCTTTTACCTTTTGGATCGATTCCTGTGTCGTATACTGAGTGGATAATTTAAGATGAATGGTGTTTTGAAAATAACTTCCGGGCGCTGTGACCATTATTGGAGAAACTTTTTCTTCGAACGGAGAATCCATTATAAAATCTTGGATCACCCCTACAATCGTATAGTATTCACGCTCGTCCTTATACCGAATACGTTGCCCAATGGGATCTGTCAGTCTCATGGCTTTTTGTGCTGATTCATTGATTAGAACAGCTTGGCTATCAGTAGGGTGGGTGTAGATGTCGATGTCCCTCCCTTCCACAAGCTCCAAACCCATTGTCTGGATAAAGTCCGCGTCCGATCCTAAGCGTACAAATGTGGTCTGCAGATCATCTGATGTGCTTCCTTCCCACTCGAAACCCCAACTGTCACTTGATCTTCGAGTAATGGGGCCGTTATTAACGGTCATCGATGAAACCGTTCCGGAATTCAGAAGATCGTTTTTCAAACTGGGAAAATGTTGTGATAAAGCCCCTTTGATGGGTAGATATATCAACTTCGATCGATCATAGCCTACATCCCGTGTTAAGCCGTGGTGGATTTGATTGGCGATAACAATTGTAGATATGATGAGTACGATAGCGAAGGAAAATTGAACGACCACTAAAATTTTACGAGGCTTGATCGCGCGTGCCTTTTTGGTAAAAGTTCCTTTTAAGATCTGAGCCGGATCAAAAGAGGAGAGGTAAAACGCAGGATAGCTTCCGGCTAGAATTCCAGTAAATAAAATAAAGAGAATACCTACACACCAAAATTGTGGATTGGATAGCGGCAGGTCTAACAGGGTGCCGACTAATTGGGAAAAAAACGGGAGCAGGAGTTGGACCAGCAATAAGGCGAATACAAACGAGATCGCACTTAAAAAGACGCATTCAAATATAAATTGAAAGACAAGTGCGCGCCTTTGGACACCAACCACTTTTCTGATCCCAACTTCTTTCGCTCTTTTTTCACTTCTTGCGGTACTGAGATTCATAAAGTTGATGCAGGCAATTAGTAAAATAAAACCAGCGATTACTGTGAATAATCTCACGGTGATCAGATTCCCTGCAACCAGATGTCCATTTTCCGGTTTGTTATATAAATAATTTCGATCTAAACGGTGCGTGAACACTTCAGCGGTGAGTGGCACGGGGGCATTTTTAGTATGTTCCTGAGCGATAGTCTTGATTTTCTGATCGAAGGCAAATTGAGAACTCCCCTTTTTCAGTAGCGTATAAGTCGTTGTAGAATTATTACCCCAATAGGCATTATCCCAACCCAACTCGTTGAGATAGGACCACGGGAGAAGATAGTTAAATGTAAACGTGGTATTACTGGGAAGGGATTTCAATACACCGCTCACCGTAAATTGTCTGACGCTGTCTACTTTAATGATCTTACCGATGGGGTCTTCGTCAGTAAATAAGGTTCTTGCGAGATCCTCTGTGAGAACAATATGGTGAGGACTGCTCAAAGCTGTTTCGATTTCACCCGCTATCAAGGGAAACGTGAACATCGATAGGAAGGTACTGTCTACGAATGCCCCGTTAGTGTTTAGTTTTTTGTCTCCATTTGTCAGCAGAAAATTGTTGCTTCCAAAACGAGAAACCATTTCCACCTCCTGATAATCTGTTTTTAGCGTCGGGGCTAGAACTTTTGGTGTGCTAGACGACATCCAATGGTTCCCGTTCGTGTCGGAGTCGCGGTTATACATCACATACAGGCGTTCTGCATTTTCGTGAAATCGATCCATACTCAGCTCCTTTTGAATCCAGAGCGTGATCAGAATGGTTGCAGCCATTCCTATGGTGAGCCCAATGATATTGATGAACGAGTAAACCTTGTTTTTCGCCAGGTTTCTCCACATGATTTTAACGTATTGTTTAAGCATAATTTGGTGATTGATAAGGATTGCGTTTTGAACAAGAACGGAGGAAACGGATGCTCGTCTTTTTTAATCTTTTTTGTTTCCTACTCATCTCTTAAACTATCTACTGCATTATTGTTGGCGACTTTGAACGCGTGCCAAGAAACGGTCATCCAAGCGATGAGGATGGATATACAAGCAGCACTCACGATCATCCACCATTGGATTTGAATGCGGTAAGCATAAGATTGCAACCATTTATTCATGACAACCCAAGCAATTGGCGCTGCGATCACGAAAGCGATGATTACCAAACGGATCAAATCTTTGGACAGTAGCATAATGATGCTGCTCACTGATGCACCCAAACTTTTACGAATCCCGATTTCTTTCACTCTTTGGTTGATCGTTAGTAGGGCTAGGGCGAATAATCCCAAACAGGATATAACAATAGCGATGGTGGTTCCACTTAAAACAATTTTAGAGAAAGCCATTTCACTTTGATATAGGTTCTGCGTGTTTTCGTTTAAGTATGAGGCAGGGATACTGGCTTTTGGATTGATGTGCTTCCAGATACCTTCTACTTTTCGCAAGCTTTCGCCCAGCTGACTGCTTTTAACACGAACAAAGATGTAAGCGATTCGAAAGGTGTTTGGGTTTATAGAGATCGTTAAAGGTTCGACGGCGCTTTTTAAGTCATGATAATGGAAATCCTCCATCACTCCAATCACCAACGATTCTCCATTAAGCGCAATGGTCTTCCCCACAATATGATCGGCACCACCCAATTGAGCCGCCATCTGTTTGTTAATAATCACGGTATTGCTGTCACTTGCAAAAGTCCTGTTAAAATCTTGCCCCGTTAAGAGTTGAATATCCAAGGTGTTTAGATAGTCGTGGTCGACACGCATGAAGTTGGTGAAAATTTCTTTATTTTCATGCTCGAAACCAAAGGTACTACGGGTTAAACTACCGTCTTGCCCTCGTCCTAAATTAATATCACTTGCACTTACATATTTGACCCAGGGCTGTTGTTGTAACGCCGTCCGCATTCTAGATAGTGCAACTTCCTGATCAATGCCATTGCCAATAGGAATGCTAATCACTTCATCTTTATTAAATCCGAGTGGTTTCCCGGTGAGATAATGCAATTGATTATTAATTACGATGCTCGCTATGACTAAAACGATAGCTATTACAAACTGTAAGACAGTCAAAGAGCTCCGGAATTTTGACGACCTGATTTTTGACGAACCTTTTAACGAGTCGGCGATATTCGTACGCGCGATCCGCGATGCGGGAAGGCCTCCCGTAATCAGCGACATGGTGAAAAAGGTGAACAGGAAAATAGCTGCGTTTTGTCCATTGAATAGATGAAGCAACTCCAAGCGATAATTCATTTGCGCATTGTACTCGGGTAAGAGCAGGTAAGCGAACGTCAAGCCCAAGATTAGCGCGAGACCACACAACATTAAGGATTCCAGCCAGAGTTGTTTCACCACGTCCCAGGTCGTAGCTCCCAAAACTTTTCGGGTTCCGATTTCTTTATTTCTATTAAAGGAATTTGCCAAAGAAAGGTTAACAAAATTGGATGCGGCAATAACGAGTATTAATCCTGAAATTAACAACAAAATCCACGGCAGGCTTGCTGACGCTGTCTCTCCAAACCGGGCCTCACTCAAGTGTAGCTGCGATAAAGGGAGGAGGTGAAAACTAAAGTAGTTTCCGTCCTCGTCCATCTTACCGCCATCGCGTTTTATGCGGTTTATATTCGTTTTAAAATGTTGATTTGTAAATGACTGGATCTCTTTGGAAAATTGATGCCCGTTGAGGTGATCGCCCTTGACTTTAACAAATACTTGATGATTTTGGTGATCCCATAATTGTAAATACTCGGTATAGCGAGGAATGCTTTCATAACGCATCAGGCTTGAAAATTGAAGGCTCGAGTTTGACGGGATGTTTTTTAACACCGCTGAAACCGTTTTTGTCTGCCAAGTCCCTTCCGTTTTGACTTGTATCTGTCTTCCCACTGCATCTCTCGTGTTGCCGAAGAGATTGATCGCCATGTCTTCGGTAATCACCAGGTCATCCAATCGAGCAAGCGCCTTTGCGTTCCCTGTGACAAAGGGAAAGCTAAACATCCTAAGGAAATCTATGTCGACAAATCGATTCGTTGATACCATCTCTTTTTCTTCGTTTTTGAAGATTACTGTACTATGGCCGTATCGCGATACCAAATCAATGCTTGGAATGGCAGCTTTTAACTGAGGGGCTAAGGGCACTGGCATTGAATAAGAAGTCTTTGGCCCCGTAAGGGGTTCTGACCGATGGTATAGAAGTGCGATGCGCTCGCCGTCTTTGTGGAACGTGTCAAAGGAGAGCTCAAACATCGCCGTCAGGAAGAGAATGGTGGATGCGGTAATGGCAATACCCAAGCCTAAAACATGAATAATGCTTAAGGATTTAGCTTTTAAAATTGATTTCCAAACTGTTTTTATCATATCAAACCAATTAGACCGTTTTTGTAAAATGCTTGCGTGATAATTCCCTTTACTCATCTCGCAGGCTATCCACTGGATTAGTGGTCGCTGCCTTAATGGACTGGTAGCTGATGGTGACAAGAGTGATTAGCATGGCCGTCAAGCCTGATAGTAAGAAGACGTCCCAGCTTATACTTATCCGGTAAGCATAATTGTTTAGCAGTTTGTTCATTACCCAATAGGCAATCGGGAAAGCAATAACACAGGAGATGCAGACCATTATTAGGAATTCTTTCGACAGCATGCGGGTGATGGTCATCGCCGAGGCACCTAATACCTTACGTATGCCAATTTCCTTTGTTCTACTTTCTGCAATGTACGCTGCCAAACCGAATAGGCCCAAACAAGATATCAGTATGGTCAAGAAGGCAAATAAACTAGACAATCTGCCGAGTCGTTGGGTTTCTTTAAATTTTGCTGCGTAGGCCTCGTCGACAAAGCTGTACTCGAACGGATAGTCGGGATTGTATTTCTTGAATATTTTCTCAATTTGAGCTAAGGCATCCCTCGTGTTGAGACCATCGTTCAATTTAATGTTAGTCGTCTGGGTGCTGTACGCAACACCTTGAATAACTAAGGGACCAATAGCGCTATATGGAGATTCTTGAATAAAATCTTTGACGACACCGATAATGTTCCACTGTATCCCGCTGTCTTTGATCTGCTTGCCCAAGGGGTCCTTGTAATTAAGGACTTTCGCTGCGGATTCATTGATGAGTACGGCTGTCGAATCGGTTGGGTATTTGTTGAGATCAAAATCTCGTCCAGCTAATAACTGCAGCCCAGCCGTCGCGACTAAATCATCGTCGACCGCAATTCGTAAAAACAATGTGTTGTCGTCAACGGGCTTTCCTTGCCAATCCAAGGAGCTGCTGCTCCAGTTTTCAGTTAGTGGCGAGGACGTTCTGGAAACATGAGTCGCAAGATTTTGGTGAATCAATTCGTTTTTTATAAGCATTCTGTTTTTATAGATATCTCCTTGATCAATGATGTTGATCAGACGATTCGTATTGTATCCTATCTCGCGGTCCTGTGCGAACTGGATTTGCTTGTTTAAAACGATAGTGCTAATAATTAAAATGACAGAAATACTGAATTGGAAAATCACCAAAATTTTTCGGAAACCTAGGTGCTCGGAACGTTGAAGTTGCTTCCCTTTTAAGACTTTTGCAGGTGCGAACGAAGAAAGATAGAATGCGGGATAGCTGCCCGCTAGAACACCGATAAAAAGGATAAAGCCGATAAACGTGCTCCAAAAATAGACGTGTTTAAAATCTAGTGTCAATTGGCGGTCGATCAACAAACTAAACGCCGGCAACGTGAGGGTCACCAATGCCAAGGCGAGCAAGCCAGCAATCACTGCTATGCTGATCGATTCCGTTAGGAAGTGCCAAATTAACGTGGTTCTTTTTGCGCCTACCGTCTTTCTAACCCCGACCTCTTTTGCTCTGCGTTCGCTTTGAGCGGTACTGAGGTTCATAAAATTAATGCAGGCAATAAGCAGAATGAAACCCGCAATTGCGATGAACGTATAAACCATTCCTATGCGGCTGTCGATCGGTTGCCCACGATCAAAATCGCTATAAAGCCACTGTTCACCAATAGGCTGTATGATGTTATCAATCTGCGTGTCGGTATGTTTCTTTGCGAACCCTTGAAAACTTTTCTCAAACTGATCGATGTTGGCTAAAGGATCCATTTCTATATAGGTTTGCACGGAATTGTTACCCCAATAATCGTCGGACCACCCTAGTTTTTCCATATATCTCCAGGGTAACAGATAGGTTGTTTTTTTCATGAAGGAGTGATCTGGAATGTCTTCCAAGACCGCGCCTACAGTGAATAGATCGGTGCTATCGATCTTAAGCGTTTGGCCGATGGGGTTTTTATCTCCAAAAAGTGTATGGGCTAGGGTTTCGGTCAGGATGATCTGACTTGGATTTCGGAGGGCCCGATTTCCGTCCCCAGCCAGTACCTTGAAATCGAACATTTCCAAAAAAGAGCTGTCGACAAAGGCGCCTCGCTCGGTCGTTAACTTCTTATCCTCATGGGATAACAAAAAGGTGTGTGCTGTGTTGAATCTGCTGACATTCTTTACTTCGGGGTATGTTGTCTTGATCGCAGGAGCCATGGGTTTTGGTGTATAAAACCATATGGCTAATTCGTCGCCCCATATGGCCTTGTTCCCTACCGCGTAAAGCCGATCTGTTTTCGAATAGAATCGATCATAGCTAAATTCTGATTTGACCCACAACATGATCAGCATGGAGGCAGCCATGGCTACCGCTAATCCGATCACATTGATTGCGGTAAAACTTTTGTTTTTCTTAAGATTCCGAATCGCTATTTTAAAATAACCTTTGATCATAATGGGTTGGTGTTTCCAATGGGTGAGTTCAGCGTTCAATACGATTCTTTTCCTATAACACTGTTGAGCTTTCTAATATCACTTGGCCGTCGAGCATTCGGATTACCCGATCGGCGAACTTCGCATCGTGCTCGGAGTGCGTCACCATGATAATGGTCGTTCCGGACTCGTTTAATTCGGTAAGCAGTTGCATCACCTCGTTTCCGTTGCTGGAATCCAAATTTCCCGTTGGCTCATCGGCGAGAATGAGTTTAGGGTTATTAACGACCGCACGAGCTACCGCGACACGTTGCTGTTGTCCCCCAGAAAGCTGTTGTGGAAAGTGATTTCGACGGTGCATGATCTGCACTTTTTCCAACACCTCTTCTACTCGGCGTTTTCGTTCGGCAGACGGGACATTCGTATAAACTAGCGGAAGCTCCACGTTTTCAAATACGGTCAGCTCATCGATCAAATTAAAGCTTTGAAAGACAAAGCCAATATTATGTTTTCTTAAATTCGAGCGTTTCGTTTCTTTAAATTTAGCCACCTCTACGCTGTTGAAAAGATAACTCCCGCTATCCACATCGTCTAAGAGGCCTACGATATTGAGTAGGGTAGACTTACCGCATCCTGAGGGGCCCATCACGGCAACAAATTCACCTTCTTTTACATGAATGTTTACATCATTTAAGGCGACGGTTTCGACCTCCTCGGTGCGATAAAATTTTTGCAGACTGGTTATTTTTATCATGGTATGTATTGTTGTTTTATGTTGCTTCTGATATGAAGTATGTTATTAATGTCTAATAGGTATACATCGGAATCTGTCATTGTTTTTAGATCAGTGGCGGCCGCTCATTGGTCGTTTTGTTCCCTTATAATAAGGAAGCCGAGATCTAATCTGATTTTTTGATGACTAATTCCTCTATCTTATCATACGTTTCGTAACTCGATACGATAACTTCGTCTCCAGGCTCTAAGCCGCCGATGACTTCATAGTACTCTGGATTCTGCCGACCCAATTGGACAGCCGTTCGGAAGGCGCTAGTACCATCTTTGTCTAGTTTAAATATCCAATTTCCGGCGGTTTGTTGATAAAATCCTCCCTTGGCCAGTAATACCGCTTTGGTTTCATCACTCAAGGCTAGCCGAATGTTAAGCGTCTGACCTCTGCGGATGCTTTTGGGACGTTCTCCAATGAATTCCATATCCACCTGAAACCGGCCGTCTTTAACTTGTGTATATACTTTTTTGATGACCAAATCGTAGGTATTATCGCTAATGGTGAACTGCCCACGGAGATCCGGAAAAATTCGGTTAATATAGTGTTCATCAATATCGGCACGTACCTTGAAGCCGGTCAATACATCAATTTGTCCCAAACGCTCACCCGGATTTTTGTTCTGACCGATTTCTGCATCAAAAGAGGTCAGCTGGCCATCGACTGGAGCGCGTAAGATGAGGTCGCCTACTTTCTGCCTCATTAATGCTAAAGCGTTTTGTGTCCGCTTATAGGTTTCTTGGTCTTGATGCAGTTTTTGATTTGTCGATCGTTCATCTTGTTCCAGGATTTGCCGCGTCAGCTCTTTGCGCTCTTTCTGATAATTATATTCGTTTAATGATTTCTCATACTCTTGTGTGCCGATCGCTTTTTCCGCAAGTAGTTTTTTGTTTAATGTGTAGACACGCTCTGCTTCATTGAATGCCTGCTCCACATCGGCCATTTGATTTTTATTGTTGATGGAAACCTGTTGGGCATTGGTTTGTGCGATCTGTGCTTGTGTTAAAAGGTTCAAAACTTGTGTTTCTTGTTGTACCAGAGTCAACTCTAAGTCTGTATTGGAAAGACGCATAATGGGGTCCCCTTTATGTAGATGTGTACCGTCTTCCACATAGCGCTCCTCGACACGGCCCCCCACTGATGCATCCAAATAGATGCTGCTGATGGGCAGGACCGAACCGTTGATGGGAATGAATTCCTGAAAGACGCCCTCTTTCACTTGAAATATAGATATCCGTTCCGCATTCACATTCAATCGACTATTGCCGCTAGTGTAATAATAGCTAGCGCCTATTAAGACGATAATACCTAAGATCCCTACGATTGTTAGGATTCTTTTCGAATTCCATTTGCGTTGTTTAATCGGTCTGTCCATGTATGGTAATAGTCAAATTTACTAATACCTTAGATAAGGTTGTGCCAAAAATATAAGTAACTGTTATGTAGTGTGTTAATTGGTGGTCGAGCGACTGCACTGTTCGGTATCGGACAATAGTTGTGCGGTGATGGACAACCTATGGTAAGCGTTCATCAATACACTCGTTGATGTCCAAGTACGATGCGCTTACCAGGTAAGCGAGGGGTGCGTATGCGTAGCGGTAGCTTTTAGTGTCCATAAGCGAACATACAGCTGTTCGTCTATGAACAGTTGTATGTTCTTGTTGTGTATAAGTGTTTGCTGTAAAGTGGTTTAGGTGTTTGGCACAACCTGTGGTATCCAGATGGAAACGAAGTTTAAATGAGCAACAAAATTCTATACCTCTTTTTTTTAGTTTGTGGTTTGGTCGGCAATGTCCAGGGGCAAGACGATGCGCTGTCTTTGGTGGATTGCATCAAGTTGGCTGTCCAAAACAATCCTACATTAAGAAGAAATGAACTTAGCATCGATCGATCAGACTTACTTTATAGGCAAGCAAAATACGACCGCTTACCTAGCCTGAATGGCCAAATCTCCCATCAAATCTCTCAGGGTCGGACGATTAACCCCACCACCAATCAATATATTGATGAGAACAATCGCTCGGGAAGTCAATCACTGAGTTTAAACGTTCCGATTTTTAATGGGTTTTCCATATTTCATAATATCCGTATGAAGTCCAATGCCTTCGATGCGAATAAACTGGAGTACGAGGGGCTGGTCAATGAACTTAAATTGGATGTGATCGAAGCATATGTTAAGGTGTTGACGGCGCAGGATATGCTGACGCAAATGGAAGGACAATTAGCCGTAACAAAGGAACAGCTTCACCGGAACCAGGTGTTGCATCGGGAAGGGGCGGTGAATCCGGGTGATTATTATGACATCAAAGGACAATATAGCAACGATCTCAATGCGGTGGAATTGACCCGACAGAGTCTGCACAATGCTCGAGTGGAATTGGCGGGTTTGCTGAATATCCATGTCCAAGATATGCTGAGCTTGGAGTCTATCGACATCCCCGCTCAGTTGGATGCAACAAACGCGATGACTTTGTTCGCTTTATCTCTAGACAATTTACCACAATTCAAAGCCATGGATTGGCGCATTAAAGAAATGGAAGCGGGAGTCAAAGTCGCGCGGGCTCAGTATTGGCCGAGTCTATCGTTCAACGGAGGAATGAGCTCGAACTACAGTAGGGAAGGAGGAGCACTGTTTCAGCAAATAAAAAACAATCTCAGTAAAGGTGTCGGTATCAACCTGTCTATTCCAATCTTTAACCAGTTTCGAGCACGTACCGAGGTGCGGATGGCTCAGGTCAATCTCCAAGAAGCCTCCTTAAATAGAGAGGTGATGAAAAATGAGTTGAGAATGAGAACCGCTCAAGCGGTCTTCGATTTGGGTATCACCCAGAAAAACGTGATGAATTTACGCAATCAGGAAGAGAGCTATGCAGAAGCCTTGCGCATTGAAACGGTACACTTCGAGGCTGGAAATAGCAATTCGGTGATTTATCTTACCTCTAAAAATAAGCTGGATTACACCCGCAGTCAGCTCATTATAAAACAATACGAGTGGCTGATGCAAAAATATGTGAATGATTATTATGCAGGTTCTTTGGATTTATAACTAATTTAGTCTTGCCATGAAAAAAGCAACCATTTTAGTTGTCGATGATGATCAGGATTTATTGACAGCCTCCCGTATTCTGCTTAGACCGAATGTGAAATCAGTCTTGGTGGAACATAATCCAGAGCGTTTGATCCACGTGCTGGAAAACGAACCGGTAGATATCGTGTTGTTGGACATGAACTACAAGAGCGCGATGAATACGGGGAATGAAGGGTTATTTTGGTTATCAAAAATAAAAAAACAATTTCCAAAAATTGATGTGGTGATGATTACCGCCTACGGGGCTGTAGATCTCGCGGTGAAGTCGCTCAAACAAGGCGCTTCTGATTTTATACTCAAGCCCTGGCAAAATGAGCAATTGTTAACGACGCTAAAGGGGATTTGTGATGAGCGGAAGCTGGATCAAAAGACGAAGTCAAAGCCGGACGCTCGCAATCAAACCGGCATCATCGGTCAGTCCGCGATCATGGAGGATTTGCAATATAAGTTGGATAAGGTGGCTCCAACCGAGGCCAATATTTTGGTGCTAGGTGAAAACGGCACGGGCAAGGATTTGATTGCCAGTGCGATTCACCAACGATCGTTAAGGGCCCGAGAGGCATTGGTAAAGGTAGATGTAGGCTCTCTGACAGAAACCTTGTTTGAAAGTGAATTGTTTGGGTACAAAAAGGGCGCATTTACCGATGCGCGGGAGGATCGAAAAGGGAGGTTTGAACATGCACACCAAGGGACGCTTTTTTTGGACGAAATTGGGAATATTAACCTTCAGCAACAGGCGAAACTCTTAAGTGTGTTGCAAAACAGAGCTGTCGTTCCACTGGGAGGTAGCCAGCCCGTTCCGATTGATATTCGGTTAATCTCTGCAACGAATGTGCCGCTGTACATGCTGGCGGATGAACATAGATTCCGAAAGGATTTGATTTACCGAATCAATACGCTAGAAATCCAAGTGCCGCCATTGCGGGAACGAGGGGGAGATATCGCTTTGCTGGCGAACCACTTCCTGACGTTTTATAGTGCGAAATATCATAAAAATATCCTGGGCTTAGAAGCGGACGCTATAGCTAAATTAAGTGCTTATCATTTCCCGGGGAATGTTCGAGAACTTCAATACAGCATTGAGCGCGCCGTTATCATGTCGGAGCATCAAAGTATTCGATCAGAGGATATTCTTTTCTCGCCCATTGAACAGCAAATGCCCAGCACTCCGTCAGCGGGTGATTTTTCGTCTCATAATTTGGAGGAAATGGAGCGTAAGGCGATTAAATCGGCCATCGAAAAATACAACGGTAACATTAGCAAATCAGCCAAGGAGCTGGGGCTCACCCGCGCAGCGTTGTATCGTCGACTTGAAAAATATAACCTGTAATAATGACCAAACTTGCTGTAGCAGATTTCTTTAAGGTATTCTTGCTGCTGGTTTTGGCTACGGTTGTCGCCTATTTCGGCTGGAAAGGATATTATTGGTACGCAGGGCTAAGCTTTTTCGTGTTAGTCATTTTTGCCTATCGTTTATTTTCAAAATATCGACGGCTTATTAAGCAGCTTCTGGAATTTTCTGAGGCGGTTAAATATAGGGATTTTACACGCCGGTTTGTGGTGAAGCGTGATCAATCCGTTGAAGGGCAACTGCATACTGCATTCAATCAAATTAATGAGGTCTACAAAAGCATCAGTAGAGACCAGGCGCTGCAACACCAATACCTTAACAAGGTGATCAATATGCTGGATACGGCGATCGTCTTTTACCATGCGGATACCGGGAAGGTCATTTGGCTAAACGAGGCGTTTAAGGAATTGTTTCAACTTCCACATTTGGGGAATATTTCTGGGATGGATAAGCGTCATCCTGATTTATTTCAGAAGACCATGGAACTGGAGGTTGGCCGGCACCAAATTGAGACGGCGCATTCCAGCAAAGGGAAGATTAAGCTGCTGATACAAAGTTCGGTATTCGACACCAAAGAAGGAGGCTTCCGAATTGTGGTATATCAAAACATCAATGAAGCCATCGATGAGACGGAGACCAGAGCTTGGCACAAGCTGCTGCGGGTGTTAACTCATGAAATTATGAATTCTATTGGCCCCATAAGTTCGCTAGCGGAGACCCTGCACGATCGTTTGGAGGATTGGAAAGGAGTACAAGATCTCGAAGATCTGAAACTGGGGATTTTTACGATAAAGCGAAGAAGTGATGGATTATTGCAATTCGCTAAGAGTTATCGGCTGATTCATAAGGTAGATCAGCCTCAACGTTCGGAAATTTTAATCGTACAGTTATTTGAGAATATTTATCAACTGTTAGAGCCGACCCTGATCCAGAAACATATTGACGTAGATATTATTATTAAAAACACACGATTGGTTTTAGAGGCGGATGTCAACTTGTTGGAGCAAGTTCTGATTAATCTGTTGTTGAACGCAATTGAGGCGGTGAAAGAGGAAGGTGAGCCTTATATCAGTCTCTCTGCGATCCAAACAGCAGATCATATACTTTTGAAAGTTCACGACAATGGAAAGGGCATGTCTGCTGAGATTCAAGACCAAATATTTACACCTTTTTTTACCACTAAGAAGTCCGGGACGGGGGTTGGGCTGACCCTAAGTAAACAAATTATGTTGCTGCATAAGGGGAATATCTTCGTCGATAGTAAAGAAAATCAGGGAAGTACGTTTACGCTCCAGTTTTAATTGTTTTCCTGTTCACCCAAAACATCATCAAAACAAGGTTTTTTCACTTGAAAATAGCTATGTTGTTCATTGGCAGGACGGTACAGGATGCGTGTCTGTGAAATTAGTTATAGGTTTGCTATAGAATGCTTCCCAGAAAGGGAGCGATGCAACCAATTGTAAGCTAAATAACCAACAGATCAATATCGTCAGCTACGTCAATAGGATTTTGGGTAGGGAAGATCGGCGAGACGCTATATCAAACAGTCTTATACTGAATTAACCAAACCATAGATAAATAAACCAGGTAACCTAAAATAGACTGATTTAATTACCGAAGTACTGACACAATATTTCAATTTAATCCGACATTGGATGGACTTCGCGTTTCTGTCAGTTGGCCAATCTATGCGTTTATATGTAACCAATTATGTAAACATATTGATATGACAGTTTTTTGTTTTCGCTTTCTAATATTGTGTTTAGCGCTTGTGTTCTCGTTGTTGGGCAGCGGTGTTCTAATGGGGCAAAACGCACGAGTGACGGGACGAGTTCAAGACAGTTTGCAGACTCTTTCCGGTGTCACTGTACAAGTCAAGGGAGTGTCAGGCCGAGCCACACAAACGGATCAGAATGGTAATTTTATCATTGATGTTCCTGCTTCAGGGGATTCTTCAATCTTAATTTTTACCCGAGTAGGCTACTTAACCCAAGAGGTGCTTTTGGACAGGGAAGAATTGAATGTTGTCATGCAAGCCGATCAGGATGCCTTAGAAGAAGTGGTGGTGGTCGGATACGGTACGCAACGAAAAAGTGAAGTAGTCGGATCAGTAACCACGGTTCGCCCGTCAGATCTCAAGGTGCCGTCGAGTAACCTAACCACTGCTTTTGCAGGAAATGTGGCGGGAATGATAGCTTATCAGCGAAGTGGCGAACCCGGAGCTGATAATGCGGATTTCTTTGTTCGAGGGATCACCACCTTTGGCGCCAATACCAAACCATTGATACTGATTGATAATATTGAATTAACAGCAACTGACCTTGCCCGGTTACGCCCCGATGATATTGAGAGTTTTTCGATAATGAAAGACGCCAGTGCTACGGCGCTTTACGGGGCTCGCGGCGCAAATGGCGTAATTCTAGTAACGACCAAGCGTGGTGTAGAGGGGCCAGCCAAAATCTCGTTTCGAACTGAAATGTCTGCTAATACGCCAACGAGCAACATTAAAACAGTGGACCCAGTTACATACATGCGGCTCCATAATGAATCCGTATTGACACGGAATCCTTTAGGTGATTTGCCTTACAGTCAAGATAAAATTGAAAATACGATGAAATCTGGGTCGAGTCCGTATATCTACCCAGCAAATGATTGGTATGACATGTTATTCAATGATTATGCCATCTCACAACGCGCTAATTTAAGCGTCACGGGGGGAGGTCCCGTTGCTCGTTATTTTGTGTCTTCGGCATTCACCAAAGACAATGGGTCGCTAATTGTTGACGATCGGAACAGCTTTAATAATAACATTGATTTTAAAAATTATAGTTTGAGGGCAAACGTGGACGTAAATATTACCAAATCTACCGAATTAGCCGTTAGACTTTCAGGTAATTTCGATGATTATAATGGACCTAATCGGAGTGGAGAGGACATGTATAATTTAGTGATGCACTCTAATCCGGTTATGTTCCCAGCATACTATCCTATTGATGAGGATTTTCAATATGTGAATCATATTATGTTTGGTAATTATCAAGGTAATTACACCAATCCCTATGCAGAAATCGTGCGGGGTTATACGGATCGTACACGATCCCAAATGTTAGCCAGTATAGAGGTGAATCAGGATTTAAGTTTCATCACACCAGGGCTGAAAATTATGTCCCTAGTCAATTTGTCTAGACTAGCGGAATATGACGTAAGACGATCTTACAGTCCCTTTTGGTATCAACTTAGAAGTGGTTATGACAGTTTCACCGGGGAGTATCATCTGGAACGTTTCAATGATGATGGAACCGAATATCTCGATTATACTGAAGGACCAAAAACCATAGAGGCAACTACTTATTCAGAGACCCGGTTGAATTATAATAATAATTTCGATAAGCATGGTCTTAGCGGATTACTCGTTTTTACGACGCGGGAATGGATTGCAGCTAATCAAGGAAACCTCCAACTTTCTCTGCCCTCTCGAAACGTGGGCTTAGCGGGCAGATCCACTTACTCCTACGACAATCGATATTTCTTCGAATTCAACTTTGGATATAATGGCTCCGAACGTTTTGCAGAAAGCCATCGGTGGGGGTTTTTCCCGTCTGCCGGTATGGCGTGGTTGATCTCAAACGAACGGTTTATGGAAAAATATGCCTCGACTATTTCTAATTTGAAGCTGCGTTATAGCTACGGACTAGTGGGGAATGATCAGATCGGTAGTCCAGAGGATAGATTCTTTTATCTCTCGCAAGTAAATATGAACGATGCGGACAGAGGGGCATACTTCGGGGAAAATGTGGATAAAGGTGCCGATGGGATCCGAATCAATCGCTATGCCAATGAGGCCATCACTTGGGAGACCTCTACCAAACAGAACATAGCGCTCGAATTAGGGCTTTTTAGCAAGGGCAATATTATTGCGGAATATTTTACAGAACATCGTCGTAACATTCTAATGACTAGGGCCTCGATTCCATCATCGATGGGGCTTCAGGCTCCAGTTCGCGCGAATATAGGAGAAGCCACTGCTCGTGGCTTTGATATCCAATCCGACTTTCAACATGCATGGAACGAGTATTTTTGGACCTCTGCCCGTGCCAATTTTACGTATTCTAAAAGTAAATTCAAAGTATACGAAGAACCACAATACAAAGAGCCTTGGCGCTCAAGAGTAGGGCACTCCTTAACGCAAAACTGGGGATATATTGCGGAACGTTTATTTATGGATGATTCGGAAGCCCGAAACTCGCCACCCCAAATGTTTGGCAGCGAATACGGAGGGGGTGATATTAAATACCTGGATCTGAATGATGATGGGCAAATTACGTCGGCAGATATGGTCCCCATTGGGAACCCCGTATCGCCCGAAATTATCTATGGTTTCGGAGTTTCGGTCGGGTATAAAGGGCTGGATGTATCTGTTTTTTTTCAAGGCCTGGCTAACGAGTCATTCTGGATAGATCCGGTTGCAACATCCCCTTTTCAGGGACAAACGCAATTGTTGCAAGCATATGCTGACAGTCATTGGTCAGAAGATAATCAAAACATGTATGCTTTGTGGCCAAGGCTTAGCAGCACGTTAAACCAGAACAATACCCAGTCTAGTACATGGTTTATGAGAGACGGATCTTTTCTACGGTTAAAGCAAGCTGAGCTCGGTTACTCATTACCCGGGCAATGGAAAGAGAGATTTCGTTTGAACCAATTTCGCGTTTATCTCAGCGGGACTAACTTGCTACTATTTAGCAAATTTAAGTTATGGGATGTTGAGATGGGTGGAAATGGACTAGGCTATCCTCTGCAGAAGGTATTTAATCTTGGTGTTAATATGTCATTTAATTAAAACCAAACCGATACGATTATGAAAATTTTCTTTAAAAACATCAAACTTACGATGTCGGCGCTATTGGTCATTTTTGTAACGTCCTGCGAGAAATATTTGGATATAGTGCCCGATGACGGGTTAGCGACATTGGAAAGTGCTTTTAGTATGAGATCAACTGCTATCCGTTATTTATACACATGCTACGGCTTTTTGACCTCCGAGGGAAATCTAGACGGAGATCATGGCTATATGACGGGCGATGAACTCTGGTCAGTTATTGATCGAAGAGAAAGTAGCGACGTTTGGGGTGGAGGGCTTTTTAACATTGCACGAGGGCTTCAAAATGCATCCGCACCTATTGGGGATGACTGGAACGGAATATATGAAGGGATTAGGGCATGTAACATTCTAATCGAAAATGCGGAGAAAGTCCCCGATTTGCCGGAATGGGAAAAGCGTCAATGGATTGCGGAAGCTAAGTTCTTGAAAGCGTATTACCACTTTCATTTGATGAAAAAATGGGGCCCAATTCCAATAATTAAAGAGAATTTGCCCATCGATGCAGCCCCAGAAGAGGTCCGTGTTTTTAGGGACCCGATGGAAGACTGCTTTGATTATGTAATTGAATTGCTAAATGAAGCACTCGTAGACCTTCCCCTAACCGTGCAAAGTCGTGATGAGTTAGGACGGATCACTAAACCCATTGCTGCGTCGGTGAAGGTGAAGATTATGGTGTATGCTGCGAGCCCTCTTTTTAACAACAACAAGGACCAGGCGGGATTGGTTGATGCGCAAGGTCGTCAGTTGTTTAAAACTGACAAATCATCGGACGCTGTAAAAGCCCGGTGGGACGCCGCTATGATTGCAGCTAAGGAGGCGATTGCTTTGTGTGAAGAAGCAGGTCACTCGTTGCACCAACATCAAAGTCGCGTGATCATCAGCGATACGTTAATTCAAGAGCTTACTTTACGTACGGCGATTACTGAGAAGTGGAACGAGGAAATTGTCTGGGCCAATACGCATACATCAAAAGAAGCAAACATAAATTTACAGAAGGCCTCATCGCCCAACTTGCAGTGGGATCAATATCCGGATATGCCAACGCTGTATAATCACATTCAAGCGCCTTTGAAGGTGGCAGAGAGCTTTTATACCAATCACGGTTTACCAATCGAACGGGACAAGGAGTGGAATGGAAAGAATAGATACGATTTGAGAGCGGGTGGGGAGACGGAGCGTTGGTATATTCGACGAAATTATGTGACTGCGGAAGTGAATTTTAATCGGGAGCCTCGATTTTATGCCTGGTTGGGTTTTGACGGTGGACAATGGTATGGACAAAAACCCGAATCGAATGATCCCTTACCAAACGATCTTTTTTGGGTAGCCGCTAGGGCTGGTGGTGCGCAACAGAAGAAGGGGTACGATTGGGGGCCTGTCACCGGATATTACAATAAGAAGGTGATTAATTATCTGAATCGTCAGACATCTGCCACTGGATATGATGCCATTTACTACCCTTGGCCAATGATGCGGTTAGCTGATTTATATTTGTTTTATGCAGAAGCTATCAATGAATCCGAGGGACCTGATGGTGCACATAGCGGTGACTTGTTTTTTTATCTGAACGCTGTAAGACAACGAGCGGGTATTCCTGATGTAAAAGAGTCATGGGATCGCTACAGTGACAGTCCTAGGAAATACAGCACACAAATGGGAATGCGTGAAATCATTCATCAGGAAAGATTGATTGAGCTCGCATTTGAGGGGCATCGTTATTGGGACTTGAGACGTTGGAAAAAAGCATCTTCTGAGTATGATAAAGGCATATATGGCTATAAGATTTCTGCGAATAAACCGGAGGACTATTACCAGAAAATATTACTCGCTACTCAAAAGTTTTCGTTTAAAGATTACTTCTGGCCGATACGTATTTCTACTCTGGAAGAAAATCCGAATTTAATTCAAAACATTGGCTGGTAAAACATAATAAGTATGAAAAAGACATTCTATTTCTTGATTCTATTTCTTCTTCTAGCGTGTAAAGAAGAAGGACGAATCGATTTTATTGATAACAATGCACCTGCTCCCCAGCCGGTCACGGTACGCGAAGTGATCAATACTAGAGGAGGAGCGACAATCCGTTTCTCTTTACCAAACGATAATAATCTACTTGGCGTGAAAGCGGTTTACGTAAGAAATGGAGAAACTATTGAGACGAAAGTTTCCTTATATGTGGATACGCTGTCAGTAACCGGCTTCGGTAGTTCTTCCTCGCAAGATGTTCAGCTCTTCAGTGTGGGAAAAAACGAAAAGTTGTCAGAAGCCGTATCCGTTGAAATTCAACCGCTGGCTCCTCCCATACAAACCGTCTTGTTTGATATAGAAGCAGGTTTTGGAGGGGTCATCGCATCTATAGATAGCAACGATGCCGAGGCGGAATTAGCGCTGGTCTTGTTGGCCGACACGTTGGGTAACGGAAGTTTTTCCGAGTTGCAGACGTTTCATACCCGATCCCAGCGAATAAAATTTCCGAGACGTGGTTTGAAGATCGAACCCACAAAGTTTGGAATATATTTAAGAGATCGTTGGAACAATGTATCGGATACTGTCTTTCGTGAGTTACTACCTTTAGAGGAGGTCAAAATTCCGAGTAATTTATTTCAAAACGCAGCGCTTCCGACAGATTATTTCGAAACTGCCGAAGGAAGTTCGGCCTATAGGTTGGAGCAATTATGGTTAGGAGCAGACGGTTCAGATAATGAGTTCTATGCCAGTTCACATGGTGGGCCAATTCCGCAATGGTTTACCATTGACTTAGGTCGGAGAGTGACGCTAAGTCGCATACAAAAATGGCCGAGACCAGATTATGAATTGTATTCCAGTACCGCTCCCCGTACGTTTGAAGTTTGGGGGAGTGAAAATCCCAACCCAGACGGTAGTTGGGATGATAGTTGGTTTCTAGTTGGGGAATTTGAACAGTTTAAGCCTTCCGGCTATGGGGAGGGGCGAGAGGCCGGGCCGATTACCGATGAAGACCGTGATTACTGGTATGATCGAACAGAGTTCGACGTCATTCCGACGGAAGAAGCTATAGATCCTTACCGCCCTTTGACTCATGTTCGAATCCGAATTACCGCTACCTTTCAAACCTATGGAACTGATGCTACGCGTAGCCAAGTAATTATCGGGCAGCTAGCTTTCTGGGGGCAGCTTCTTGATTAGAATTGTATGTTGAATTAAGCAAAACACCCAACAATGAAAAAGTATCTAAGTTATATAGTGTTAGTTTTCGTAGTTTTTTCTTCGTGCAAAGAAATGGAAGACTCATATAAAGATTATATCGTCGACAATGGGCGTACTTATCCGCAAAAGGCGGATTCTTTACGTGTGTACCCAGGGTTTAATAAATTACGGATAAGTTGGCTCAAACCGAAATTCCCAGGTGTGGAATACGCAATGGTGTATTGGAATAACTACAGCGATTCTTTACGTGTTGCTTTTAGTGAAAGCCGTGACACACTTGAAGTGGAAATTGATAGTCTCGAAGAAGAATCCTATTCATTTATTGTACAGAACTTTGATCAAGATGGCAATGCATCAATTCCCATGGAAATCACCGGAACACCCTATGGAGAAAACTATCTGCTTGGACTTGTAGATCGTCAATTTACTTCGGCTGTTCGAGATGACGAAAATGTAGGGATTATTCAATGGAACTCGGCAACTAGTGAGCTCGTATACACAGAGGTGAAATATCAACATTCTGATGGACATTTCAGTATACAGAGATTAGATCCTGGTGACGAGATGTTGATTTGTGAAGATGTGAAGCCGGGTACGGTTTTTAGTTATCGGTCTGTGTTCCTGCCAGAAAATGGAATTGATTCGATTTCGCGTTCTTGGCAAATTTCTGACGCCCCGTTTCTGCATTTGTATTCAAGAGAGGAGTGGGTTGCTGAAGCTCGGAATGGTCATCATGACTGGGGAGACGGTGGTGGTGGACAGCCTTATTTGGTGTTGGACGGCAATACAACGACTGGTTGGCACTCTAATCCAAGCGCTCCTTTGCCTCAATGCTTAGTCGTAGATATGACGGAAATATTAGAAGTCGACCGGCTGGTGCTCACGCTTCCAGCTCCTGAAAATTGGCGATACATACAAAATGTGGACGTTTATTTGAGTAATGAACCTATTCTGCCTGATGCACCCCAAGCGTCTTGGGGGGAGCCGTTAGCATCTACAATTTACACGGAGAACGATCGCACGACGATTGCTTTGGAGGTGCCGGATTCCGGTCAATACCTGGCTGTGGTATTTACAAATTCAAAGACAGAAACTTATATCAGCTTTATGGAACTTGAGGTGTATGGATATTAAAACTATGTGATTCCTTTGTATTTTTGTCGAATGAGGTATCTAATTTCTTATGTTTGGCATTATTTGGTGTCTCATAGCCGCCACGGAACCCACTCTCCATTTGTGTATGATTTGGCAGATCAGGTCATTTATAATAGTAGCTATTCTTCAGGGAAATCAATTGCTCATCCAGAAGAGATGCATGCAGATTATCAGAACCTATTATTTAAAATACTTGGCCGTTTAGATGTGGCACAAATCACTGATGATTTATGGGTTCGAGAGGTTGATGGGTATTGGATAAAAACACTTCAAGAAAAAGACTTCGATCTGTTATTGAATCGAATAACTGAAGGTAAAATTGTTGCTATTCATGATCCCTATGGAAAAAATATAAATAAATTATGGAAACAGTTGACTGCTGATTCTCGAGTGACGGTTTCCATCAACCTATTTCACTTTGGGTTGCTTCTACAACGCGATGGACAACGAAAAGAGGATTTCTTGCTCCGGTATCCGTGTACGCCTATTGTTAAAAAGCTTCGCTAATGCTCAAATAGAAACCCGATTGGCGTTTTTCTCCTGGACGCTGCTCGCCTATTGCGTAG
Source organism: Candidatus Sphingobacterium stercorigallinarum (assembly GCA_019115805.1). Taxonomy (GTDB): domain Bacteria; phylum Bacteroidota; class Bacteroidia; order Sphingobacteriales; family Sphingobacteriaceae; genus Sphingobacterium; species Sphingobacterium stercorigallinarum. Next base: position 25,120 of record DXCW01000241.1, read on the forward strand.
TCAAGGCGAATACTACTGTTGTGTTCCAAACTAAAGAAGTATCGCAGCCCACCGCCAAAAGACGGTACAAATCGCATCTCATGTTGATCGGAAAAGGTGCTTCCCGTGCCTAGAAATCCCATTATCCCGATTCTCGGATGAAACCTATACCTTAGCTCGGCTTGAGCCGTTACGTAATTTCTATCTCTATATCGACCCGAGTAATAGCCGCGCATCGTCATGTCTCCTCCGAGGTCCTGCATTACATAGAACGGCACGTTTTTACCGAATGTACCCCGATAAAGGCCCTGAGCTGCTATAGTAAGTTGATTGGTAATCGGATGGAACCCTCGGATATCGAGTTCAGTCTGGCTACCCGTGTAATTATCCTTACCGAATAAATGCGGTGCGTAGCTATATTTAAATCGACCATAAAAGCCGCGGGTACTATAGGTTGTAAAATCCCTAGTGTCGTAGAGAGCGGATACACCTAACGCCAAATATTGTCCGCCATTTTTGCCCAATACGTCTGGATTTTCATAGATACCACCGGGATCCTTGTCGTTAAATTCTAGATGCTCATAGTTTAAGTTCAATCCCGCATAAAAGTTCTGTGCGAACCGTTTTTCGCCTTCCAAATTGATTCGGTAGAGCGTTTGATCGATATAGTCCTCGTTTTCCTTCCAAGTTTCGTTTCCAATGCCGTAAAAGTTGAAGGGCCAATCTCGAACACGCAATTCACCTACCAGATGATAGTCGTTGCCTTTAGTCCATAGGTCCGAAGTCAGCTTAATGTTCTTTTGTTTTTCGGTGGTTAGTGTCCCCATCAGCGTGATGTTGGAGGTGCGGCTTTCCAGATCTGCTTTATCGACATAAAAATTATAAGTGCTCGCAATGCCGTATTCTAGTCCGGTTTCCTGGGCATAGCCTAGCGCTGGAATAATCACCAAGCTCCCCGAGCGGGTTGAATCTTTCTCGGGAGAGACAAACTTTTTGATCATCTTCTGGATGAAATTAGGCTTAGTTTGCGCCAATGCTGGTGAGATCGAGAGGCTCAATAGGAATAATGTCGCTGTCGCGATCGCTGTTTGTAGGGCTTGTTTTCGGTAAAGCATTCGCAAATATAAGGTATCCTTGGATTCAAAAATCAAAATTATTTACTTGCGTATCAATGATATGGTTTTAAGTGAGAAAAAAAACGAATGATTTTTTTTGATATGTGCGGGGAGTAGCTATCTTTGCATCATCAAAACGGAGTAAAAACAGACGCCGGATTTGATTCGTTCTTTGGAAAGAAAAAAAATAAAAATAAAACTTGCGAATATCAGATAAATGTTAGATTTTTGCACTCGCTATACAAGATAGCCGTTCTTTAAAAAGGAAAGTTTTATTAAATTTACATACGCCTCCTTAGCTCAGCTGGTAGAGCAACTGACTTGTAATCAGTAGGTCATTGGTTCGATCCCGATAGGAGGCTCAATAAGTAGCGTATGCTACAGGTCTGGAGGGGTTCCAGAGCGGTCAAATGGGACGGACTGTAAATCCGTTGCTTCGGCTTCGAAGGTTCGAATCCTTCTCCCTCCACCAAAAACAATGGTCGTTGATCAATAAAAGAAAGCGATTTCTTTCGAGGTTGAGATCATAAAGGCGGAAGTAGCTCAGTTGGTAGAGCGATAGCCTTCCAAGCTATAGGTCGCGAGTTCGAACCTCGTCTTCCGCTCAATTTATAGAACACGTTTAAGTCTCTGTCTTCTTCGATATGCATTTGTATCTAAAAAGGGTAGAGGCTTTATCTGTAAACAACTTTTTTAAGCCGAAGTAGCTCAGGGGTAGAGCACTTCCTTGGTAAGGAAGAGGTCATGGGTTCAAATCCCATCTTTGGCTCGAATGCAGAAGTTTTTTTAACTTTGTATATTAAATTAAGAAATATTTTATAATTACTAATTCGCATAAACATGGCAAAAGAGAAATTTGACCGTAGTAAGCCGCACTTAAACATTGGTACTATTGGTCACGTTGACCACGGTAAAACAACTACAACAGCTGCTATCAGTAAAGTTCTAGCTGATAAAGGTTTTTCAGAAGCGCGTTCATTTGATTCAATTGACTCAGCTCCTGAAGAAAAAGAGCGTGGTATCACAATTAATACATCTCACGTAGAATACCAAACAGCTAACCGTCACTATGCGCACGTTGACTGTCCAGGTCACGCCGATTACGTGAAAAACATGGTAACTGGTGCTGCACAAATGGACGGAGCAATCATCGTAGTTGCTGCTACAGATGGTCCAATGCCTCAAACTCGCGAGCACATCCTTTTGGGTCGCCAGGTAGGTATTCCTGCATTAGTAGTTTTCATGAACAAGACAGATCTAGTAGACGATGAAGAGTTATTAGAACTTGTAGAAATGGAAATTCGTGAATTATTATCATTCTACGATTATCCAGGAGATGATATTCCAGTAATTAAAGGATCTGCATTAGGTGCTTTGAATGGTGAAGAGAAATGGATCGATGCCATTATGGAACTTATGGATGCAGTAGATAACTATATTCCAATTCCTCCACGTTTGACAGACCTTCCTTTCTTGATGCCTATTGAGGACGTATTCTCGATCACTGGTCGTGGTACTGTTGCAACTGGTCGTATTGAAAGAGGTGTGATCAACACTGGTGATCCAGTTGAACTTTTAGGTATGGGAGCTGAAAACTTGAAATCTACCATTACCGGAGTAGAGATGTTCCGTAAGATTTTGGATTACGGTGAAGCTGGTGATAACGTAGGTCTATTGTTACGTGGTATTGAGAAAACAGATATCCGTCGTGGTATGGTAATCTGTAAACCAGGTTCAGTAACTCCTCACACAGATTTCAAAGCTGAGGTTTACGTATTGTCAAAAGCTGAGGGTGGACGTCACACTCCATTCTTCAACAAATACCGTCCACAGTTCTATTTCCGTACAACTGACGTAACTGGAGAGATTTCTCTAGAAGAAGGTACTGAAATGGTAATGCCAGGTGATAACGTTACAATCACAGTTCAGTTGATCAACGCTATCGCAATGGAAAAAGGTCTACGTTTTGCAATCCGTGAAGGTGGACGTACCGTTGGTGCGGGTCAGGTAACTGAAATCATCAAGTAATCTTTGAGATTATTCAGATAATAAAATAAGCTAATTGGCTCATGCTGATTAGCTTATTTTTTCTACATAGTGCGTTTTCACGCTATTGTAATAAAAGTTAAATATTATTTGTTGTAATGGGGCCTAAAACCTATATTTGCAACATCAAAAAAAGCTACACGGGCATAGTTCAATGGTAGAATAGAGGTCTCCAAAACCTTTGATCTGGGTTCGAATCCTGGTGCCCGTGCAAATAAACTTAGAAAACTTAACATGGCGAAAGTACTTGATTTTATTAAGGCCTCTTATACAGAGATCACCGAGAAAGTGACTTGGCCAACTTGGTCGCAACTGCAGAATCATGCAGTAGTTGTGCTTGTTGCATCAATCATTATCGCATTGCTGATTTTCGTAATGGATAAAGCATCAAGTAACGTGATGGAATTGCTGTACAATACAGCTTCTTAATTTTTCTAATCCAGCGAAGTATTATGGCAGATCAAAGTTTAAAGTGGTACGTTGTACGAGCAGTAAGTGGGAAAGAGAAAAAAGTAAAACAATATCTCGATGCCGAAATCAGTCGCCTTGGTATACAACATTTGGTTTCTCAAGTATTGATACCTATGGAGAAGTATTACCAGATGCGTGACGGGAAGAAGGTGGCGAAGGAGAGAAACTACTATCCAGGATACGTATTGATTGAAGCCGCATTGGACGGAGAAATTGAGCACATCATAAAAAACGTGACGAGCGTAATCGGATTCTTAGGAGATAACTCTGGTAATGCGATTCCGTTACGCCCTGCAGAGGTTAACCGGATCCTTGGTAAGGTAGATGAAATGGCAGAACAAGGAGAGTCTATAAACGTACCATACTATGTGGGTGAGACGGTTAAGGTTAGCGACGGACCGTTTAATGGCTTTACAGGTGAGATTGAAGAAGTGCATGAGGACAAAAAGAAATTAACCGTTATGGTTAAAGTGTTCGGACGTAAAACGCCTTTAGAGCTGAATTACATGCAAGTCGAGAAAGAGTAATGTCGACTTTCTGTGGATACATAAAAAATGGAAATGCTCTTGTCGCTCAGACAAGAGCATTTCTTTTTTCTATAGTTTTATTTAGGCGTTTATCTGTTTTGGAAAACTAATATTCATTTGTGCTGTTTATACTATTCCTAGTTTATTTTACATTCCTATATAGTTGAATTATGAATACGCCCGTTTTTACCATCGTCACGCTATTGATCACTTTTGTTATGTTACTCGGTAGGATGCAAAACTGTATGGCTCAGGACCTACACGCCACGGCCTATTTTACGGACGTAACAACGTCCCATATGCCAATCGACACAAATTCTCATGCTTTAGATGTCGCCTTAGTAGATGTCAATGGCGATTCGATGCCGGATATGGTTTTAGCATTGGAAAACGAACCGAATAGGTTGTATCTGAATGATGGTTCAGGACAGTTTTTTGAGGCAGACGCCGGTTTTGTAGAGGCCAATCACGATACCGAACATGTGCGGGTCGCTGATATGGATAATGATGGTTTCTTGGATGTGGTTTTTGTCGCTGAGGACGATCAAAATCATGAGTACTATCTGGGGAATGGCGATGGTACCTTTCAGAATGTTTCTGAACGTTTGCCGGCGAAAAGCGAAGCCAATGGTTTAGATGTTGGGGATGTGAATGGGGATGGCTTGCCGGATATCGTTGTTGGTAATACGGGCGATGATCCGGCTAATTTCTTGTGGATAAATGATCAAAGTAATCCAGGCCACTTTTTAGAGGCGAGCGCGCAGCTTTCGCCTGCCGAGGAAGGGCAAACCCAGTCTGTGAAGTTGGTGGATGTGGATGGCGACGGTGATCTTGATCTGGTATTTGGGAACGAGGGGCCGCCTAATCGACTGTATCTAAATGACGGAGATGGCCACTTTACGTTAACAGAAAGCGGGTTGGATCCGGTTGGTGACTGGCACACCCGAGAAGTGATTGCGTTTGATGCGGACGGTGATGGTGCTATAGATTTGTTTTTCGCGAATTTAACCAGTAACGCGGGAAAGCGGGAACGAGATCCTCGGGGGAGACTTTATATGAACCAAGGCGAGGGTCGGTTCCAAGATCAAACAGCATTGCGTGTGCCCAGTTATACGTTTTCTACTTACGCCGCAAATGTAATTGATTATGACCGCGACGGCGACTTAGATATTATACTTAGCGCCGTGACTATCCCGCCTTTTGAAGGCAAACAGGTACAAGCTCTAGAGAACGACGGTAATGGCCATTTCAATATGGCCACAGAAAAGGTGATTCCTAAGATTACGATTGATCGGGGCTGGGGAATTGCTGTTGGGGATGTGAATGGTGATGATATCCCAGATGTGGTGATTGGTGCTTGGGGTGGACAGGTTCGATTGCTGTTAGGTAAATCGTAAAGCGCCCAAGACTGGGCCGTTTTGATGATCTCACTATTTTTTTGTTTTTTTCGTCAGAATTGTGTTCTTTTG
>DXCW01000242.1 GCA_019115805.1 Candidatus Sphingobacterium stercorigallinarum
ATCAATGGATTTCTCTCCTTCCAGCATCGGCTTTTTTTCCTGTTGACGGAAAGGTCCCAGTGGCGAGTCTGCGGTTGCCACGCAAATATGCTCGTCTGCCGAATAGTACATAAAGAACTGATCTTTTTCAGCGATATAATACACCTCAGGAGCCCAAAACCATCGGTCGCCCCAAGAATCAGTTTGGTTTAGGGCGAGTTCTTCCACCCGCTCCCATTCCTGGAGGTCACTCGAAGTATACACGACAATGCCGTCATCGGCATTGGTTCCGTACGCATAATACGTCCCCTGGTGTTGTAAAATAAACGGATCGCCGAGCGGCACCGGGTTGGAAAATTCAAAATCAGTCTTCTCGGACTTTACGCAAGCGGATTGCGTGCACATCAGAAATAAAAAAACAAAAGAAAATAGCTTCATAGTTACCGTATTAAATCCCTGCCTTTACACAAAGAAAAGACAGGGAGTGATAGATGATGACCCTAATAATTCGGGTTTTGTTGTACATTCGGGTTATTGTTGGCTTCATCCGTAGGAATGGGCAGCACGTCATGTTTCCCCATTTCAAAGTTATTGAAATCCGGATCGCGTGCTTTCAGCTCAGCTAAGCCCGCCTCGCTCTCCAATAACCCCCATCGTTTGATATCCGCCCAGCGATGGCCTTCGGTAGCCAACTCTAAGAGACGCTCCATCTGTAGCCTTTTTAAAAAGCGCTCTGGATTGCTGGTGGCAGCAGCGTGGTTCACTGACAACTTCGGCATATTCACCCGAGCCCGTACCCGATCCACTAGTGCCACAGCTTCCGACAGGGGTCCGTTGGATTGTGCAATGCACTCGGCTTGCATCAAAAGGATATCCGAAAAACGGATTAAACGCACGTTGGTTGGGTTATAATAATCGTCATAATCCCGGAAATAATCCGATCCGTATTTTCGAAAAAACACGCGCCCTTTATACTCGCTGGAGTTCCAAGTTTCTGCATTACTCACGCGACTATAAATCCGATCGTTATTCGGAAAATCATGATGCATATCGCTGTAGAAGGCTGTATAGCGCAATCGAATATCATATGCACCCGTCAAATCCTTCTCTTTCTTAAATTCACTAACCAACCAGGGACGCAATTCGGCATCCGTCCAGCCAATTCCCGGCGGCGCGAAAAACTGCCCTCTGTTCAAGCCTAAATTGGGCTCGACATCGAAATCACCGTCTCCAGCAGGCGAGGGATTCACATCGGAGTACTGGATTTCAAACACCGATTCCACATTGTTCTCTTTATCCTTATCGAAATTGTCGAAATAATTAGCGGTCAGATCGTAATAGCTACTTCCCTCGCCATCGATCAGCCAAGAAAGATCACTCATCGCTTCGCTCCACTGATGTTGCTGCATATACACTTTAGCTCGGAAAGCGCGGGCAGCGCCTTTGGTCGCTCGTCCTTTGTCCCCGCCACCCCATTCCAGTGGCAACAGCTGTTCCGCCTGTCCTAAATCGGCAATAGCTTGGGCATAAATATCCGCTCCGGTTGTCCCTTCAGGCTGCATGCCTGGTGTAGAGGGCTCCAATACAATGGGTAAACTTTTGTTTTCACTTCCCCAAAGTAAGCCCAAGTAATAGTAGTACATCCCTCTCAAGAAATGCGCTTGACCGATGATATAGTCCTTTTGCTCCTGATTTTCGAATTCAATATCTGGCACGTAATGCAACACCTGATTGCTTCGAAAAATCGCTTCATAAAAATCTCGATAGGTCCAGCCATTGCCCTCCCAGAAATTGTAATTATTATACGTAAAATGGGTCCATTCTTTTAAGGCTGCCCAGGGACTTTGACTGAAGCCTTCGTCAGAGGTGACGTCCAGACGAAACCAAAGCCACCGACTAAACGTACCGGGTTTATAGAACATATTGTATGCCGCGTTGATACCGTATTGGGCATCTTGAGGCGTTTTCCAGAAGGTTTGGGTGGTGATGGTATTCGGATTCTCCACATCCACATTACAACTTGCCAGCAAACCCGATGCAATCAATATACTTAGTATTTTTTTCATGACTTTAGACTTTGGTTAAAACGTAATCTGTGCCCCAAAAGTAAATCCTTTTGGATTGGGGAATGCCCCGGTATCGTGGCTACGCGCCCATATACTCCGGTTCAAAAATTCTGGATCTAAGCCCGTATATGAGGTAAAGGTGACTAAATTTTGTGCATTCACGTAGAGGCGAACGCCACTGAAATGCGGACCAATCAGCGAGGCCGGCAGGTTATAACCCAGCGCCATCTGTTTGATGCGTAAGTAGCTGCCATTTTCCAACCAACGATCTTGTTCACCACGCACATTCCTAGAATCCCCATAAATCGGTCTTGGATCCGTAGCGTTCGGATTATCCGGCGTCCACGGATCGTAATCAACTCGGTAATTGGAGTTATCATCAAAACGATCGTAAGCGCTCCGTGGCCCGTTAAACGATTTGAATCCAAAAGCTCCTGCAAATTGCAACTGCAAATCAAACCCTTTGTAATCCACCCCCCAATTCATACCGAGTTGATAGCGCGGTATGCTGCTTCCCAAATACTGGCGATCTGCATCGGTAATCTGTCCATCGTCGTTGAAATCCACGAACCGTACATCTCCAGGTTTGGCATTCGGCTGAATGAGCTCGCCTTGACTATTGGTATGCGCTTGTACATCTTCGTCAGACCGGAACAAGCCATCGGTTTTAATCAGAAACCAATCGCCAATCGCATGTCCTACCCTAGACTTGGTATGCCATTCGGTAAATTCCTTCCGATCGTAACCCAACTTGAGGATTTTGTTATCAATATATGACGCATTCAAACCAATTTGGTAACCGAGCTCACCCACACGGTCCCGCCACTGGGTGCTGATTTCAACGCCGGTGTTTTTTAAGGTTGCGGCGTTCACATAAGGGTTTCCCCCGTTGTTTCCAGTAACCATTAGAATTTGCATAGGGGTCAGTACGTCGCGCGTTTCCTTGATAAAGAAATCCGCCGACACATCCAAGCGATGATCAAACAGCTGCGCATCAAAACCGGCATTCATCTGTGCCACTTTTTCCCATTTTAAGTCTTCGTTGGCCAATTGAATCTGGGTCATCCCAGTTTCTGCATTTTGATTGTTACCGAAGACCACCTGCGGATAGACCGTCACAAAGGATTGCCAATCCCAAACCCCGATGTTCGAGGTGCCCAGGACACCATAATTCGCCCGAAGTTTCAATTCGTTGATCCACGGCACCTCGAAAAAGGCTTCATTGCTCATCCGCCAGCCCGCAGCGATAGAGGGGAAATAACCAACACGGTATTTCGGACTAAATTTAGAGGATTCATCCCTCCGCATGGTGAAACTCAACAAATAGCGCTCATCATAGGTATAGTTGACCCGACCAAACACGGAGAACAGCTTCTCCAGATCCTGATAATTTCCGGTTTTAGGATTATTTAAGGCCGCATCAAGATTCCAAAAATAGTCGTTACCGTTCATCAAGACATCGTTCTTCGTTCCCCAGATTTGCTCGTAATTAGAGGTTTGATAACTCACCCCAGCTACCGCCGACACATCGTGCCGTCCGAATACTTTGGCATACTCGAGCGTATTATCGTAAACCAATCCGCGATACTGCGCCTGATTTTTGTTCAGCGATGAAGGATCATAAGGCTGGTTGTAAGACCAGTATCCTTCCTTGCGTAAAAAGGAATGCTTATCGTTGCTTAAATCAAAACCAAAATTAAACCGATATTTCAGGGACTTAAAGAATTCCAATTCGGCAAAGGCATTTCCTCGAACCCGTAAATTGCCGTTTTCTGTCACTTCAAAATCCTCCCGAGCAAAGGGGTTGGTACCAAAGGTCACGTCTCTACTGGCATCACCAAAACCGTAGCCTCCCTTGTCCGCATGATTCTCATCGTATATCGGAATCGTAGGCAGCATGCGATACACGTCGATAATGGGGTTGGAATTCAATCCATCCACCCGATAGTTACTCAGCACAATATTCTCCCCGATATGCAACTTGACCTGCTCGCCAAAATCTCGTGTAGCAGACATATTAGACCGCATGGTGAACCGCTCGCTATTGGTTCCGATGGTGGTTCCTGTATTGTTCTGATAGTTCCCGGAGAAAAAGTAACGATTCTGCGTTCCACCTCCTGAAAATGAAATGTTTTGATCTTGTAGCCAACCGGTTTTGAAGACCTCCTCTTGCCAGTCTGTATTGGCCGGAAAATGATTAGCTGGCTCTCTCCCCGCATTGCTAAAAGCCAAGTCGTTCAGATTAATCCACAGATCACGATCCGCCAGGTCATAGCGTGGTAACCATTGAGCGGTACCTCGTGAGGACACCTCTACTCGCATTGGTCCTTCTCGGCCTTGTTTGGTGGTGATAATAATGACACCATTCCCTGCCCGAGAACCATATATTGCCGCAGCCGATGCGTCTTTTAAGACCTGAATGCTTTCAATATCGTTAAAGTTAAAGTCACGATTTGCTCCCGCAATCACGCCGTCTACCACATATAGTGGTGAGCTGGATCCGAATGTACCGGTCCCCCGGATTTCTACCTTACCTTCCGCTCCTGGATTCCCAGCGGTGCGCACATTCAGACCCGGCAAGGTCCCTAAGGCATCGCCAACCGTACCGCTTACCGTTGTACTTTTCATCTCCGAAGGATTAAAGACAGATACCGCACCCGTCAAATCCGATTTTTTAACCGTCTGATATCCAATGACCACGACTTCATCGAGTTCTTGGTCATCCGGAAGCAAGATCACTTCGATTTGCGTCTGCTCACCGATGGATACTTGTTGCGATTGCATGCCCACCAGTGAGAACTCCAAATGCTGTTCAGCAGCAGCTGCAATACGAAATGACCCACTCTCATCGGTCATGGTAGCCGACTGCGTTTCGGTGACGCGTACGGTGACACCCGCCAAGGGCTTGCCCTGCTCATCCGACACCTGGCCTTGGATTTCTCTGGGCTGGCCATACAGGCAGATGGCCAGCATCAGAAAGAATAGCGTTGTGATACTTCCCTGCATAATGTAAAATTTGGTTTATTAGAAAATTGGTTAATTCCGACACCGGTGTTAATGGAATGAGATTTCATTTTTCAAACCATGGAAGGTTTCGTACATTTAATCTCAATATTAACCCGAACGGCGGAAGTGCGTGGTATAAAAGAAAGCGAAAAGAAGAGATAAACCTATATTTGACTGATTTTTACAACTTTTTACCCATAATTACCATTTTGAAACTCCATAAAGAGGAGTTCTGGCGATCAACCATATAACGAGTTCATAACAACTATTGTCGATGAAAGCACTATTCACCTTAATTTGGATACTTTGCTGGGCAGCAAGTCCATCCATCTTCGCACAGGATTTTTCCAACCTTCATTTCCGAAATCTACAGGTCAACGATGGGCTTTCAGAAAACAGTGTATACAGTATTTTACAGGACCAAACCGGTTACATGTGGTTCGGCACCAAAGATGGCTTAAACCGTTTTGATGGAAAAGATTTTCGCGTCTATCAAAAACGAAAAGATGATCCGTTTTCTATTCGAAACAACTTTATACGCAGCATCGCCGAAAAAGACAGCAGTCAGCTCTACATCGGAACGGATCAAGGTCTGGAAGTCATGGATAAACATCGCGAAGCTTTTTACCCGATTGATCAACCGGCTACCAACGGATCCATCGTCCACACCGCTATTAATGCCCTTCACGTCGACCGAAAAGATCAATTATGGATCGGCACCATGGGACAAGGCATCTACCGCTACGATCCGTTAACCAACGTTCTCCGGCCCATTCGCATCCGGGGACTGGACCTGGGTAAAAACGCGACTTGGTGTATTTTGGAAGATCAAGCCGGAACCATTTGGGCGGGCACCCGCTTGGGTTTACTGCGCTACAATCCCGATCGCGGTGAATTTGAGTGTGTCACGGGCCTATTCAATGCAAAAGACAACGCGGAATTTGAAATTCTCTCGATAATGGAAGATACCCATGGTCAGCTTTGGCTAGGGACCTGGAGGCAAGGCTTGCTGAAATACAACAAGTCTACTGAATCTGTAGATTACTTCTTGGATAAACAGGACGGTCCGTTTCTTTCCCACATTCGTCGCATTTTTCATTATGACAAAGATCGGTTATTGGTCGGATCGGATGACGGCCTTTATTTATTCCACACCCCAAGTGGCGCGGCAAAACGATTGGACCGACCGCATTTTCAACACAGCTTGAGTGATCAAAACGTATATGCGATCGCAAAAGACCGAGAACATGGCATCTGGATCGGAACGTATTTCGGTGGTGTAAATTATTTAAACACCGCCCTGTTGCCTATAGAAACGTATCATTCCGATCCCCAGCAAGGCTTTCTTTCAGGGAAAGCAGTCAGTCAATTTTGCGAGGACCCAGCAGGTAATCTTTGGATTGCTACAGAAGATGGAGGGATCAATTACTACAACCGAAAAACCGGAGAGATCTCCCAACCTATAGAGACGACCTATCACAACACCCATGCGTTATTACTGATCGATAATCAGCTCCTGATAGGTACTTTTTCACGCGGTCTTGACGTCTACGATCTAGAAACCAAAACGCTACGGAATTATCGTTTTGATTCGGGCAATGAAAACACCATCAACGACGATTGCATATTTTCCTTATACCAGACCCGAAACGGTGAGATCTATGTCGGCACACCAGTAGGGTTGAATAGATTTGACCTCCGTACCGGCAGGTTTACCCGTATTCCAGAAGTGCGTGAGTTTATCTACGACATCAAGCAAGACGACGCTGGGGATATTTGGCTGGCCTCTTATCAAGCGGGTCCCATTCGCTATAGTCAGCGCGAACAGCGGTGGATTTTTTACAGTCAAACGCGTGCGGAGCACCCGATATCGAACAGTAAACTGACCGGTATTTATCGCGATAGCCACGGTAGAATCCTATTCTCCAGCGAAGGTAGCGGCATCTTCATTTACAACAAAGAGAACGATACGTTTCGCCAAATCAGCCAGGAGCACGGGCTACCCAACACCGTTATTTACGGCATTTTGGATGATCCCCACGGCTATCTTTGGCTCAGCTCGAATCGCGGTCTGTTGCGGATTCATCCGGATCGAGCGAGTGAAGTAAAAGCCTATACAACAGATTATGGATTACAAAGCAACCAGTATAATTACAAATCGGCACTCAAAACGAAAGATGGAAAATTCTTTTTTGGAGGCATCAATGGGTTTTCGAGTTTCTATCCGCAAGAATTTATCCAGATTGCGAATCCGGTGTCTCCTACCGTCGCCATTTCACAAATCGAATTGTTGAATACAGACAGCCAAGAGTTGTCAAAAACCGTCCAAACGAGCTTGAATCGTGGAGCGCCCATCGTACTGCCTTATCACCAAGCGTCATTTACCTTGTCCTTTGTCAGTTTAAGTTATAGCTCGCCGAAACAAAATCAATATGCCTATCAGTTGGTTGGAACCGATGAAACGTGGAGGAAAGCGGGAAATCG
>DXCW01000243.1 GCA_019115805.1 Candidatus Sphingobacterium stercorigallinarum
TCGATGGAATCCATGACAGCGCCCACCGGCCGAAAAATGTTTTTCTTGACCGACCCTATCGAAGATCGAGCGAAGGATTGGGTAGACTACAAGACAAATTATCAGGCGACCTTCGTCGCGCAGTTGTTGTACCCTCATATTGCGGATTATGAGATCATGCCCTGGCCGGAACGCATCTATGAGGGGCTCTACAAAACCGATCCGAATAGCGAGGGAAAAGAACGTATTCCCAGATCGTATTCCACTCAGATGCAAGTCATGGTGAACGCACTGAACAGCATGCCGTTGACGGAAAATAGACTCTCGGGTAGCGCAGGGATCGGGGTGCTTATGGGCAATTCATTGATGTTTCAGCGGTTCCCGATTCATCAGGGGTATGAGGATCCTCAGCTCTCGAATTTCTATGGACTGGCATTGCCTTTTTTAAAAAGCGGTGTGCCGATCAAGACCGTTCATATTGAAAACTTGGGCTATCGGCAAGCGCTTGAAGACATTCATGTGTTGATGATGACCTATTCCAACATGAAACCCTTGGATTCGCTGGCGCATCAACAGCTAGCAGATTGGGTAGAAGGTGGTGGACAATTGGTTTTCAGCGGAACCGACCAGGATCCGTTTCAATCGGTATTGGAATGGTGGAATACCGATGGAAACACCTATGCAGCGGCTTCTGAGCATTTATTTTCGAAAATGGGGCTTCCAGCAAAACCCGAAGCAGGAACCTATTCCCACGGGAAAGGCAGCATTACGATCTTAAGAAAGGATCCAAAAGATTACGCTTTACGCGCCGGTGAGAGTAAGGAGCTGGTCCGCGCCGTTGAGGCCCACTATAAGATGGCCAGTGGAGCGGAAATAGAGTGGAAGAATAGCTTTTACCTCCAACGCGGTCCTTATGAATTAGTTGCGGTCATGGATGAAAGTGTCAACGACAAACCCTACGTCATCCAGGGAACCCTAATCGATTTGTTCGATCCGGAACTGCCGGTCTACCGTTCGCGTGAAGTGTCTCCAGGTCAACAGGGCTTCTTCTTTAACATCGATCAACTCCCCGACATGAAAAAGCCGCAAGTGTTGGCCGGTGCCAGTCGCGTTTACCAAGAGGACCGATCGGCGTCGAGCTATTCGTATATCGCGAAAAGTCCGTCGCAGACGACCAATATATCCAGAGTGTTGCTGCCTCAAATCCCAAAACAAGTGCTCGTTGAGGGCAAAGACGTATTTACGGCTAGTCATTGGGACGGCGATTCTCAGACCTATTTATTAAGCTTTGAAAACAGCCCTGAAGGCGTTAATGTGACGTTTTATTGGTAAGATCGCGCTCAAAAAAGGACATGTGCCATTTTAAGGCACGCTGTGGTTAGGGCTTGTATCGGTACAGGCATGTGTGCCGAGCAGCCCTATTTCCACTTCGAATGCTCACCATGTTTGGCGAATAGAAACAGACGCAAACCAATTGACTGGCTTATTGTTAGTTCATCTAGATAGCAAAATATATTACGATGAAGCACACACGAAGACATTTTATTCAGAAACTAAGTGCCTCGGCATTAGCCACACCGGTATTCGCCTCTTCTTTGCTGGCGAATCCACCCACCTTCCCGACGAAAAGGAGTTCCAAGAAATTAAAAGTTGCATTGATGGGATTGGGGGGCTATGCGCGTTTGGTGGCAGAGGGTATACAGGAATCTTCTAATTGTGAGGTGACCGGCCTGATCAGCGGGACACCGGAGAAACTGGTGGAATGGGGCGATTGGCTGCAGGTTCCTGAAACACGTCGATATAATTATGAGAACTTTGACGCTATAAAGGGCGATCCCGAGATCGACGCCGTTTATATCATTACGCCCAATGCATTGCATCATCCACAAGCGCTCCGCGTCGCTGCAGCCCAAAAGCATGTGATCTGCGAAAAGCCGATGGCGATCAGCGTGAAGCAAGGGCAGGAGATGGTCGAGGCTTGCAAACAGGCGGGCGTGAAATTGCTGGTGGGATACCGCATGCGATTTGAGGCAAATACGCTAGCAGCGGTGGAAAAGCGAGACGCGGGAGCATTTGGTGATATTCTTTTTTTCCAAGGAATGAGTGGATTTCGAATTGGTGATCCCAATCAATGGCGATTGCAGTACGATCTGGCAGGGGGCGGAGCCATGATGGACACGGGCATCTATGCGGTGAATGGCGCACGCTACATGGTCGGCGAAGAGCCCATTTGGGTGACCGCACAGGAGACGAAAACCGATCCAGAGAAATTTAAAGACGGCATAGATGAAACCATTATGTTTCAGTTTGGCTTCCCTTCTGGTGCTGTGGCGGCCTGTTTATCCTCTTATAACATGAATCACCTGAGCCGATTTTTCTTAAACGGTTCTAAAGGATTTGTAGAACTGATACCGGCAACGAGTTACGGCCCCATCAAGGGATGGACCGATCAAGGTGATCTGGGCTTGCCGCACGTCAATCATCAGGCGAAGCAAATGGATGAAATGGCCCTCATCATTCACGATGGACAGCAGCCCGTACTGCCGGTTGACGGCCAAGTGGGGCTGCAAGATTTGGTCATTATTGAAGCGATTTATCGAGCGTGTCGTCAAGGGACCCGCGAGGAGTTGAATCTCGGTTAACCACCGCCGGGCGTGTAACCGGGAATCTTACTCAAGGGGATTCGGAACAGATGTGCAGTCGCGGTCATGTACAGGTAACCGTCATCTGAAAAGGCACAATTTGCCGTGCGGTGTCCTGTACGAATTCGGCTGATCACATTCCCTTGCGGACTGATCAGAATCACACCATCGCCCGCTGCGGCAAAGACATTTCCCATGGCGTCGACTTTAATGCCATCGGCCGTCATGGGTTCCCCGGGGAATTGCGATTTAAAATTGAAGTAAATTTCCCCATCTCCCACAATCTGTCCGTTGTCGAGCGTATAGCTCATGATATAAGGCTGCTTGCCATCGCTAATCGCCACGTACAGCGTTCGCGCATCGGGCGATAGGGCAATACCGTTGGGGCGTGTTAGGTCGCTGATGACCTGTTCTACCGTACCGTCGGTCTTTAAACGATACACCCCATTTTCGACGATTTCTCGGTTCAACGTGTCTTTTTCTCGGTCCGGTAAACCGTAAGGTGGGTCGGTAAAATAATAATCCCCATTAGGATGTTGACAGATATCGTTAGGCGAATTGAATCGTTTACCATCCCATTTATCGACCAACGTGGTTTTTTCCTGTGTGGCTAGGTCAATGGTGACAATCCGACGGTTGCCGTGGTCACAGGCAATCAGTTCCCCCTGTAAATTGATCAATAGGCCATTGGTGCCGGGCTCATCACTATATTTTTCCGGACCGGCGTACCCAGAAGGATGAATGAATGGGCGGTGACCATCGTTCGGATCCCATTTGTATATGGTGTTTAGGGCGGGATCGCTGAACAGTACATACTGCCCTTCATTCACCCAGACTGGACCCTCGGTCCATTGCATGCCACTAGCCAGCAGCTCGACCTGCTCTTGAAGTGCCCCACTATCGGTACTTACGGTAGGGTGCGGTTGCGGATTGTCCGTCAACGCTAATGGACTGGCATTTCCTAGAAAGCTTAGTGTAAATAAGAAGAAGATAGGGGTAATCATCTGCGTGTGGTTTATGTGTGAGACCTAAATTACGTTTGCTATAAAAATGCAAAGCTTCTTCGGCAATTCAAAATGAAATGCCACCACGTTCGGCTCGGCTAACCGCAGAACAGCTCGTCAATTCCAACAGCAGGAGACAAAATCTATTGACCACTATTTTTTAACGTAAAAAAGACGTAATTTGAAGCCAGAAACATATGCATTACACATTATGGATTTAAATCGAAATATTCAGTATCGCTACGAGGGACAAAATTATGAGTATGCCGTTATTTATAATTTGCAAGACCACAGTTTTGATGTGACTGAAAATCAGCGTAATCAATTTAAACTTGTCGTCAATCCCCAAACGAAAGTCTGGTCAACCCAAGGAGGAGAGGCGTCTATTCCGGTGGAGGTATTGGCTAAGCTCGTGCAACAGAGTTACGGTGTATTTGTCTAATAGGACCGCGAGAGTAGCGCGTACTTTAAACAGCGATCTATGAAAGTCAGAACGGAAAAAATATACATTACGCTAACGGTCCCCCGAGCGGAGGTCGAGGCGTATGAAGGGCCTTACTTTTACGATAAAGGCCTAGCGATGGAACAGGAGGTACAGGAAAAAGAAGTGAAAAATGCGGTGGCGGCTCAATTCGATGGATTCGAGGTGCTCAGTGAGCTCGAGCAGCAACACGTTTTAGAAGATGTGCCCGAAGAACCTGCTATCACGGCTAAGCTATTCTATTACGTAGATATTCAGTCGAATTAATCGGATTTATCTGCCGGTTACTACAGTCAAGAGAAACGCTTTGAGCAAGGGAACGATGGAAAAGAAACCTAGTTATTTAGAGCGCATCGTGCGTACTAAACAACTAGGTTTTCCACTTGAAGCTGTTGATATGCTGCGTCTTATAACGCTGAAATGTGAACGTTGTCAATGAAAACCTCACCTTTGTTCTTGTCGCTATCAACGGCGATGTAAAAATATTTCTTGGTTTGGGGGTCAACCATTTCGGTATCCAGGACCTTGAATTTATTAATATAGGCGGTCATGTGATCGCCAACGATTTGTATTTGAACTTTCATGACGTCGTTGACAAAATAGGACATTCGCGCATCCACGTCACTGCTTTTTCTTGATCCCAGCTCGTTTGATGTAAAAGAAAAACGATTGAATCGATAGGAAGCCTCTATATTAATGGGATTCCGCTCGGCAAGGTAGTAATGATTGCTGATGCCTTTTTGGTGATCAAAACCAAAGTTTATTTCAAGATCGTCCTGGTCATCAGCCAGCACCAGCAGGTCAAATTCCAAGGTGAAATTTTCCGGAATGCGAACTAAGTCTTTGATTTTATAGGTATTCTCGTTATACAGCTGTAACCAATTCCCTTCGAATGCCGAGAGCGTCCGGGTGGTACCTCGACCGTTACTGGTCCATCTACTGGCCATTTTTCCTTCCGTTTCTTGATTAAAGCCGTCGAAAAAAACGGTGTCCTTTCCGGAAGCAAAATCGTACGTACCGGCTGGCAGATCTTTAAACGGTCCTGTTCCCGCTGCGCCGGAGTGTGCCGAATCGTTTTCGGCTTTCTTTCCATCAGTCTCTTCTTGTTTGCCATCCAGGACTTTATCAATCGCTTTCTCCGCTTTTTTTTCAAGCTGCTTGCCCACGCGCTTCAATATTTGTGCATCTGCGGCATTGAAAAAGAAAACAAAACTTGCACACCAGACCCCTTTTAGTATTAATTTTTTCATGTCAAGTTGGTTCAATAAAACACAAAAATACCAAAAATAAGGATTTTGATAACTCACGGAAAACCGTGAGTTTATAAACGCGCGACAAGGCATGGCTGGGATATTTGGCTTGGGATTTGCCACGACCTATCCTATGAATATAGCATCACGATACTTGCACTTGACCTCGAAGTATCGGCCGAAAGACACGGCTTTGCGAGAAGAGGCATGGCAAGGCATCATGCGGAATTACCAATCGATATTCCGCCGGTACCACAACTTGGATCACATTAGTGACATGCTCACGAAGCTGCAGGGTATCTCGGAGTTTATTCATCACCCCATGGATACTGAATTGGCCATTATTTATCATGATGTGGTTTATGATCCGGTGATGTCAGACAATGAAGAGCAAAGTGCCGATCGAGCGCGAGCGGATTTGTCGTCATTCGGTTTCCCGGTAGATCGATTGGATCGTATCGCGGCATGTATTCTTGCGACAAAAGACCATCGACACGCTGAAAGTCAGGACGTCAATTATCTACTGGATCTGGATTTATCGATTTGGGGACAAACGCCTGAAGTATACCGCGCTTATTGCAAGAAAATTCGTGAGGAGTATATCATGTTTCCCGACGCCGTGTACCGTGCGGGGCGGCGGAAAATTTTACATAATTTTTTAGATCGAGATGCCCTCTATCACACGCACTATTTTAGATCGCGTTTGGAAACCCGCGCCCGGATAAATATTGAAAACGAACTGCGCTTGCTGTAAAAAGGAGTGGCTGACCCTTTTCCTTTGTGGATCGCTACCCGCAAATCATTTTTATTGTTTACCTTAAGTAAGTCAATTGAAAAAACAGCATTACTCATGAGTGATTATAAGATTCCCGCGCAAACCCGAATCGGGCATGTTCATCTAAAAGTGGCCAATCTAGAGCGAGCCTTGGCCTTTTATCAAGGTCTATTGGGCTTTGAACTCACTACGCTTTATGGCGACCAAGCGGCTTTTATTTCCGCAGGTGGCTACCACCATCATATCGGACTAAATACTTGGCACAGTAAGGACATGCCACCGGCCTCGCCAGAAGGAGTGGGACTCTACCACACGGCCATCGTTTATCCAACGCGGCGGGATTTGGCCGCGGTTTTCGCCCGTATCAGAGAAGCCGGATACCCCCTTACCGGTGCGTCTGATCATGGCGTCTCCGAAGCGCTATATTTAGATGATACCGACGGAAATGGGGTAGAACTGTATTGGGACCGGCCAAAGGAAGAATGGCCGCATCACCCCGACGGATCTTTGCATATGTATACGCGCCGGCTTGATTTGGCAGATTTATTAGCTGAACTCGATCTTCCCATCTAGCCGATTAGCGTATGGGAACGTAAGGAGTACGGCCAGTAATCTCTTGGCCGTCCATGCGACATCGACGAGCGCGTCGTAACCAGCCTTTATCAAAACATGAGGATCAACGCTCGCCTGTATTTGCTAGACACGCGATAGGGGACAACCGTGACCGCTGAGCTGCGGATTCAATTCCTCCCTGCTGTTATTATAAAACTCAAAAGTGGCAGTTGTATTCGGCCAGCGAGAGGAAAAAAGCACCCCGCGCTATAGGTTAAATGAGACATTTTTACGAAATTGCAACTCCACTATCAATCGCATTATTGACCGGACAGCGAATGGCGCCCTAAAACGAGGCGATTTGCTGCCAACACTTTAACCTAAGTCAACGTATGAAAAATAAACGATATGGATTACGACGCTGCGTGTCCTCCTGGAAACTGCTGACCTTGCCGTTACTGATCGCCGGCCAATTAGGCATGAGCCAAGAGGTTCTCGATTATCAAGTTCCACCTCAGGAAATAGTAGAGTTGGTTGATGCGCCCCCTTTTCCGGATATCAAATTCAGCAAAAATGGAAATTGGATGCTGGTCTTGCAAGCGCCTGGATTTCAATCCATAGCGCAAGCCGCTCAACCCGTGCTCGGCCTTGCTGGCTTACGTGTTAATCCCATAACGTATACTACAGTAGCGGAGAACCTGGGGACCTATCAGTCCGTGGAACTCCGGGAATTGCCTAGCAATGAAACGCAAAAATTAATGGGATTGCCCGATAGCTTGCAGATGGCCGATATACACTGGTCACCGAAGGGAACACATTTTGCGTTTTTGAACAAGACCATGCAGGCTACCGAGTTATGGGTCGCTTCTTTGGAAGATTTCCGAGCAACCAAAATTTGGGACCGAGTTAACGATACCTACGGTTCGAGTTTTCAATGGCATCCTGATGGTACGCGTATCTTGGTGCAGAGCGTAATAAAAGGCAACGCTACGCCCCCAGTAGCCGATCCGGTGCCCAAAGGGCCAGTGGTACAGGAAAACTTAGGTGGTGTAAGGCCATCGCGAACCTACCAGAACCTATTGGAAGATACACACGACGAGGAGCTGATGGAATTTTATTTAGGCTCGGAGTTGATTGAGATCAATTTGAACGGCGCGCAGAAAAACTTAAACCTATCGGGTGTTTTTCGTGCTGTGGATTATTCACCTGACGGCGCATATTTGCTGATACAGAAAGTGGTCCGGCCATACTCTTATATCGTGCCAATTTACGCATTTCCCTTAGAGATCGGGGTGTATGCGGCTAGTGGAGAACGAATCCAGCATGTCTATACGCAACCTGCAGCAGATCAGCTCCCCATCAGTTTTGACGCCGTATTGGAAGGGCCCCGGTCTTTTCAATGGCGGGAAGATCGCCCTGCGGAATTGGTCTACCTCCAAGCAGCCGACCGAGGCGATCCGAATCTTGATACGACCGTTCGCGATGAGCTCTATCGCTTGAGCGCGCCCTTCGATCTACAGGGGAATGAACGATTGTTTTCCGGATCATATCGCATTGCACGGGTGCATTGGGGCAAGGGATTTGCGATTATACAGGAGCAGTGGCGTAAGGACAGGAGTGCACGGCTCACGCGGTGGGACAGCCAGTCGCCCAAACAGATCGACGTGATCAGCGATCGGAAATCCGAGGATACCTATACCGATCCGGGGCAATTCATAACCGGTAGCGACGGCTTGTTATTGACGCAGGGATCCCATACCGTGTTTACCATCGGATCGGGTGCTTCTGCTGAGGGTGACCGGCCATTTTTGCTGCGATGGAATCTAAATAGCGGCCAACAGGACACGCTGTATAAGTCGGAACGGGGTTTTTACGAGAATCCGTTGTTTTATCAGCCCAGTACGCAGAGCCTGTATTTTAGCAGAGAATCTCAAAGCGATGCGCCGAATGTTTTCCGAATGGACTTACCAGATCAGTCACGAATCAGGATCACCGATTTTCCAGACCCCTATGCGAGTTTGGCTGATGTAAAAACGATGCAACTTTCCTACCCTCGACAGGATGGTTTGAAGTTGACCGCGACCTTGTATGTCCCCGGAGACTTTAAACCGGGTGATGCACCACTTCCCGCATTGGTATGGGCCTATCCCAGGGAGTTTAAGACCAAGCAGGCAGCCAGCCAAGTAAAAGGTTCACCACACCGTTATCCTAGACTGGCCTTTCGCTCTCCCGTATTTTGGGTCACCCAGGGCTATGCCGTGTTAGACCAGGCCGATATGCCGATTGTGGGTGAAGGCAAAGAGGAACCGAATGACACGTTTATTGAGCAAATTCAGTACAACGCAACAGCTTTAATCGATCATGTAGTGGAAATGGGCGTTGTGGATCGCGAGCGTATCGGTGTCGGCGGACATTCTTACGGCGCGTTTATGACCGCCAATTTACTGGCGCATACCGATTTGTTCGCTGCGGGAATTGCACGAAGCGGCGCCTATAACCGCACCTTAACCCCGTTTGGCTTTCAAGCGGAATCGCGCACCTATTGGCAAGCTAAGCCGGTGTATGATGCGATGTCGCCGTTTAATTTTGCGCCCCAAATCAATGAACCTTTATTGATCACTCACGGTATGGATGACGAAAATTCAGGGACCTTCCCGGTGCAAAGTGAGCGGCTTTACGCAGCAATCAAAGGACATGGCGGAATCGTACGTTTGGTCATGCTTCCTAAGGAGTTCCATGGTTACCGGAGTCGGGAAGGTGTACTGCACACCTTTTGGGAACAGCATCAATGGTTGGAAAAATACGTGAAAAACAAAATATAGAAGGAGATGAAAAAATTCCTGAGCTTAACGAGTTTTATCCTTGCCCTGCAGTTACTTTATGGCCAGCAGGTCACCCCTCCGGCAGTCCATTTCGGTTTTGAGATGGGCGCGGATTATCATTTAGCAAATTACACGCAAATGGAACGCTATTTCCTCCAAATAGCCCAAGAATCCGACCGCGTAGTCATCGAGAAAGCCGGGTTGACGGAAGAAGGTCGGCAACAATATTTGCTGGTGGTCTCTTCGCCAGAGAATTTAACCCAGCTGGAGAAATATCGGAAGATCTCTCAGCGAATGGGACGCGCCGAGGACTTAACCGAGCAGGAGGCCCGCGAACTTTCTAAACAAGGTAAGCCCATTGTTTGGATCGATGGTGGAATGCATTCCAACGAAATGGTGGGATCACATCAATTGGTGGAAACGCTGTATCAATTGGCCAGCAGTGAAGAGGCGGATATTAAACGCTATTTAGATGAGGTGATTGTTTTGATGTGGCATGTGAATCCAGATGGACAGGAGCTCTTAGCGGATTGGTACATGCAATATGAAGATCAAGAAGATAGAAATATGTCCATTCCCCGACTGTACCAAAAATATGTCGGTCACGATAACAACCGGGATTTTTTTATGTACAATATGAAGGAAGCCCAAAACTTGGCACGTGTGATGTATATCGATTGGCTGCCACAGATTGTGTACAATCATCACCAGACGTCTCCTCAGGGGACTGTGGTGGCAGGGCCTCCTTATAGGGATCCCTTTAATCATGTGTTTGATCCCTTGTTAGTCAGCGGTATAGATGGCGTTGGCTTTGCGATGATTGACCGATTGCATCAAGAGAACAAACCGGGTTATGTGCGTATGGACCAATCTGGATTCTCGACCTGGTGGAATGGTGGGCTGCGTACCGCGCCGTACTTCCACAATATGATCGGGATTTTGACAGAGATTACCGGAAATCCTACCCCCTCAGAGATCGCCTTAGTGCCCGATCGTCAGGTGCCGCGAAACGGGCTTCCTTACCCAGTAGATCCCCAACCTTGGACGTTCCGACAATCGATTGATTATTCGGTGTCTTTAAATTTCGCCATTCTGGATTACGCTGCACGAAACGGTGATCGTTTACTGTATAATTTTTATAAAATGGGACGGAATTCCATCGAAAAAGGAAATCGGGACCAATGGACGAAGTACCCTAGGTATGTGGCGGAGATGGAGCAGGCGTATCGCAAGGATACCGCGTCGGCAGAGTCCTCTGACAAACCAGATAGCTCCCAGTCAACTCGACCACAGGCTATCCCTACGCGTTATTTTGACGCCGTTTTTCAACATCCTGAAAACCGCGATCCCAGAGCTTATATTATCCCTTCGGATCAGGCTGATTTCGGAACGGCCATCAAGTTCGTGAACGCCTTGATTCGCTCTGGGGTACAGGCACAACGTGCGACGACATCCTTTACGGTAGCGGGTAAAACCTATGAATCTGGTAGTTTGGTCGTGCGCACCAATCAGGCATTCAGGCCCCAAATACTGGATATGTTCGAACCGCAAGATCATCCCCATGATGTGGAATATCCTGGTGGTCCCACAGTACGGCCCTACGATGCTGCCGGTTGGACGCTGGCCTTGCAAATGGGAGTTCAGTTCGATCGGATAATGGACGATTTTCAAGCGCCACTGGTTAAACTTCCTTACGGAGAGTTGATCACCAGGGAAGATCAAGCGATGGAAAGAAGTAAATCAGGCTACTTAATCAATGGGCAGGCGAACGATGCTTTTGTACTGGTCAACCGCTTACTCAAAAATGGCGTTCAGGTATATAGAGATAAGCAAACTGCTGATTTTTTCGTGGATGAAAATGCTTTTCCTATACTGGAACAATCGGTGGATAGGGGTGCCTTCGGCGGCTTAGTGGAAGGCAGCCAGAAGCGTCCCAATGATCTGCAGGAATACAAAGCGCTCCACATTGGGTTGTTTGATTATTATGGAGGGTCGATGCCCTCAGGGTGGGTGCGCTGGCTATTGGAGCAATATGAATTTGATTATCGTTTGGTTTACCCCAACGATATCGATCAAGGGCGTATCAGCGAACTGGATATATTGCTTTTTATCGGACCGGGTGTTCCTTCGGTGGGATCACCGAGCAGATCGAGGCAGCCAGATTTGGATTTGGTGCCCGAAGAGTTTAGACATATGCTGGGAACGATAACCGCCGATAAGTCGATTCCGATGTTACGGGATTTCGTGGATAAAGGGGGACAAATTTTAACCGTAGGTACCGCTAGCGAATTGGTTTACCATTTTCAGTTGCCTATAGTGAACCCGCTGACGAGCAAGACGGATGGAAAATCGATACGATTGCCTAGCACGGCCTATTATATTCCTACCAGCATTTTAAAAGGCGTTGTCCAACCTGGTCTCTTGGAGACACAAGGCGTGCAGCATGAGGCGAACTTGGTGTTTAATAATAGTCCGGTTTTCGCTTTTGAAGAAACGGATAGCCTCTATTCCTTAGGGAAATTCACCTCGGAAACCCCGCTGCTGAGTGGCTGGGCGCATGGTCAGCACCATTTAAAGAACACGCATTTTGGATTGGCTGCTCATATTGGGAAAGGAAAGTTGGTTGCTTTCGGCCCGGAGATCACGAATCGGGCACAAAGCCACGGTACGTTCAAACTGTTATTCAACCAACTCTACCAATGGTAAGGTAAGCGCTTGGCTACCGGTTTGGCCCGTTGACGAGCCGGTAGTCATTTGATTGGCTTACCGCAGGTCTTGAGCGATTAACCTGATCCGAATAGACTATAGAAAAGCGGTAATGCCGCCAAAAGGCGGAGGTGTTTTAATGCCGTCCGGCGCATGGTTTTTCGGATACGCGAAAGGGCTTTGGATCGGGCAAAATAGACCCCATTGGTACTGATACCTAATCGTTGACTGATCTCCTCAGTCTCTAGCTCTTCAAAATAGGTCAATTTGAATACGTCGGCCTGCTGCGCGGGTAAGCGGTTGACCTGAGCCACTAGAAGTTGTATCAATTCCACATGAATCATGTGGTGAAGTATATTGTCCGTCGGACTGATGATTTCGTTCAGCATCGCCGGATCGTGAACGAGTTTAGGACGCGTTTTTTTACACTCATCTAAACAGGCGTTTTTTGTGGAAATATATAAAAATGCTTGTATGCTGCTCTCGCTTTTAAGCTTGCTTCGTCCTTGCCAAAGTTTGACAAAAGCGTCAGACACAACTTCTTCGGCGAGCGCCTTGTCTCGTAGAAATTGAAAAGCAAAAAAACGCAAAGCCGAACCGTGCGTTTTCATATAATGAGTAAGAGCGGATTCCTGACCCTTTTGTAAGGCCAAAAAATGTCGATTAGGTAAATTCACGTTATTAGGTTTAGCGTGCTGCGAGAGCACCGTATTAAAGGTAAGGTTTTGAGCGGAAAAAACCTAAAATTACTCGCCACGACGTGCACCAGATTTGCCAGTTACAACGTGCGTAGCGAGTAAAATCATTCGGAAAATCAATTCATCGCCTTAACCTGAGGGCATATCCGGCAGACTGAATCCGTTTTGATAGCGGTGTTGGATCCATTCCTCGGCGGCCTGTTGCGCATTCAGTTCCACAAATTGCCTGTTGAATCGCGGATCCCCGTCAATCACACTAAATTCGTCCACCGAAACGACCGATATCGTATCAGAAGGCTCAATATTGGTAAAACGCATCTGCTGTCCATCCCAAAGCAACTCACGGTGGAGTCCCTGCAAGCGGACGGCAAGTACACCCATCACTACCATCTCGTTGAATGGTCCGGAAAATCCGAAATGCGAAGTGGCTTCAGTCCGATGCTCTGGGCTTTCTTTGGCGGCACGAATCCAATCTTGTTCGTGGGCATTGGTGTTCCAAATATCTCCGTTTCCTCCGGCGACACGGGGGAGCCAAGCTTCCGGCTGTTGGAAGTGTTCCATATCGGTCAACGGCAATAGCGTCGGGTTCATGCCGTAACATCCGGTCATGATTTTTCCTTTTTTCCCCACGAAGATGATACCACCGTTTTCATCACCCATCATTTCTCCGGGCGCGAGTTCTTCGGGACGCTCCGGTAGCAATCCCCCGTCATACCAGTATACTTTTACTTCAGGCATATTTACTTTTCCTTTCTTCTGGCGAGAGGGGAAGGTATATTGTACCATTTGTGCGTGTGGTGGCGAATACAAATTGCTTAAGGTCGAACTTCCATTTACCTTAGTGGGGTATTTCAAGTCCAGTGCCCAATAAATTGGGTCCATAATGTGACAGGCCATATCGCCCAATGCACCGGTACCGAAATCCCACCAGCCG
>DXCW01000043.1 GCA_019115805.1 Candidatus Sphingobacterium stercorigallinarum
GCTCCTGAAGCTGGGCTCGAACCAGCGACCCTCTGATTAACAGTCAGATGCTCTAACCAACTGAGCTATTCAGGAATATACATCCCTTTTTCGGTGATGCAATTATCGGAAGTTTGGCCGACTTCTGCAAATATTTTTTTGCATTTATTTGCAATGCACTCAGAACCAATATGAATAATTAAAACAGCACATCTCGCAATATGAGTGTGGCGAAGCTAAAATAGATGACCAGACCGGTCACGTCCACAATAGTCGCTACAAAAGGTGCTGACGAACTTGCTGGATCCGCCCCGAATCTCCGCAATATAAAGGGCAACATAGAACCCACTAACGACCCCCATAAAACCACACCGACCAACGAAGCCGCAATGGCAAATCCATAAAGATACCAAACCTCACCATAAGCCGACAGGAACGCCTCTTCGAAAGCAATTCTAAAGAAACCGAGTGCTCCCAGAATAATCCCCAGCAACAAACCCGACAGAATTTCTCTTCGCATGACCATCCACCAGTCGCGTAAAGTAACCTCCCCCATGGCCATCGCTTGGATAATCAACGTAGAGGCCTGAGATCCGGAGTTACCGCCACTTGACATAATGACCGGCATCAAGAGCACCAGAATCGTCGACAATTGAGATTCGTAATGTTTAAGCACATTAAACGTCAATAGCTGACCCAAGAACAACACCATCAGCCAGCCGGCACGCTTTTTCACCAGATGAAAAATAGAAACATCCAAATAGGGTTCATCAAGCGCCTCTGTACCCCCGATACGCTGCATATCTTCGGTATATTCCTCATTGGCGACCCAAAGAATATCATCAATGGTTACAATACCTAACATGATGTCTTGATCATCCACAACCGGCAGCGCAACACGATTGTTCATTCTAAAGATGGTGACCGCTTCTTCCTGTGGATCGTTAGCACGTAAAGAAATCAAGCGGTTGTCAATGAGGTCTTCAATCCGCTTCTCGGGTTCTGCTAATAGAATATCTTTGATTCGCACGTCATCGATCAATTTACCATCTGCATCGATGACATAAAGCACATCAATGGTTTCCGAGGCCGACCCATATCTGCGAATGTGATCCAAAACCCGGGTCATCGTCCAATGCTCTTTCACCGTGATATAATCCGGGGTCATCAAACGCCCGACAGAATCTTCCGGATACCCCAACAACGAGAGTGCCTCTCTACGTTCCTCGGGGGTAAGTAAAATGATCAAACGCTTTACGACATCGCCCGTCAATTCACTAAAAAACGAAGTCCGGTCATCCGGCGGCATTTCATTTAAGAGCTCTCGAATTTTACTTGCAGAAAGACGTTTAAACACCCGCTCTTGTGTTGGGAAATCTAGGATACGAAAGACGTTCACGGCCCGTCTTAAACTGAGTGTCTCTAGAAACAAAGGACCATGTTCGGGAAGCTCGTCAATTAGCTCTTCAACATCTGAAATATTCAGTTCGTTTAGGTAGTCGGCAAGCTCCACTTGATCACCACGTTCGATCAATTGTTCTACCTGCGCAACCAGCATATCTATCTCTTCCATTACGCCTCCTTTTTTTACTATCTACATCGGTCTTAAAAACGTTTGTGCAAAAGTCGTTTTTTTTAACTTAATAATACAATAATTTTTTTTAAGCCCTCTCCGATTTAGCAAGCCTTGTGGAAATACTCCGACAACGGCAAGCCATACCTGTCAACATGACACAACTCGTATTGATCGCAATCCGCCCACCTCCTTATACTCTTTGCTGCAGTTCGCAATCCCTCACCCCCCACAATACAGGCAGCGGACTTCTTCGGCAGACGGGGGTCCGACGCGAGGCTGCACCGCCGAGACAACAGGCCATCAATGGGGCACTAGAAAAATACAACCGCGCGAATTAAAAAGAAGACGCCCTTAAAATCAAACGATCACTCCACCCAAGTCGACAGCTATTATTTTTTGGCTACTTTGAACAAATAACTGTACATTTACATCACGTAAACTCGAGCGGTTTCATGGAGGTTTACCGGTCGCTTAAAACGCCACTAAACCCGTTGTTTATCACAAAAATTGCAGCGATCAATTTATTCATAGTAATTTGTTAACCAATAGATTAAAACATCAAACATAACCTTAACTTTATATAAAAACTCGTATTTAAGCTAAAATTATTAGCAAACACCTAAAATGAACAAATATACAACACATAAAAACTTCATAATCAGATTTATAGTATTACTCATATATACCATACATACACCTCTTGTTTTTTGCCAAATAATAGACACTGATCAACCTTCGTCTCGCGTCGAATGGAGACAGATTCAGACGAATAATTTTCAATTAATATTCCCAAAAGAGTTTGAAAAAACAGCTTCCTCTCTTGCCGAACAATTGGATACGATGATCTATTATGCGAGTCAAGATTTAGGACAAAAACCAAAAAAGATTTCGATTATTCTGCATAGCAATCACGTCGAGCAAAACGGATTTGCCCAGCTCGCACCTCGGAAAGTCGAGGCGTTCACCACCCCCGGTCCTGAAAGTGATAATACGACATGGCTCCCCAATCTGATGGTCCACGAACTTCGACACGTCGCTCAATTTGACAAATTGACAGGCAAGATTCAAGGACCGTTCTTCCAGCAGTTAGCCTTTGCTCTTTACGGCATCCAGCTCCCCGCTTGGTATTTTGAGGGAGATGCCGTGTCCATTGAAACGGAATCTTCTTCGGGTGGGCGCGGCCGATCGGATGCCTGGCTCCTCCCTCTACAAGCTAATCTTCGGCAGGAAAAACCCTTCGATTTCAACAAGCATATTCTCGGATCGTACAAAGACATTACAGCGGGTCATTACCTGATGGGCTATGCCATGAACACCTATCTGACGAATCAATTCGGCTATCCGATCAAGCGCAGCATTATGGAAGAAACACGTCGAAATATATGGCGTCCTTTCGCTTTTAATAATGCACTAAAGTCGCAAACGGGATGGAATAGCAAGCGCTTGTTTGAACGCACTATTGATTCATTAAAAAAGGCGTGGACTACACCAGATACAGCGCAAAAAGAAACGCTTCTATTTTCCGATCAGACCTCTTTTTGGGGGCATCAGTATCTACCACAAAAGCACCAATCAGGTGAGACATTTTTTCTAAAAACGAGTCCTCAGGACATTCCGTCCATCGTAAAAACAGACGGAACGTATAGTGAAAAAATAATGGAGTTGGGTTACCAACTCACCCCCTACTTCCACTTGAACGAGGATTATATTGTTTGGGATGAGATAAGGAAAGATCCGAGATTTGGAAAACAGACGTACAATATTATTCGGATTATAGACCTCAAATCCGGAAATATTCGAACGCTTACCGAAAAATCACGCGTTTACTCACCTGTATTGGACAAAAAATCAGAAAAAGTATATGCAGTCCAGGTGGATGAAAATAATGTCTTTAGCCTCATCTGTGTGGATCAAAAAACAAAGAAACTGAAAAAGATCACCACATTTCCTGCAGAATATCAAGTGCAACAGCCTATGCTCAACATGGATGACACAAGAGTTGCTGCCGTTTTAATCAGCCCAAAAGGCACGACTATTTTGGAGATTGATCTCCGCTCGGGTGATTGGACTCCCCTTCTTCCTTGGTCTAATTTAGAGTTCCAACGCCCTACTTACCTTAACGATGATTTGGTTTTTAAGGTAAACTTAAACGGAAAAGATGATATTTTTAGATACCACAGGTCTTCGCAGACCATCACCCAATTAACAGACGTTAGGTTGGGTGCGTATCATCCGAGTATTGTCGCAGACTCGCTACTCTATTTCAGCACGTATGAATCTTCAGGATACAAGGCGGTCAAAACCA
>DXCW01000007.1 GCA_019115805.1 Candidatus Sphingobacterium stercorigallinarum
TAACGCTACGCCAAATAAGCATTCCTCGGTACAGATGTTGAGATTCGTGGATAATCTCGGTGGAAATGGAAGCGATGATGTGCAAGGCATGTTCTCAATCCAAGAAGTCAATCACTATAGTAACCCGTTAACCAGTATAGAATAGACAGCAGGGCGGCTGGCGCATCCGTCGGCCGCCGCTGTTCGTTAGGGGAAATACATGCTGTTGAAAATAAGAATTATCCTGGCGTTATCTGCTGTGATACTTGCGGTGTCTTGCGAGAAAGACGGGGCCGATAGCTGGCATGAAAATCCAGAAATCAAACTGAATATCCCGGCCGAATTCCCAGATTTAAACCGCTACATGAGCAATAACTGGCCTACTGTACATGGCGTGGAGCTTGGTGAGGCGCTTTTCCATGAAAACAAGCTGAGCGGAAACCAAACGATTTCCTGCGCCAGCTGTCATCAACGGCAGCACGCCTTTGCTAGTCCAGATCCCCAGGCAATGGGTGTGGAAGGGCGGGTGGGGCTGCGTAATGTGCCGCCTTTACAGAATCTTGCGTTCATGAGGTTTTACAACTGGGATGGAAATCTACTGGATTTGCAAAAGCAGGTGCTGGTGCCGATCGTTATCCATGAAGAGATGGATGCCCGTATTTCTCAGGTTATCCTTCGTTTGCAGCAAGATCAGCGGTATCCGGAACTCTTCCGGCTGGCTTTCGGTGACGCCGAAATTACGGCCGATCGGATCTATCGAAGCATTGCCCAATACGAGTATACCTTAATTTCTGCCGACAGTAAATACGACCGGGTCATGCGGAAGCAGGGAGAACAATTTACTGCATTGGAAGCCGAGGGCTTCCGGGTATTTCAAAAGAAATGCGTCAGCTGTCATAGCGGTCCATTGTTTACCGATGAAAGCTTCAGAAACATTGGATTTCCGCTCCATACTGATCCAGAGGAGGCCGGTCGTGCCCGGGTTACCGGGGACGTGGACGATTATATGCGTTTTCGTGTTCCTTCTTTGCGGAATGTTGCCTTCACCGCCCCGTACGGTAGCTTTGGACAATTTTCAACGCTGGAGGAGCTGCTGGTTTTCATGGATCGAGGAGTAATTGACGCGCATAACTTGGATCCGGTATTCAAAGAAAACAACAACCGAATTCCACTTTCCAAAAGCGAGAGAGCGGGGCTTATTGCATTTTTGAATACGCTGAGCGACACCGCATTTGTTGCAAATTAAGTTGTTGTGTATCTAGGTGATCTTTTTTGGGGGGATCGTTTTAACCGTACGTAGTCAAAAGAAGTATGATGCCAATGCCAATCAATCCCCAATAACAATACTGGAAAAAGAGCGGTTTAGGGAGTCGTTTATTCAGGTAACGGCCGATAAATATGGCTGGAATGCTGGGCAGCAGCGCCAGTATAAATAAATCAATCACTTGGGTGGAAATCAGCCCTTGTTGCCGGTAGATCAGCACACTGATGAGGCTAACCGGTAAGAAGTACGCTTGTAGTGTGGCTCGAAAATGGGCGGCACTCCATTGACGTAAATTACCGTAGATCACTAGCGGTGGCCCATTCAATCCATAGGCCCCACCTAATACGCCGGAAGTGAAGCCGCAGAGAAATAGGGCATACCGGGGAACGTTAGTTCGGCGGACGGACGCACTGGTATAGAGTGCGTATAGTGCGTAGGCGATGATCAAGATTGCCAGTATCGTTTTTATCAGCCCACCGGGAGCATGGATCAGGATGGCGACGCCTACAGGAATCCCGAGTACAGCATACAGGACCAACCATTTAGCGCTGCTGAAGTGTACGTTCCGGTAATCGCGGGCCAATATGACCAAGGCAATCACCACCGACAGCATGACAGCCAGTGGCACAGCGGTGCGGGCAGGTAGAAAAAGTAAAAACAAGGGGACGGCGATTAGGGACTCTCCAAACCCCAGTGTGGACCGAACCAATGCGGCAAAAAAACTAATCAGTGCAATGAAAGTGAAAGTCAAATTAAACGTTTATAAATTGTTGTTATAAAGTTGTATATGTGTGTGTCATCAGGGAGCATGGCGACGCCTTAAACTATTGTTGTTGTCTAACATCACGGACTCGTGCTTTTTGGTACTCAGTTCCCGTCCGAATTCTCTGAACCGATCCAACCCAAATGCGTATGTTTAAAATTATCGGAGAATTTCAAGCCGTATCCGAAAATTCGATCGAATGCGGCATGTCCGAAAATAATAATGCCAACCAAACTGAGCCCATTTATCTCTCCATAAAACCCGATGATGAGGAGCAGAATTCCAAGCAGTTTGTGATGGAAAATATTATACAGCACCGCACCGACCTTTGTATTCCATACGTAGCCGATCATCGAAATGTCCGGTGTCAAGAGGAGTAGCGGAAATACCCACCAAGCATAATCCAATGAGCTGAACAGTGCGATAGATAAAATAAATTGGCCAATTTCTTCCAGTTTGATTACGTTATTCATGTATTCATTTCTA
Source organism: Candidatus Sphingobacterium stercorigallinarum (assembly GCA_019115805.1). Taxonomy (GTDB): domain Bacteria; phylum Bacteroidota; class Bacteroidia; order Sphingobacteriales; family Sphingobacteriaceae; genus Sphingobacterium; species Sphingobacterium stercorigallinarum. The sequence goes on from DXCW01000007.1 coordinate 2,493, forward strand.
TAAAACTTGATCAAGTTACGCATTATCTGGTGGGTAAGGCGAGGGGCCTGCATGTTTATCTGATCGCCTCTGCTGCACCACCATCCTGACGTATTTAGATTGAGTTTTCGTTTATATGATTGTACTTATGCGTTTATTATTAATGCGTTGTGTGGAGTGCGACTTAGTGCAATTCTTGCAGGTAGTTGTCTAAATCCACTTGCTTGTCTAGATTTAATTTTTGTTTGATTCGGTATTTGCTGGTGCGTACACTCTTGGGTTCAATATGAAATGCGGTCGCTATTTCTTTTGTCGATAGTTTTAAGTGAATATACGCACAATGCTTTAATTCCAGTGCGGTTAGGCGATCTGCGGATTGCGCTTTTAGTTTCTTGAAAAAGTCCGGATGAATGTTTTCAAATTCTTTGACCGATTGTTCTACGCGCTCCTCTAGACGCAATTCTTCACGTATCATCCGGTCGATAAAACCCGTATTCTCTTGGGTTTCGAGCTTCTTCAACTTCTCCCTAAGTTGCAAGAGTAATCGGTTTTTCCGCTCGATTTGCAATGCGCCAGCCATCGATTCCCGTTGCATTTGCTCCATTTGCATATTGAGTAATTTCTGCTCCGAGAGGAGTCGTGCTTTTGCTTCTTCCTGTAGCTTGGCTTGCAGGCGATTCTGCTGCTCCAGGTCCTCTTGCTGCTCGCGAAGCCTCAGGTTGCGTTCCAGCTGAAGTTTATGTTTGTTGCGGAACGAATTGCGCAAGAACCACAGTGTTGCGATTAAAAACACGCAGACGGCTATTAGCAAAAAGAGTTGAATACGCCTGCTAGAGGCTAATTGTTCTGCTTCACGTACCTCAAGGCTTAGCTTTTGATTCTCATAGAAACTTTCTAACTTATTCGCTTGTTCAACCTGTGAGGCATCAAAGATCCGTTGGCGGTATTCCTCTTTCTTTTTGTAGAGTTCGATCGCTTGATCAGGCTCGCCGCTTTTCAAGTAGACGTCAATCAGACCCTGCGTGACATTCACTAAATTGTAATTGGAAGGAAACTCGACGGCGTTCAGTCGTGTATAGGCGTCCATAAGGTAGCGCTCGGCCGTCTTTAAATCACCTCTCACAGCCGCCACCTCGGCCATTAACCCGTTTACGTTCGCCAAAATGTCGTAGTTCCGATCGAAGGGTTCATATGCGCTTTTCGCTGCCTGCGCATAGCGCAGTATGCTATCTTGAGTAGCCGCCCGTTGGATCGTATGGTACTTGAAAAAATAATTGGCCAGATTGGTATTCGTAATCGCGTAGGTTCGGACCGCTACCTGCTGGGGGTGTAAACGGTACGTTTCCAGAGACCTTTGAAGAAAATATGGAATACTGTCTCGGTAGACCTCGTCGCCTTCTTTTTTAAAATGATACTCCATGACCACGGATTTCCCGTTGTAGCTATTGGCTAGCAATTCGTAATCTTCGGCCTGTTGCGCATTTTCGATAGCTTGTTGAATATATTTCTCGCATAATGCGACATTGTCCCAGGTGGAATACACTCCGTAGAGGATGTAGCTTGCTCTGGCGCGCAAAGCAGGGTACTCTTCCTGGCGAATGGCTCGGAGCGCTTGTTGGGCATTCTCGATAGCCAGTTCGCCAATATCCAGGTAGTTGTAGTAGGTCGCCTGAGTGAGGTGGTAGTATGCATGGGCTGCGGGCGGCGCTGCTGTACCAATGCGTTGATGGGCTTGCGCTACAAAGTGTTTCGCACTATCGTATTGCGCTTCCACGAGATAATGCTTCGTGAGTTCCATGATCAGTTCCGCCCATTGTGTTTTACTTTGATTACCCTCACCTAAAGATTCGGCCGCTCTGAGCAACGTAATGTTTCGGGAATAATCGGAAAGTAAACGTGCCTGATAAGCTTCGTCCAATAAGCCTCGAAGTGTAGGCGGCTGCGCGTAGGCTGCAGATACGACTAGCGATAATAGCACGCATACATATAATTTAACGCTATTTTTCAGTTGCATGTACGAATCGTGGTTAAATCCGGCAGTAAAAATCTGGAGGGATAAAGATACAATTATTTGCTGGACCAAGATTAGTAGCGCTTAAACTAACGAAGGACTGATAGGATGGAACAAAATCCAACAACAGCCTAAGCTGTTTTTCCGATCCAAGACTTCATTATGGAGGCGGGGGAACAGGTGCTGTTCCTATGGTGAAATGAAAGATATTCCGCGCGGCTGTGCAGTCCAAGTCGTCCAGCTTTTCGCAGGACTCACCCCAGCATGTACCAGCTAATAAGGCGCTCACAAGGGTTCATGGCCGGACGGTTAACGGGAGTGTTGGTGCTGAGGGCATCAGGGACTGACGTATTCTTCTGCAAACATGACGACGCTAGGGTCTTCTGGATTGTATAAGATCGGCCGCTCTCCGACTCGTACGGTATGTAAATTCAGTAAGCTGATGATTTTTTTAAAGCTGGCCGTATGCATGACTCCGCGATCGTCGGTAAACCTCAACTTGAAGCGGACTTGGGGTTGCTCATTGACTGTCAGGCCTGTTTGTTCAGCAGATAAGACTTCTGCTCGAGCCAATTTCCCTTTGTAAACTAACAATTCTTCTAGGTAAGTGGAGGATCTGCCAAAACCGCCAGATAGGCGACCGATGAGCAAATCGACAAGGATCCAGCCGAAAAACAATCCCCAAAAAGGAATGGTGACCCATGGATGCCAAAAATGTAGAAATCGCCAACCGGTGCCCTGGCTTTGGAACCAGTAAGAGAAGAGGAGATATCCTACCGAAAATAAGATGAGTGCATAGAACCCAATCAATCGGGGACGTATAAAACCGCGGTCGGGCGTTACCTCTGCACCATCGGGCATCAGTATTGGGCTGCGGAGTTCGTGGTCTATTCTCATTTTTATTGTTTTCCCAACTTCATAGCGCCGCTGTTGAGGACGAGAATCCGTTATGGGATAAGATAAATAGATCGGCGTTCCTACCAAATTATTAAACCCAAGAACCAATTCGATTTCTTGCCCGTACTCGGAGGTCTTTTCGACCGATTTTCTCATGATTTCAGCAGTCACCAGTTTACCTTCGCGGACGATGTTTTTTGAATTCTTCAGGTTTACATAAATGCTTTTAACGAATTTCTTGTAATACCAGACAATAAAACCCATCCAAGCGAATAGTCCCACGACTAAATAGATGATTGCCCAGATGGGAGCAGTGGATTGGCCAAATGCAAATTCACCCGTAGATAGATACGGGCCATATTCAAAAATCATCGGGAAGATGAAAATGAAAAATAAAATATAACCTACCCAGAATTTCTTACTCATAATAGTTTGATTTAACTGCGCTTAAACTCCATGATTTTTCCATTTGAATCCGCTTTAGCCGAGTAGCGTTCCCGGGGCGACACGATGGACGCTCTCCAATTTGCAGGGCTATATTTACTTTCTGGAATATAGTAGATATGGGTGACCGGCTCGACTTCTGGAATGTCTGTCATCCGCTCTTGTAGTTCTTGATAAAACCGATGCACGGCGGAAAAGCTAACGGAATCGAAAGGATATAATTCCTTTTGAATTTCATCGTAATCCCTGTACGATACCGGCTCAGGCGATCCCCATTTCCCATCGCGATAGCTGTAACTGTCCAGGTGGGTTGGAATATCCGGATTTTGCAAATTGATATGGACGCGACCATCACCGTAAAAGTGAACACTCGAATGCACCATTGGGGTATGGCCCTTAAAAAGCTCGTTTTGCAGCAACTGGTGCTCGGCCGACTGCAGAGCGTCAAGCTCAGCAAGAAAATTTGGTTTCGCTAGATTCCCGTCCGATTCAGACTCGTGGTCGGCAAGCGCCGTTCTTGGATCGCTTTCTTCGCCCTGTTCGGTAAGCGAGGAAGGCGGTTGATCGGTTTTAAAAGTGTCCTCGAAGCTTTGTTTGATTTGGGTACAGGAAACGGCTATCGTTCCGCACAGAAAGAGCAGTATGGCTGTGGTTTTATTCATCTTCACGTCGCTTTGTTAGCTACAAACAAACATACGCACTTCTCCTGGAAAAAACCGCGAAACGGATTGTTGCCTATGACTACAAAGTGACTACAAATAGCGTAAGGGTCAGAAAATCAAATGCTCGGAATCGATACGCTGTACAACCGCCAATGGACGTAATGCTGCGCACGATTCGGAAATACACCCCGAGCAGTGCTGGCTGGACGATCTGATGAACCGATGGATTGACGGCTGAGCTGCTGCTTGCTACGCATGAAAAGGGGAGCATCCAACGGTCGTGTCAGGTATTTGTCAAATGTTTTAATCATTTGATTAAAAAAGTTGGACGGTTTCGAGTTTCTGCTTTACCTTTGTCAAACTTTGACGCATTATTATGGCAAAAACGCAGGCAATTCCCGATCAAGAAACGAGTACCGAAGAGAAAATTATCGCTGCGGCGCGTGATCTGTTTATTCAAAAGGGATATGCAGGGACACGTACTCGCGATATTGCTGAAAAGGCGGGGATTAATCTCGCCTTATTGAACTATTACTTTCGAAGCAAGGAGAAGTTATTTGCGCTGATCATGACTGAAAAGATGGAACTTCTTTTCAGTGCTATCCTCCCGATTTCAGACGACGCGACACTGTCTTTGGAGGGTAAGCTGGACTTGCTGATTTCGAATTATTTCGATCTATTATTAGATCATCCGGACTTGCCACTGTTTGTCTTGGGGGAAATAAAAGCGAACCCGGCTGCGTTTCGGGAGAAGATCCAGGTCAATACGATTTTAAAAGATTCCCTACTGGTCCAGGAGCTAAGAGAAAGAAACCCCAAGATCGAACCGGTTCAGTTTATATTATCGGTACTTGGGCTGGTTATTTTTCCTTTTATCTCTAGACAGGTTCTTTTCACTGACCTCGAGGCTTTTCAAGAGGCGATGGCGAAACGAAGAAAACTGGTAAAAGGTTGGCTCATTGATATGATAGACAATCCGTAAAGAGCGTGAAAGGTGGTGCCGATAGTCGGCGTCACCAAAATAATAAGTGTATCCTGAAAAAAGTTAAGATTATGAAAACAGTTCGAATTTTCCGGACCAATGTATTCCAAGATCAAGATGCAAGCCAGTTGGCCAGCTCATTGCATGGGGCGTATCCCCACTATAAAGTGAACTTTGATTTGACTGACGAAGAGCGTATTCTTCGAGTAGAGACACATCAATTGCCTGTCGAAATCAATGCTATCGTCAACTACATGATGACCTTAGGCTACCAGTGCGAACACATCGAGTAGGGCGCGGACTGCGGCTTGTCTTTGTTCTTCTCAAAGCACTCAGCCGATCAGTTTGGGCTAAGCTGCCGGCTTTTGGTGTCTAAATTCTGCCTGGATTTAAAACGGATTCTTCCCATCGTCATTCTATTTTCTATCATTTCCTATATTTAACAATTAGTTCACAGTTTCTGAATGTTTGCTTAAGACGTGTATCCTAGTTTTGCGGCACCACAAACTAAGTGCTATAACGTATATGCAAATCAACTCGAAGAAGGTATTCTGGCTGCTGTTTGGACTGTCTACTGGAACCTTATCTGCTAAAACCCCAATCTGGGCACCCGCTATTGAGGTGAACCCGATTGTCTCACAACAACATGCGATTACCGGACGAATTATCGATCAACAAGGCGCTCCAATTGCCGGAGCTACCGTGAGTATCCCCGCCAGATCGGTAACGGTCCTTTCCGATCAGAATGGTACATTTACGATTTCAGGAAACCTGAAGGATACCCTTCAAGTGAACTATCTGGGCTATACCACCGTCAGTCTAGCCATCGCCTCGCTGTCGGATAATGAAATTGTCTTAGCGCAAGCGCATCAACAAATTGAAGAGGTGCTGGTCTCGATTGGTTACCAGCAGGTGAGAAAGTCTGATGTCACGGGTGCTATTTCTAGCGTTCAGGCGGAGGAACTGAATTTAAGTGCGCCCAATCTTTCGCAGGGTATGGTCGGTAAAGTAGCCGGTGTTCAAATTATGCAAACCTCAGGTGCGCCCTATGACGGGGCGAAAATGAGGGTCAGAGGAATGGGCTCCATTAACGCAGGGTCCGATCCCTTGTATGTCATTGATGGTTATCCAGCGGGAAATAATTTAAACATCAATCCCAATGATATCGAGAGTATCGATGTACTGAAGGATGCGGCCTCGGCGGCCATCTACGGGTCACGTGCAGCTGGTGGTGTGGTCATGATTACCACCAAAAGAGGAAAAAAGGGAAGCAGTAACGTCGATTACGAAGTGCTTGCTGGTTTCGGTGAGCTTTCGAAGAAAGTGGATGTATTGGATGCCGACCAGTTTATTGACTTGTTAATCGACGGGCGAAACAACTCCTACCGTGATTTAATCACTGGGCAAGGCAACGCGTGGACCGATGACATGATTCACGACGATAATGCCACGCGGGTCTCTCGTGTTGGTAACGCCGGATCGGTCACTATTCCCGAAGAATATTATGACTTTTCAACGGGTCAGGCTAAGCCCGCCAAATACAATACCGATTGGCAAGATGAGGTGTACCGTGCTGCACCGTTTCAGCGCTACAACCTCTCGGTCTACGGCGGCACCGAAAAAACACGCTACTTCCTGAGTGGTAGTTATCAAGACCAGCAGGGTATTATGTTGCATACCGGACAACAGCGGTTTAATTTTAGAACTAATGTGGATACGCGGGTCAATGATCGGTTGACGGTGGGTGCAAATGTTTCTTTCACGTATAATGACAATCGGGAAGTAACGACAGGACGATACGACAGGAGCCCTTCGATGTCGGCGCTCATTTATCTCCCCACGCTACCGGCGTACAATGAAGATGGAAGCTATGCCCAGTTCAATATGGGGCAGTTATCCGCTGATCAGTATGGGATTCAAAATCCCGAAAACCCCTTAGCTTATTTGTCGAATATTAAAAATAACCGGAAGGGAAAACGCGGCTTGTACAATGCTTTTGCAGATTTTCGCATCATTGATGGCCTTCATTTGAAATTGAATGGTGGCCTGTCTACCTACGATGAAAAGTACGATTACTATCGTCCAACCAGCATCGCTAATGGCAACAATCCTCCGTTTTCCGATAATGCAAAAAATGCGGCTTATGCCGATGCCAACACCCGCAGTGAAATTGATAAATTAGTCGAGGCCACCCTACATTATAATAAAAGTTTTCAAGACAAGCATAACTTGAGCGCCTTATTGGGGTATTCTGCACAACGGACTGATATCGACTACATAGCGGTACGCGCCAGAGGTTTTCAAAACGATGCCATCGGTGAGATTACAGACAAAGGCGGGGATCCGTCGAACTTTGTGCTTCAGAATGCGTTTAAACGCATCACTACATTGCAATCGTATTTTAGTCGCGTAAATTATGATTTCGACTCCAAGTATTTTTTATCGGCTACCTTACGCACAGATGCTTCTTCACGTTTTGGGGCGTCCAATAAGTGGGGCGTGTTTCCTTCGTTGTCAGCGGGCTGGACGATTTCCAATGAGTCTTTTTATGAAGATTGGCTAGGTCGGGCGTCCAGTATGAAACTTAGAGCAAGCTGGGGACGCAGTGGCAATAATAATATAGGGGACTACGCCACCATTACCAGTTACAGCAGCCCGACGGGTGTCATCATTGGTGATCAAGTAGAAACGGCCTATTATCCTCTAGATCTCAAGGATACCGGATTGGGCTGGGAGATCACCTCGCAATATAATGCGGGTCTGGATCTGACGATGTGGAACCGGAGAGTGTCGCTGATGACGAATTTCTATCTGAGTCAGTCGACCAACCTCTTGTTTAATCAACCCATTTCCGCGGTATCTGGAGCAACCACTATTCTTACCAATTTGCCCCACAGTAAAGTGGAGAACAAAGGGTTCGACTTGCAACTTGACGCGCGACTCGTTCGCAACGAGAATTGGGATCTGGGATTTAGTGGGAACATCAACGTGAATCGAAACAAGGTGCTGGATTTGGGGGGCGCTTCCACCATTATCACCAATGGCGCCGAACGGTCTTACCATACGCACAT
>DXCW01000044.1 GCA_019115805.1 Candidatus Sphingobacterium stercorigallinarum
AAACGTGGGACTAGATATGACATTCTTGAATAACCGTTTGAGTGTTACCGGAGAGTACTTCATTAACAACACCAAGGACATCATCTTGAATCCACCACTACCCGATGTTATTGGCGTAGGTACGGGTTATCCTGCACAAAATTCGGGTGAGGTACAAAATAAAGGTTGGGAGTTGGTCTTAGGTTGGCGTGATCAAGCCGGTGATTTCAGATACTCAGCGAATTTTAACCTCTCTGATGTACGGAATAAAGTAACCAGGTTGGAAAATTACGCGACCAATTTAGGTGATCGCGTGCGCTTAGAGGGCTATCCGTTGGATGCCTTTTACGGATTCGTTGCGGATCGTATCGCTCAAGAAAGTGATTTTGATTTGGTAGACGGCAACTATGTGCCGAAATTCCCGTACCAGTCGGGTGATTTTGTGGCACCGGGAGACCTTATTTATAAACCAGCAGACCCAGAAGCCACAGCGATTACTGTTCAAAATGATCGTGTAATTTTAGGGAGTGACATTCCTCGATATACCTATGGATTTAGAGGTGATTTGGCCTACAAAGGTTTCGATTTTAGTTTCTTCCTTCAAGGAGTAGGAAAAGCCGATGGCTTTTTAGGGGGAGCGGCAAGACACCCGTTTATTAATAACAGTGCGATGCCACAGGATGTGCATTTAGATCGGTGGACACCAGAGAATACCGATGCTTCTTATCCTAGATTGGTGTATATGCGGACGCACAATACACGTCTTTCTTCGAAGTGGATCGAAGATGCCTCTTACCTTCGTTTGAAAAACGTTCAATTGGGATATACTTTCCCTGAAACGCTGACTGAACGTTTACGGGTATCGGGGTTACGTGTTTTCGCTTCAGCCGATAATTTGTTCACCAGTACCGACTTTTATTACGGTTACGACCCGGAGATACCTGCAGGAAATACAGGAGGATATTATCCGCAGACGAAAACCTTCGTCGTCGGTCTGAATTTTAATCTTAAATAGTTTATAACATGAAATTTTCACAATATAATAAGACAAAACTTGCGGCCGCATTGCTGTTGATCGGGACATTGGGGCTGAGCAGTTGTAGTGATTTTTTGGATCGTGTGCCGCAGGATGAGATTGTCGATGATACCTACTGGAATACGCAAGAACAACTAGAGATGGCCGTCACCGGTATATATTCTCGGGTGAAGGCGAAGAACATTGTTGATATGGAAAACATGGGGGAAAATACCATGTGGCCGACAACAAATCAATATAAAGATATCGGGTCGGGTGTGTTTCCGGTCACCCAACCAACGGTCGATGTCGAATGGAGAAATATGTACAGAGACATTCGTGAGTGTAATGTGTTTTTGCAAAAATATACAGAAGCGACCGAAGTGGAACCCGGCGCGAATGAACGATTGGCCGCCGAGGTACGGGTTATTCGTGCGCTAGGTTATAGCTTTCTGACGTCCTTTTTTGGCGACGTACCCTTAGTGACTGTTCCTTTGGATATCGACGATCCTCAAGTATATGGACCGCGGAATTCTCAAGAAGAGGTGGTCGATTTTTTGTTGAAGGAATTGGATGAAGCGGCAGCCATCCTTCCCGAAGGCATTCCTTCTGGTGATGATCTAGGTCGCATGAATAAAGGTGCCGCATTAGCTTTAAAAGCCAGGATTGCTTTAGCGCACGGCCGTTATCAGGTAGCCGAAGAAGCGGCAAAGGCCGTGATGGATATGGGGGTATACTCCCTGTTTTCAACGGGAAATCCCGATGATTCCTATTATCAGTTTTTCACCAGAAACGGCAAGCTGGCAGAAGGAAGAAATCAAGAGACTATTTTTGCGCGCTTGCACAAGATGGACGTCATTATGCACAACCTGAGCCGTGAGATACAGGTGCCTGATCAATTTGCGCGCTTTGTGCCGACACGTTCTTTGGTTGATGCCTATTTATGTATAGATGGCTTGCCAATCGACAAATCTCCTCTTTACCAGGATGCCAACTATGAGGATGTGTTTAAAAACAGAGACCCTCGACTCACGCAAACGATTTTAACTCCAGGAGACCAGTGGGGAGGACGTTATGACGGCCGGCCAGTCGCGGAGAACCCGGATCCCAACGTATTTATGAGACCGAAGTTTACGCAAGATGGGCGCGGTTCAGTTACTACAACGGGTTATTATTATAAAAAATACGTGGAGCCGACCGCTGTTCCTAATTATAAACGTGATGATAATGACATCCATCATATTCGCTACGCGGAGGTCTTACTCACTTATGCTGAGGCGAAAATGGAACAGGGAACGCTTTCCCAGCACGATTTGGATATTTCCATTAACTTGCTTCGGGATCGCGTGGGAATGAAACATATGGATCTTGCGTTTTTGGCAGAACATGGAATGGATCTTCGGACTGAAATTCGCAGAGAACGACGTATTGAATTGGTTCTAGAGGGGCAACGTTATTTCGACGTACGCCGCTGGAAAGAAGGCGAGCGCTTGGGGGCAGATATCGAAGGCGTCAAAGCGTCTTGGTTCCCCGAGTTGGCCAGTTCGGATTATCGGAAAAGTGCGGACGGCTTTATCGTTGTACAATGGAATCGCAATTTTGAGACGCCTAAAAATTACCTGTGGCCGGTGCCGCAACCTCAGATTGATCGCAATCCTGAGCTCGGTCAGAATACGGGTTGGTAATCGCTTAATTGCAGTTTAACTGACGTCCCATTAGGTCGAACCTAATGGGACTTTTTTTTACCCCCGCGGAAAACAAATGCATTCCCTTTATGTTATATTCATGTTAATTGGCTATCTAACCTAACCAATTTTTAATCAAAAAATAATACTTAGCCAATATTAAAGAGCCTTTATTTGCATCTAATTAATCTAATCAAAACCATGAAGAAAACTTTTGTTTTTGTGCCTATTTTAATGGGTTTCTCTGTTCTCTGCTGGACGGGAGCCTATGGGGCGCCTATCACGGAAAATGCTGCCCACATCACGGTTTGGGCCCAGAATACCGTCAGCGGGAAAATCACGGATCAAGAGGGGAATCCGGTGGCCGGAGCATCCGTTTCAAATCTGGTAAGCGGGGCGGGGACCTCCTCGAATGACCAGGGGGAATTTGAAATATCCGGACAGTCCGGAGAGGAACTTCGCATCACGATGGTCGGTTACGTTACTCAAACCGTGTCTATAACCGGACCTCAAATTCAAATTACTTTAGAGGTGTCGCAACAGGCCGTAGATGAGGTTGTTGTGGTAGGTTATGGCCGGCAGAAGCGTGTGAATTTGACAGGTGCTGTTGCTCAGGTAGGTCCCGAAGTCTTAGAGGACCGGCCTGTCGCAAATGCGGCGCAAGCACTACAGGGAGCTGTTCCGAATTTAAATATTAATTTCACCAATGGACGACCTGGAGGGGAAGGAAAAATCAATATTCGCGGATTTGCTTCCATCAATTCGGCGAATGCGTCGCCTTTGGTATTGATCGATGGTGTGCCCGGAAATATTAACAATATCAACCCCAGGGACATTGAGTCGATATCGGTATTAAAAGATGCGTCAGCTGCCGCAATTTATGGTGCCAGAGGAGCATTTGGTGTCATGCTGGTCACCACCAAAAAAGGAAAAGCGGGTAAGATGTCGATTAGTTACAGCAATAATTTTGCAACGTCTGATTTAACGGTCCGAACCGATTTTATTACCAATGGCTATGATGCCGCATTACTCAATGATGAGGCTTTTGTGCGCGCAACCGGTAACCGGTATACCGGCTATACGGATGAGGATTACGAGGAACTGCTGAAGCGAAAAAATGATC
>DXCW01000045.1 GCA_019115805.1 Candidatus Sphingobacterium stercorigallinarum
AACAACGCTTCATCAGGACGGGTTTTGATAAATGGGCATTCTTAAAAACCATCCTAAACATAAAAAAATCCTCATTTGAAGATTGCGACAGCTGTTCCATTAAGGTACAAATGTACAAATTCAGATGGAATACGATGACAAAAAAGACAAAAACCTACTGTCCCCACCGATAGGTATCCAGATCAAAGCCAGCAATGTCCAAGGCGCGATCAATCACCGTAGCGGCAAGTTGCTCGAAGTTTTGCGGCTTACTATAGAATGAGGGTGACGCCGGACAGATCACCGCACCGGCCTGCGTCAACGATAACATATTTTGAATATGAATGTGACTTAACGGAGTTTCCCGAGTGATCAAAATCAATCGGCGACGTTCTTTGAGAATCACGTCTGCCGCGCGCGTGGTAAGATCCGAAGAGATCCCCTGAGCGATACGCGCCATTGTCCCCATAGAACAAGGCACCACGATCATGGTATCAAACTTGGCAGACCCCGAAGCAAAGGGTGCCATAAAATCGTCTTTTTTGTATACTGGAAAGGGGTAATCCGAATAACTCGTCTCATCGAGTTCGAAGCGCCATACGTCTTTAGCATTATCCGACATCACAAGTCCCACCTGATCAATCTGGTCTTTTATTTGCGTGAGCCTATCTAGTAATACCTTCGCGTAAATCGCGCCCGAGGCGCCAGTAATGGCAACGACGATTCTCCGTTTCTTCATAATACAAAGGTAGGAAACCTTTGCTGTATGCGAGACATGATATGATCAAAACCAAAAAAGGGCCGGATAATGCGCATCCGACCCTTCATCTACCTATGAAAAACATACCCTGACAGGGCTGTACAAATGTAAAAATAAGTCCGACAGACACAAAGGAAACAATCACACAAACACCTATAAACCACCAATTTGTAGCGACAAACCTACAACGACGTTCTTAGAACACATTCCGTTATTCCCCAGCGCATCCATGCTACATCCTGCTTACACCGCTCGCGTTCGAATCCGGCATATTAAATAGAGCAACGAGATCGCAATAGGCGCGCTACTACTCTGATTATTTTTAGGACGTACACGAATTTAGTATTGCTTTTTTTATGCTGATGTTGTATGTTTAGGTCCTTAGTAAGAGAGTAATTGGTTTAATTAACACATGAAAGCGAACGGATTGCGCAAGCGAATACCTTCCGCCAAATGAATACAACATTTTATGGGAATTGCCCTATCCATCGTATCCGGACTGCTCATTATGCTGAGTCTACTGCCGTTTATACAGAACCAACATTGGTTCTTCCGTGTTCCGGAATTTATAAAACTACAGCTACTTGCGCTACAAGTACTGGTATTCACATTTAGTTTTTTCTTCGTACAAAGCTTTCCCTTACTTTGGTGGTTTCAAGCCACTCAAGCAGTCTTGATCGTTTACCACGTCTACATCCTAATGCGGTATACCAAATTCTGGAAAACAACAAAGCCGGGGCGACGAGGAGAGGTTTCCGAGAAAATAAAAATCATTTCTTGCAATGTCTATCAATTCAATAAATCGCATCATCGATTCATCACACTCATTCAAGAAGAACAGCCCGATATTTTCATTACGATGGAAAGCAACGGTGACTGGGAAAAGGCGATGCGGGTTTTAGAAAAAGACTACCCACATTGCGAAAAAATTACGCTCGAGAACACTTATGGAATGCACTTCTACACCAAACTAAAAGTGGTTCGGATAAAAACCCACTACTTTGTTGCAGATGATATTCCAAGCATAGAGGCCGAACTGGAAACCCAGAAAGGACATCGGTTCCTATTTTTTGGTGTACATCCGCCGCCACCAAGCCCCACCGAGGAGGCCAATTCCAAAGAACGCGACGGCGACTTACTGAGCGTGGCCAAGCGGGTCAAAAACACCAGCATGCCGGTCGTGGTCACCGGCGATTTCAACAATGTAGCCTGGGCAAAGGCGTCCATCTTATTCAAGAAAACCAGTGAACTGATTGATGCCCGTATCGGACGAGGCATCTTATCGACGTTCCATGCGAAGTATTGGTTTTTCAGAGTGCCATTAGACTTGTTGTTCCACAGCCCGAGTATCTTCATCGATAAACTATTCACTTATCCCAGTGTCGGGTCGGACCATTTCCCCATTGGTTGTACCTTTCATATCAACACCCAATCCCAAGAACAAGAGAGTGAGGTCAAGGAACTAGAAGGTGAAGAAGTGGAAGAGGTAAACGAATTAATCGAAGAAGGTAAAGAAGAAGTTAGCGATAACCGCAATGAAACGGTCGAAAGCTAATCTCCCTCATTTTCCGTTTGAGAACGCGTAAATTTTAACTGACAGCATGATTTTTATATATTTTTTTACTTAATTCGTAGGAGGAATCAAAAGTGCTATGAGTTTAACCGTATTGGAAGAGTATATCGAGACAGGAAATCATCAAGAACTAGATGCACTCCTAAATCGCAATCCCGAGCTGATTAGTGAAGCGACCAGCCACGAAATTTCCCCTTTATTGCTCGCTTGTTACTACCAAAAATCAAAAATTGTAGAGGTGCTGCTTAAATACACCAAGAGCATCACCATACATGAATGTTGTGCTGCCGGACTGACTCAGCAAGTTCAACATATGGTCGAACAAAAACCGGATATTATTAACGAGCTCTCCAGCCACGGCTTCTTCCCTCTCGGTATCGCGACGCATTTTGGCCACGAGGATATTGTACGGATTCTACTTCGCCATCATGCAAACCCCAATGCCTCCTCACAAAACGGCTATCACGTATTTCCGCTTCATTCTGCATTAAGCAACGGTCAGGATACCATCGCCAAGATGCTGATTGAAGCTGGTGCAATGGTCAATGTGCTGCAATCTTCCAATATTTCTCCGCTTCACCTAGCGGCCCAGCAGGGAAACATCGAAATGATCATCATCTTATTGGAAAGCGGTGCAGATATACACATTGAAAATGATTTAGGACAATCCGCATCGGACGTAGCTGCCGAGAATGGCTTTTCTGAAATCGCGGAGATTTTAAAAGTGTAATCACCCGATCTCGCTCGGTCTTCTCAATAGACGCAGCCGGTCCGAGCCTACTTTCATTTCTTTCCA
>DXCW01000046.1 GCA_019115805.1 Candidatus Sphingobacterium stercorigallinarum
TAAAAAACTGTTCGCTTTTAATTTCTACATACAATTGGCCAGAAGCTTTGAATCTATGCTTGAAGAGCGTGATGCGACAATCTGTTCTGCCTGCGGAAGTACTTATTGCCGATGACGGCTCTACGGAAGAAACCCGGGAAGTGATTGGCCGTTATATGGAGTTGTATCGGTTGCCCATAAAGCACATTTGGCATGAAGATACAGGCTTTAGATTAGCGGAAATTCGGAATAAGGCTATTGCTCAAGCAGAAACGGATTATATCGTACAAATAGATGGCGATGTAATCTTAGACAGGTATTTTATTCAAGATCATCTACGTGTCGCTGAAAAAGGCTGTTTTGTTCGTGGGACTAGGGGGCATGTCGGCGAAAGCTATATAAAGGAGCTTTTCGAAAGTGGAAATATAGCATTACACGCCTTCTCGAAAGGTGTTCAGCATCGTTTTAATACCCTAAGGTGGCCGTTTCTTTCGTGGGTGATGACCAAACGGGAAGCGAAGGGAGGAGATGTCAAAGGATGTAATTTAGCGTATTGGAAAAGTGACTTCATCGCGGTAAACGGTTATAACAATGCATTACAGGGTTGGGGGCATGAGGATGAGGAGTTCACGATTCGCTTGGTCAACACCGGAGTCCGACGTAAGAAAATTAAGCTTTGCTGTGTGCAATTTCATATTTTTCATCCACTGGCCTCTAGGGCACACGAGGAGGAACACCAACAGGTCATTGATGCCCTATATCGGAGCGGACAGTCGACCTGCATAGATGGATACGCTCAGGTGCTTTAGTCCGGAGCAGCACGCAAAGTGATCTCCTAGTGACGGGGGCGTCCTGTCTGAGCGATTAACGATTTCAGTTTGCCGAGAATTGTCCGCCAATGATAATGAGATTCTACATAATTTTTGGCGCGACGGGCGTTGTCTTGCAATGCATCCGGATGCGAAACGTATTTGTGAATTTTACGATGGAAGTCTTTTTCGCCTAAATAGTACTCGGCTGCTAAGTCGCTGCGTATGGCATGGCCTTTCATGACTTCAGACTGTCCGTTAACCAGTACGGTTTTTCCTAAATTCATGGCCTCTAATAACAATAAAGATAGGCTTTCGTTTTTAGAGGGATTTACCACAAGAAAAGCATTCTTTATCAGTGTGATTTTTTCTTCATCACTCACAAATCCTGTATAGATCACGTCGGGATGGGTGACTTTATCCTGAAACGATCGGCCGGTCAAGACCAGCTTGAGATCACTGGGAAATTTCGCTTTGTAGGAAATAAACCAAGGAATCAGTTTTCCAATTTTAGATTCGCAAATTCTGCCAAAAAAATGGATATAATTGGTAGATGGAATGTGATACTTTGTCTGTACATTGGAAAAGGACACAACTTGGTCAAACTCGGTTTCTACCCCGACCGCTAAGACACTGTGCGGTGCCATATGTTTCCCAAAAATGCGGCTAGCTAAATCTTTTTCTTCTTCGGTGTTAAATGCGATATGCTTTACTTTGGTGAACTGATGAGTTTGAATCGATCGAAAAGCTTCACTTTCTTCATGTAACGTAGGGATAAGAATAGTTTTTTCAGGGGCAATTTCTGATCCAAAAATTGCATGCGGATATAGATAAGAGAAAATAATAATCGCTTTATACTCCTGTTGATGGTCTCGGAGGTAGGCATATGACGCGGGCGAGTAAAACCCATGATTTTCCAACATCGCCCGTTCATGCTGTAAACCAAGGCTCCACGTTGGAAATATCGAAGACAGTGGTTTTAACAGACCGAGTCGGTAAAGCGTCCGTCTTATTTTTCTGCTGAATTTCGCTTTTTTTCTCTGTTTTTCATATTGCCTATGATTGAGTTCTTGGGTATCGAAACGCAATACTCTAACACCGTTCTGGTAATCTACCGCATTGGTATAAAAGGGCTCGAACGTATTGTAGTTTACAATCTTTGTAGTAATCACGTCGACTTGATAGGTATCTACTACACGTTCGGCTAACATTTTACAATGGTATTCGGCTCCACCGTTAACCTCAGGTCCGTATTGGCAGACCAAGAAACAGATTTTATCCATATGCTATTTGCTTCTCCTTTTGTTGTGATTACAGGAGATAAGTGTATCGCTCCTGTAGGCTCTTATTGGCTAAACGGGTAAATGTAACACATTCGCTACGCGATGTTCAATTTTTCCTGTATATTTTTAATGATCACTTGGCTTTCGATACGTGCAATCGCTTCAACTCCATCGCACAGACAAGATTTATTTCCGTAGATCGAGCTTGGACGCATAGGATGATCGATTTGCACACAGTCCTCCAGTTTTTGCCCATAGCCTAAAAAACCGGCGTACGGATGAGTGGCTCCCCAAACCGAAATGCACGGAACGCCCATTAACGAAGCCATATGCATTCCTGAGCTATCCATACTCACCATGAGATCTAAATGTGCGATAATGTCTAATTCCTCGCGTAAGGTGTGCCTGCCTATTAAAGACGTAACGCCTGGGATATCTCGCGCCCACTTTTCGGCCATTTTTCGTTCGTACGTTCCCCCTCCGAATAATAAAACACGTATACCGGATGCAGCGAGCGCTTGAAGGACTTCTTCCATTTTAGCCGCGGGGAGTACTTTATAGGGGTGCTGAGCGAAAGGCGCAACCCCCACTTTCTTTTCCTTTGTTGCCAAAATCGACGCCATACCCGCCGGGATCAGCCGGAATTGAGGGCGTAACTGATGCGATAAAGATAAGGTGTAGCCCAATTTACGTAGGACATCGGCATACCGTTCAGTGGTATGTCTTAGGGGGCGAAGCACTTTATTACGCTGACGCGTGAGCGCGCGCTTTTCTTTTCGCCCTTTGTCGATGGTAGCGATTTGAATTCCGGAGATGCGGAAGAAAAAGCTTAATATGCGACTGCGAAGATTATAGTGTAAGTCGGCAAGTCGGTCACTGCGATAGCTCCTTAATTCCCTAAACAGTTTAAACAAGCCGAACACCCCGCTGTGGGACGTTTTGGGATCAAATGGGTGAAAAATTACGCGCGGAATTTGATCGAAAAAAGGCTTGAAAAACGGTCGCGAAACCATAATAATCTCGGTTTCTTGATGTTGTTCTTGGAATTCCGTAATCACGGAAGCGACCATTGCCACATCACCCATTGCAGAGAATCGAGTCACCAAGATACGTTCCATAACTCAGACTATTGTTGCCCGCGATAGAGTACCGGATTAAGGGTCGGATCGTTATACATTTTCATCTGTTTATAGATTTTCATGTATTTTTTCCCTTCTTGTATGTCCGTTAGTAAATCATCAATGCTATGAGAAAGATCTTTTCGCTGCTCAACCAGAATTGCTAATTTATCTTGACAACTCTTGATGTGTTCCTCTGACACATCGGTTCTGCGCGTCTCTTCCTCCATATGATAAATCTTAAGCGCCAAAATCGACAACCGGTCAATCGCCCAAGCAGGGCTCTCTGTGTTTATACTGGCGTCCTCATCCGCACGGATCTCCGCGAACTGATCTAAAAAATAGCTGTCAATAAATTCTACTGTATCGGTACGTATTTGATTCTGACGATCGATGCGGCGTTTCCAATATAAACCTTTTTCCGGCTCAATTTTCGGATCGCGTATGACGTCTTCCATATGCCATTGAGCGGTGTCGATCCAACATTTTAAATACAATAAGTGATCAAGACTTTCGGGATCATAGGGGTTATTTATAGGATGATCAATATCGTCGTAACGATGATATTCTTCTATCGCACGCTGAAAAATGGAATTTGCCGTCTGACTAATCATACGCAAATATATAGAATTCGGAACGATATTGAGACCCCAGCGAATAAAATCACGATATACAGAATATGGCGGTTTTGCTTATTATTAGCTCAGGATTGCCCAAGCCAAAGAAGGGAACAAGCCAAATACGAGCAGGAGAATAGTCAACCCGATTCCGATAACGTACAGGATACTTAATACGGGACGATTCTGTTCTTTTTCTGGCGATCGTTTCGTTCTTAGGAAGGCGTATAACGGAATCTTGAAATAATAGAACAATGAAATTACAGAAGTCAGTGCGCCTACAATCAATAGCCAAAGTAGTGCAGGATCGCTACTATTTTGATACCCCCCAAATACGTCAGAGAAAACCAGTAATTTTGCTACAAATCCCGCTGTGGGAGGTAAGCCTATAAGCGATATTCCTGTAATTGAAAAACAGGTAAAAAGGACAGGGAGCAGAAAGCCTTTACCACGATAGGTTTCCAAATTGGTATCACCGTAGGCTTTTTCTAACACGGCGATAAAAGCAAAAGCAGCTAAGTTCATAAGACTGTACATCAAGATGTAGAACAACAATACATCCTGTTGTCCTTTCCCATAACCTATCAGTGCCATTAACAAAAAGCCCGTATGACCCACTGAGGAATACGCCATCATACGTTTCAAGTCCGTCTGGCGTAAAGCAACTAAATTCCCGACTAACATGGTGAGTATAGCGACAACACAAAGAAAGTAATAGGTTAGTTCGCTGAAATAGAATCCGGTAGACGACCAGGACGCGTATAACCTAGCGAAAAGGATAATTGCGGCTACCTTTGGTACGGTGGCCAAATATGTCGTTACGGAAGTTGGTGCGCCTTGATAGACGTCCGGGGCCCAAAGATGAAAAGGAACGAAGCTAAGTTTGAATCCGATACCGGTAAACACAAATAAAAATGAAATGCTCAACATGGCGTTCGGTGCGGTCATCAATCCTTGGAGATGGCTTTGTTGTGCGAAGTCCAAGTTTCCGGTAAACCCGTAAATCAGAGAAAGTCCATACAACATTACAGCCGAACACGCAGAACCGAAAAGTGCGTATTTTACTGCCGCCTCGGCTTGTTTGTTATTCGCTGAAAAATACCCGACCATGATGTAGGAACAGATGGACACCATTTCAATAGCGATGAAGGCCAATAGCCAGTGTGTTGTAACGGTTAAGACTAACAAACCCACGCCCGAGGCCATCAACACGCTGTACAGGTCGCCCGCTCTTTTTTCTTTTTTTAAATCCACTATTTCCTGCCAAAGAAATACGTTGGCAACCAGTAGGGTGAATAGGATGATCCCTCGGCTATAGAAAGCGAGAGAATCGATGAGAAGTAAGCCCGAGAATCCAGTGGCAGTAATTCCATATTGTCCAAGCAGCACAACGAACGCAGTGAGAATGCCCAAGCAACTAACCACGAAGGATGCGTGCTTAAAAAACCTGTCAAATAGCAAACTACTGAAAAGGGTAAACAGAAACCCTATTGCCAGTGCCAGCTCTACCTTTAGCAGTGGGATAGAATTCAAGATTTCATCAATGCGGGTTGAAATAGTTGTAACGAATTCCTCCATATCTTTAACCGAATATAAAAGGCGAAATCAGATCCAATAGATTAAGGACAGTTCCATTCATCATGTTAAATAATAGCGAAGGAAATACGCCCAGCAAAAGCGCTAATCCTAACGCGGGTGTGAGTACCAGTTTCTCGCGCGGAGAAAGATCCGACAAGGCCGACCCCCAACGGTCTCCACCTTTCAGGCGCGTGGTGCCGAAAAACATACGTTGCAAGGTCCATAAAAAGTAAACGGCACTTAATAGAATACCCAACGATCCAAAAATAGCCATCCACCTGGGAATGCCGGTTTGGAGAGTTTCAGCGTTAAAGGCCCCAATGATGACAAAGGCTTCGCCGATAAATGCCGAAAATCCAGGCAATCCCAATGAGGCAAAGAATGCGATAGCGATATACGCGGTGTACTGCGGCATGAGATTAGCTAGCCCCCTAAAATTGTAAATGTACCGATCGTGGACCCGGTCGTATAGCACGCCGACTAAGAAGAATAAAGCAGCCGAAAGGAACCCGTGACTCACCATTTGGAAAAGTGCACCGGATAGGCCTTCGGCGGTGAGCGAAGCTATTCCCAACAACACAAATCCCATATGAGATACAGAAGAGTAGGCAATCATTCTCTTCAGATCAGATTGAGCAAGTGCATTTAATGCCCCATATACGATGGAAACTACTCCGATTAAGCCAAGCCACCAATTTGCAGCAGCCATGGAGTCTGGGAATATTCCTATACAGATACGAATGATGCCGTATCCCCCAATCTTCAAAAGGATTCCGGCTAGGATGATCGATACTGGAGTAGGCGCCTCGACGTGTGCGTCGGGTAGCCAAGTATGAAGCGGAACAACTGGAATCTTAATCGCAAAGGCTATGAATAACACGATAAACCCAATCATACGTGCCGGAATGCCGAAAACCTGATAGGAGTTGCCTACCCAGTCAAAGAAAGATCCCGGAACGTAATTTTCCGGATTCATCATATAAAGCATGTTGAATGTATGGCCTCCGGTGTAGGGGTTTTGCACCGAGAAATATAAGCCTACAATGATCAGAAGCATGAATACGGAGCCCAGTAACGTATAAATAAAAAATTTGATAGCTGCATACTCCCGACGGGCTCCTCCCCATATCCCAATCAGGAAATATAAGGGGAATAGCATGACTTCGTAAAAGATGTAGAAAAGAAAAAAATCCAGTGCGCTAAATATCCCCATGACCGCGAGATTCAGCAACATCAGCAAAGCGAAATAGCCTTTTCGGCTTTTTGTCACATTCCATGATGCACCAATGGCCATCAGGATGACCAATGCACTTAACGCCAATAAAGGCAGCGAGATGCCATCCACACCTATGAAATAATCGATTTCCAAAAGGCCTAAGGTCCCTAGGTCCAGTCGTATCCAGGATAGTTGCTCGACGTATTGATAGCCGGAGATATCCGCGAAATTACTTGGGGTACCCGTTTGGTAATTTAACAGCAGATAGCCTGCAATCAAGAATTGGATTAACGTTGTCGTTAGCGCCGTATATTTCAGCGTATGAGCGCCTCTTCCAGGTGTCAGTAATATGACTACGATGGCCAGTAACGGTAGAAATATCAATAAGGATAATACACCCATTTTATTTAAAAATCAAATAAACGATTCCGATTAATAGTATAGTGAAGGCAAACCCTAAATAATTTTGTAACCTTCCATTTTGGACCCCACGTAACAGATGACCGATTTGATAGGCTAGGGCGGCCGTCGTATTCACTAAGCCGTCTACCAAATATCGGTCAATCCAAGCCGACGTAAAGGCCAATTGCCGGGTGAACCAGACGCTTAAGTGGACCAATCCGTCGACTAAATTTCGGTCGATCCAATATGTGAACGTGCTCAACCTTAACGTGCTGTTCGTAATTGCACGTTCATACGCTTGATTTAGATATCCCTGGTTAGCGGACCACGCGATCCACTTGTTCGACTCAGAGAAGGGATAGCGCTGTCGAATGTACCAATACCAGCCCAACCACCACCCCGCCGCCGCACTTAAAGTAAGGATGATCGGTAAAACAATGGGGATCAGGGAGGATTCTGTAGCAATCGTAGCGGCCGAAAGCCCTGTTAAAATATATGCTTGGTGATAGGAGAGCGGATGTAGTGAAAAACCAATGGCCAAACTACCAAGAGCTAGAAATCCCATGGGTAACAGCATTCCACTTGTCGCCTCTTGAATAGGTGTTTGCTCCGTCTCTTTTTGAAAATGAAACCGACCCATGAAAACTTTGATGATCATCCGTCCAATATAAAAAGCGGTTAATACACCTACTACACTTAAAGTGAGGGGAATAAGAAGTGTTCCTCCGCCCGCTTGTTGTGCCCATTGGAAACTGTGCACTAAAATAGCATCTTTTGATAGAAATCCGGATGTGAGTGGGAAACCAGCCAGTGCTAACGCGGCAACGGTCATTAAGAGAAATGTTTTAGGCATAAAGCGTCGTAGCCCGCCCATGAATTGGATGTTCTGCGGGTCAAAGTTTAGACCGCTGTTGCTTTTAAAATGGGCCAGCTCATGAATGATTGCGCCAGCACCCAAGAACAGCAAACATTTGAAAAATGCATGTGTTGTCAAGTGAAACATGGCAGCATCCCAAGCCCCCATACCGATTGAGGCGATCATGTACCCCAATTGGGATACCGTGGAAAAGGCAAGGATTTTTTTTATGTCGTGTTGCGTTAATGCGAATAATGCGGCGATCAAGGCAGTGAAACAACCGATAATTGCCGTGAGCAGTAACACGGTCTGATTGAAAATAGGAAATATAGAGCTCAATAGAAACACACCAGCGGCAACCATGGTGGCTGCGTGAATCAATGAAGAAACGGATGTAGGTCCTTCCATTGCATCGGGTAGCCAAACGTGTAACGGAAATTGGGCAGATTTGGCCATCGCAGCAAGCAGGAAACAGCATCCTGTAAAAGTAGCCCAACCCTCGGAAAGTGGACTGGTGCCCCTCACTAAACCGTCTGGCCCGAAAAGGTCGAGGAGGTTCAACGAACCGTATGTGGTGAACACAGCGGCAATGCCCAGTAAAAACCCTAAATCCCCGATCCGGTTGATGATAAAGGCTTTTTTATTGGCTTGAACGGCCGCGGGGCGGTCAAACCAAAATCCGATCAATAAATACGATGCAAAACCGATGAGCTCCCAAAAAACGTACATCATAAACAGGTTACTCGCAATCGTCAGTCCGAGCATGGCTGTACAGAAAAGAGACAAAAACGTCCAATACCGATGAATACCGGGATCGTTTTTCATGTAGTGTTTGGAATAGAAATGTACGGGCAGAGCAATTAAACACACGACCAATTGCATGAGCACGGAAAGATTATTGAGATGCAATCCGAATCCTAGTGAATACTGACCGATCGTGAACCATTCGAGTTCAACGGAAAATGGTGTTTTATTCCAGATTGCGGGAAAAACAAATGCCACACTGATCAGTCCACTGACCAACATCGCTAAACTAGGAATCAAACCCGATCTCGCCTGTTTTCCAGCGATCAATTGATACAGGAACCCTGCAAATGGCAATAACACAACCAATAGGCTGCCCAGTTCGGGCGATATGTGAAAATTGACGTTCATTAATCTCTTAAATCAGTGATTTTATCTGGATTAATAGTTTGGTGTTTGCGATAGACCGATAGAATGATCGCCAATCCGACTGCAACCGCTGCCGCAGCCAATACGATGGCAAAGAGTGCAAAGATTTGTCCCCCATATTCTGCTCGATCGTAGCGGCTGAACGCGACGAGGTTCAAAATGGCAGCGTTAATAATAAATTCTATACCTACCAGAATCATGATCGCATTTCTTTTTGCGATAATCGCATACATTCCGATACAGAATAATGCAGCAGAGACCAGCAAAAAATGTGTTAATGTAATCAATCCTCGACCTCCTTTCTGGAAAGATGGGCGGCTCCAATTAACGCGGCTAATAAAAATATAGAAATTACCTCGAAGGGCAGCAGATACTTGGTCATGAATCGAAAACCCAGTTGCTCGATGTTGTTGTCAGTAGGTTGCAGAATGGCCTGCGTCTTTTGGTTTGCCGATATCCAGTTCGGTGTGGTAGCGAGCCAGTCGGTTATGGCAAAGCTTAATAGTAGAAAAAAACCGAGGACGACTATCAAAGACTGCCAGTTAGGTAGGGTAAATAAGCGTGATGAATTATCCTGTATAGATGCTAATAATTCTTTGTTGGATAGCATAAAGGCGAAGATCATTAGAATCAGAACACCACCGACGTATACCATGATTTGCGTGATGGCGACGAAGTCAGCCAGCGCAAAAATGAACAAGCCGGCCATCCCAAACAATACAAAAAAGAATAGAAAAAGGGCTTTCGCTGTGTTTCTTAGGCTAACCACTGCCAATGCAGAGCCAATGGTGAAGATTGCGAATACGTAAAATACAATATCGATCATCGTTTACTCTTAGCCGCCTCCTTTTCAGCTTGAAATTGGGTCCATTCTGCTTTACGTTGAAGTATTTGTTGCTCATTTAAGTCCGAAAACGAATACGTTAGATCGGCTAAATTTGAACTTGTTCGGTCGTATTGATCCGTCATAATGATGCATTCGGTAGGGCAGACTACGGTGCAAAGACCACAATACATGCATTTCGCCATGTCGATATCGAACTTAGCGGCATATAAACGTTTCACAGATCCGTCCGAGGTGTGGCCTATGGCCTGAGGAGATTTTATAGCTTGGATATCAATGCAATCTACAGGGCATGCTTTAGCACACAAATCACAGACGATACAATCGTCAATTTCTACATCCAATTGATATCTGGCAACCTCCGGTATAGGCATTTGGACCTTAGGGTACTGTACAGTTGCTACTCCTTCTTGTTGATCAAAATACTTTGCTTGTTTAATATCAACTGATTGACGTTGCTTACGGGCACGGAAAAGATGGCTCACCGTGAGGCGAAGTCCCTTAATTGCTGTTGTTAGTCCCTTTAACGTCGTTTTTAACATCATTGTTTAAATCATTACTAAAATTCTCCACAATCCTGAAATGGCCATTGTCACAAAAGCTAGTGGAATGAGTACTTTCCAACACAGTGCCATTAATTGATCGGCTCGAAATCGGGGGAGCGTCCAACGAATCCAGATTTGAACAGCGACGATAAAGAGTGACTTACTCAACGTCCAGAAAATCCCCCAAATGATACCGCTTGTCCAGTGGGCTAGGGGCAGTCCGCCGATATTGGGAAGCGGTGTATTCCAGCCCCCTAAAAAAATAACGGTGCCTAGCATGGCGACCAGAAACATCATCGCATATTCCGCAAGAAAAATAAATGCGAAGCGAATGCCTCCATATTCCGTGTGAAATCCTCCAATCAGTTCACTTTCAGCTTCTGGGATGTCGAATGGCGCACGGTTACACTCGGCTAAGGATGCGATAAAAAAAATCACGTAAGCGATGAGTAAATGCGGCGCTTGAAAAATATTCCAAGCTAAAAAACCACCAATCTCATTGACTTGCCAGATTCCTAAGAAGAAAATGTCGGTTTGCGCTTCGATTCCCTGGTTGGTCGCGATTAAACTAAGGTCAAGTGTTTGGCTGATCATCACTGCTGCAATCAATGATAAACCGATTGGGATTTCGTATGAAATCATCTGTGAAATGGCTCGTATCGCTCCTAATAACGAGTACTTGTTGTTGGATCCCCATCCGGCCATCAAAATTCCAATTGCGTCAATAGAAACGACAGCCATAATGAAGAAAAGTCCGGTGTGTGTTTGTGCTGGAATAAGCCCAGGAGACCAGGGCATTACACTGTATCCTATAAAAACAGCTACAAAAATGACAATTGGCGCAAGCGCAAAAAGTAGGCGATCGGCGGCGCGTGGCGATATGAATTCTTTTTGAAGCAGCTTGAGTATATCTGCGAAAGTCTGCAAAAGCCCAAATTTCCCCGTTTCCATTGGTCCCAGTCGGTCCTGTACAAAACCAGCTATTTTCCGTTCAGCATAGACGGCAAATAGCGTAAATAATGCAATGAACGCAAAAATGATTAATGGCGTGAGAATGTTCAGGATTAAGTTGTCCAATCTGTTTTTTAGATTAATTCTTAATTACGTACAAACATAAGTAAAAGGAGGTAAAAATACGAGCGCAAAAACCAAATATCGATGTGATCTGAGCGGATTTCTATATAATGTTTAGTTTTTCTATAGACAAAATATAAAATGAACATTTTATAGCCGATCGCTGCAGTAAAATTACAGCCGATGTAGCAATACGTTTTGGAATCACGTATCTTTAAACAATAAAATAGGAGAAATATGAAACAAGGTTTTATTCTTGCCTTTGTGGCATTGTTGTTAACAGCGTTGAGCTGCGCTGGGCGGAAGCATACTGCGGCGGTGGCGCAGTTTTCGGAAATCACCAGTCAGAATTGGCAACTGATCGAATTGGATGGGAAGGCTGTCAGTGGTGAACTAAATAGAAAAATGCCCTTCTTAAAGTTTTTAACGGAGGACACACGGTATGTCGCGACTGGTGGGTGTAACACCTTAAATGGTAAATACGTATTAAAAGGTGAAGGGGGGATCCGTTTCGAACCTGGAATTACCACGTTGATGGCTTGCGAAGATATGGAGACTGATCGGGCATTAATAGCAACGTTTGCGAATGCGGAGCGGTATGAGCTTTCATCCGGCGTGTTGAGTTTTTTCCAAGGAAATAAAGCGCTCGCTCGGTATAGGCCAGCTGATGATGCGCAGGCGCTTGTAGGCACTTGGGAATTGGATTACCTCTCTGGAAATCAGGAGGAATTAGACGCTCTTTTCCCGAACGGTAAACCCACACTTGTTTTTGATGAGGATACGAATCGTGTACACGGTAGAGGCGGATGTAACGCGTTCAACAGTACAGTCAAGTTGACGGGGAAAGAAATCGGTTTTGGACCCATTGCCTCCACTAAAATGGCTTGCCCAGGAAATGGAGAGCACCTGTTTTTCCAGGCGCTCGAGAAAGTGAATGCCTATAGTCTCGACG
>DXCW01000047.1 GCA_019115805.1 Candidatus Sphingobacterium stercorigallinarum
TTCGATTAAAAAGTGAAGTCATTGTCAGTCAGCGCCTCTAAAATCAATTGATTTTCGAATCCGCGTCCCAGCGCATACTGAAAAAGCTTATTCCGTCTTTTAAATGGATCATTTTCTCGAATCAATCGGTTTTTTTTCTCTAAAATCTCAATCAACTTAGCCGTATACTCTTCAGCATTCAGTTGATTTAACGCAATTTTGATCAGGGGAGGAGATACCCTTTTTTGCTTGAGTCCTTGCTTAATTTTTACTTTTCCCCATCCTTTAATCCGAAACTTTCCATGAACATAAGCCGTAGCGAACCGTTCCTCGTTCAGGTAGTTCTCTTCAATCAAATAGCTTATAATGGATTCCACATCATCATGATGTAATCCCCAGTCATATAATTTATCTCGCACCTCTTGCTGGGCACGCTCCTGATACGCGCAATAGGACTCTGCTTTTCGAGTCGCTTGTTGGGGCGTATAAACTTTCTTTTTCTTTCCCGTCTCTTCCATAGTACAAATCTTGAAAAAATAAGGAAGTATTAAAAAAAATGATGAAATTCGTCACATATCTTTAGCTGTAAATGTATTCATTTCAACGGATTTCAGAAATATTGCAAGTCAATCCATCTCGGACTGCCGATACGACGACGGCAATCACCGAATTGGTCTATGATAGTCGGAAAATCACTCACCCCAAACAGGCGATGTTTTTCGCGCTAAAAGCCACCAGAGACGGGCACGATTTTATACCAGACGCTTACAACAGAGGGGTACGGAATTTCATCGTAACCCAGATACCTCCTGTTTTAATGCGTCGTGACGATGTGAATGTCATTCGTGTATCCGACCCTTTACTGGCCATGCAGCAGGTATCGAAATCGCATAGAGATCAGTTTCAATACCCGATTATCGGCATTACGGGAAGCAACGGAAAATCGATTGTTAAAGCCTGGTTATTTCAATTGTTAGCGCCGGATAGTAGTGTGTATCAAAGTCCCAAAAGTTACAACTCCCAATTGGGAGTGGCACTTTCCTTATGGCATTTATCGGAAAACTACGACATGGCTTTGATTGAAGCTGGAATTAGCCAACCCGGTGAAATGAAAGCTTTAGCGGAAATGATCCAGCCAACGATTGGCATTTTGACCAATATCGGTGCGGCGCATCATCAATATTTCGACAGCACCCATCAAAAATTACAGGAGAAGCTTTTATTGTTCCGTCATTGCGAATCCGTTATCGCTGGTTCGGCATATCTAAAAAAGGATGACTTGCCCGCTTCTGTGAAACTGATTACTTGGGGGATACAAGAAACAGATGATCTGCAGCTTATCGAGCAACAGGGAGTAGGTCCGTCATACACACGGTTGACCCTGCGCTTCAATCAGCACACCTTTCACATTCAGGTTCCTTTTATTGATAGTGCTTCCATTGAAAATCTGTTAACTTGTATTACCGTACTGGGACATCTAGGCTATTCGACGGAAACCATCTCTAACCGCATCGGTGCCCTCCGCCCTTTAGAGATGCGCTTGCAGTTGAAAAAGGGGATTCATCAAACCTCCGTGATTGATGACTCGTATTCAAACGATATCGCTTCGTTGGCAGTCTCACTAGAATTTTTAGCACAACAAAATCAACATAAGCGCCAAACACTCATTCTTTCGGAAATGGAAGGGTTGAGCCAAATTGATGGCTTAGGAGAACAATTGGTGGCGCTCATCAATCGTACCCATTTAAATCGATTGATTTGGGTTGGCCCAGGGTACAGCTGGTTGAGCACACTGGAAACGCCGGAAGTAATAACCTTTCCAGGCACAGCTCAGTTACTGGAAGAACTACCCCAAATGAGCTTTCAAGATGAGACCATTTTAGTGAAAGGGGCACGGGTCTATCAGTTTGAACGTGTGGTCAGCCGTTTGAGCGCTCGCTCGCATGGAACCGTCTTGGAGATTAATCTAAATGCGATTGCTAACAACTTGATGGTTTACCGGTCGCAGTTAGGAAGAGACGTAAGACTTATGGCGATGGTGAAGGCATTTTCCTATGGAAGCGGCAGTTTTGAAATCGCTAATCTCCTCCAATTCAGTAAAGTAGATTATTTAACCGTCGCATTTGCCGATGAGGGGGTAGACCTAAGAAACAGCGGTATAACCTTACCAATCATGGTCCTGAGTCCAGATAAGGAGACCTTTGGAGCCCTATTGGAACATCGCTTAGAACCCGAGATTTATAGTTTAGAGATTCTCGAGGCGTTTACGGCATTTTTAAAAGAGCAGCAGGCAACAGGATTCCCCATACACCTCAAACTGGACACCGGTATGCATCGACTGGGTTTTCTGCCTGATGAATTGGATCAATTATTAGCGCATCTAGAAAACGCGAAAGAGTTGACCGTAAAATCAGTCTTCACTCATTTAGTCGCATCGGGAGACCCAGCGCAAGACGAATTTACCTCATTGCAAATTGATCGCTATAAACAAGCGGCCGAGCGGATCGAGGCTGGACTTGGGTATGCTTTTATTCGGCACGTTGCCAATACATCAGCGATCACCCGTTGGCCGGGCGCGCACTTCGATATGGTTCGATTAGGCATTGGTCTATATGGCGTCGATCTCCACAATAGTTTACCCTCTTTGCAACAGGTCAGCCGATTAAAAACCACTGTCACGCAATTAAAATCATTATCATCCGGCGAAACGGTCGGCTACGATCGAAAGGGTGTATTGATTAGAGATAGTCAGATTGCCACGGTTAAAATCGGCTATGCAGATGGGTATCCGCGCCGGTTTGGAAATGGGGTAGGGAAAATGCAAATTCAAGGCAGCAACGTGCCGACAGTCGGCTCGATATGTATGGACATGTGTATGCTAGATGTCACCGGATTAGAGGTGCGGGTAGGCGATGAAGTAGACGTCTATCCTGATATCAACCAGGCAGCAGCCGACATTCAGACCATACCCTATGAGTTATTGGTCAATGTGTCCGACCGTGTGAAACGAATATACTATTACGAATAGATTATGATCAAGAAACTGTTTCAAAAATTCTTCTACTACCTGATCAAAGGTACGCTTGTAGTTGTACCGTTAGCGGGAGCGATATTTTTGATCGTATGGCTTGTCGCCACGGTTGACGGAGCGCTTAACATTACTGAGCACTTTTTACAGGACGATCAGGGTGAACCGCTGTATATACCTGGGTTGGGTATACTATCGGTGATTATATTACTCACTTTAGTCGGACTTATTTTCACCAATTTGGTCACCGATCCGATCCGAAACTGGCTGGGTCGAACGGTCAATAAGATTCCACTATTCAATACGTTATATTCTTCTATTCGAGATTTTACCGAAGCTTTCGTAGGCGACGCAAAAAAGTTTAACGAACCGGTCTTGGTAGAATTTAACGACAGTGGGTTAAAACGAATCGGATTTTTAACACAACGTGATCTGACGGCGCTTGAATTGGAAAATCATGTGATGGTTTACTTTCCCTACGCTTATTCAGTGGCTGGGCAAATTGCTGTGGTGTCAGCAGATCGCGTAAGAAAGCTAAATATTTCCGCAACTGACGCCATGAAACTCGTGGTATCAGGGGGAGTCAGTGGACTGGAAATTAAAAAGGAAGGAAAGCATTAATATGTTATTCAGGTCCGATAATCAAAGAGCCATTAAGGAACTCCGCAACCAATTAGCCGCCTGCGCTGCACAATTGAGCTTTCAGTACATCCAGCACGATCCGCAACGCATCTCGCGGCTGGCGGATTCAAATGGTCATTCCCCATCGTTATTGGAAAAAACAAGAGCATTACAAATACAGTTCAGCAGGTTGGAATTTGACAGCGAGTGGACTTTAGATCAAGAAATAGCACTGCTCCAACAATATATAGCAATTGAAACCCAGTACGGTATTCCCACACCTGATTTTGAACTCGATCTTAGCGAGCACGAGCAGCTTCGGATTAAAGCACTATCGCTGTTTCCATTGGTTCAGAATGCGCTTCATTACGGATACGTTTCACCGAAGGCCAGCCCAATGAAAATCCGGCTCGTCGCCCGACCCACGCTCCTGCGGATGGAGGTTAGCCATCAGGCTAATCCCTACTTGTTGAGCCAAACAGGAACGCCAATTTTCAAGGCATTTCTCGGTGCGCTCGATTGGCTATATCCTGAACGCGCTGAATTGCTTTACAACAGCAATAGCAATCGATTTAAAGCGACGCTTAGCTTCCAAGCCACGACAAAAAAATAGGACCGGTTGTATGACCGATCCTAAAACAAATGTGATTATTAATTTGGACTCATCTCGTATTAGCGATTGGCGTCCGCGATCCAATTCTGACCGTCTCGTAAAATTGATAAGCTCAATGTCGATTCTGAGATGGTGATCGCGCCGATCTCGTCTTCATTAAAAAATATCGTATTGTTGTCGCCTTTAGTCATGGTGATATTATCCAAACCGGGGATATCGCGATCGAACGAAAATGAGTAATTATCGCCACCTAATTTCGTCACCGTTACTTTTCCGGGACCATTTTCTACGTTACTTTCCGGATCGCTGAAATTTGCGTAGCTGATGTCACCCTCATAGGTTCCCACGAACAAATCGTTGTCCGTTGGATCGTCGTCTTTTGAACAAGCGCTTAGGGTGAAGAACGCTAGGAATAGTAAACTCATCAATTTAACTGCACTTTTCATAAACTGTATTTTTATGTTTAAAAATTGTTATCGCAATGTTAATCCCAAAGCCAGTGCCAAGGACAACGCGTTTACTGAAACGCGGCAAAACATTTAACAATTGTTAACACCATCAAAAAGGTTGAGTTGATGGCTGCGCCGATTTCCGAAATGACTATAGTCGTAGTCAAACGGCTCTACATTCAACCCATTACGTTTACAGTGAATCCGAAACTGATCACCGATCATTTCGGCCAACTTCCCGGTGCCCCGCATGCGATTACCAAATTCACTATCGTTGACCTTCCCCTGATGGCAGCTCTGTATACTGTGCCAAATTTTAGCTGCTCTTTCTGGATAAGCGGTCGCTAACCACTTATGGAAAATTTCTCCGATTTCTCCGTTCAAACGGACAATGGTATAGCCGGCCCATTTTGCACCCGCTTTGCGAGCAGCGGCTAGCACCGCTGGAATCTCATGGTCGGTCAATCCGGGGATAATTGGTGCGCACATCACGCCCACTGGAATCCCGTTGTCCGCCAGTTTTTCTAAAGTATGGAGGCGTTGCTCGGCAGTGGCTGTTCGAGGTTCCAGTTTACCTCTGGTCTCTTTATTTAAGGAGTTAATGGAGAGAAATACCCGACACAATCCTTTTGCTGCCAGCGGCGCCAAGAGATCTAAATCACGTAGGATCAAACTGTTTTTGGTTATTAATCCCACCGGCTGTCCGTATTCCAAAGCCACTTTCAAGATATTTCTCGTCAACTCAAAACGCCGCTCAGCAGGCTGATAACAATCCGTATTCCCCGATAAACTAATCGGGCTTCCATCCCATGTTTTTTTTGTTATGAATGACTTAAATAAGCGGGCACTATTCGCCTTGACCAAAATTTTACTTTCAAAATCAAGGCCTGCGCTATAACCCCAATACTGGTGGGAATTGCGCGCATAGCAGTAGATACAACCGTGTTCACACCCCTGATACGGATTAGCCGAATACGCCATGCCAACGTCTGGACTGCTGACCTTGTTGACTAGCGATTTCGGATATACGATGGTCGTTTCGGTTTTTGGAGCTTCTCTTTCCCAATCGTCGATCGCTTCAATATGCTCTTGAACATACTGCTGTCTTTGGTAGATATTGCGTACGTTCGACTGTGCACCTCTTCCGGACAAATGTGACTTTGGCATATGCTAATAATTTTATTAAAATTACTAACATTATTAGCAACAAACAAGTTGTTCTGAAAATTTAGTAGGATATCGCCTTCAAATACTGGTGAATAGCAATTTGGGAGCGACAAGCCTGTCCGTTATTGTCCACGTATCGGTTTCGCTGTTTATTATCCAAATAACGTGCTTTCACATTATCGCTAAGCTGGATTTCGAGCATTTCACGTATTTCTTTTTTCAAAGGGGCACTTTGTATCTCTACGGCCGCTTCCAAGCGGTGATCCAGATTTCTTGTCATTAAATCAGCGGAAGAGATATACACCGTCTCCTTCGCTCCGTTATAAAAATAGAAGACGCGAGCGTGCTCTAAGAATTCATCCACGATGCTAATGGCATGAATAGGCTTAAGAAAATGTTTCTGATTTACCGCACAATAAATCCCTCTTACAATTAAGTCGACTTGTACGCCATGATCTGCAGCTTGATAAATTTTCTTAATCGATTCTCGATCACTCAAGGAATTCATCTTAAGAATAATCCGCCCTTTTCGTCCAGCTTGTACTTCCGCAATTTCTCTATCGATTAACGCGTCGATTCGCTGACGCATGTTGATCGGACAAATCATGAGCTGGCGTTGATCCGTAATCGATTCGTCAAGCGGAGCCTTGGGTTTCTGTAGTGCATTAAAAATCTGATTAATACCACCCATTATATCCTTATTGCAGGTCATCAAACAATAGTCCCCGTAAAGCTTCGCGGTCGTTTCGTTAATGTTACCCGTACTGATAAAACCATATTGAATCGTTTTGTTCTCGACACGTTTTTTTATAATGCATAGTTTTGCGTGTACTTTTTTGTGCGGTATACCCACCAAAACCTTGACCCCCTCGGTCTCAAAACGGTCTTTCCATTGCAAATTATGCTCTTCGTCAAAACGGGCTCTCAACTCCAACATTACGGTCACTTCTTTTCCGTTTCTAGCGGCATTAATCAGTGCATTAGCAATCTTCGAATTTTTCGCCATTCGGTAGATCGTGATTTTTATAGATCGTACGTCCGGATCCATAGCTGCCTCTCTCAGCAGGTCAATCAATGGACGAAACTCGTGATAAGGAAACGACAACAGCACGTCCCGTTTCAACACCACATCGGTCACTCGAGTGCTCCCCCGAAATTCAGGATGCTCAAATGCACTACGTTCTTCCGGTTGATGATAGGAGCGGAATACATCTGGGAAATCCATAAAATGTTTGAAATTATGAATGCGTTGCCCCGGTATGATGCTATCCTTACTACTCAACTGCAATTTTTTTATCAACAGTTCAAGTAAATCGGCGTCCATCTTCTGATCGAAAACAAAACGAGTGGGTTTTCCCTTTCGGCGATTTTTAACCCCCTTACTAATTTTCTCGGCCAGTGATGTATTCACATCGTTGTCGATGTCAAATTCCGCATCTTTAGTTACCTTAAATGTGTGTGCAACAAATTCATCAAAGCCGAAATACGAGAAGATATAAGGTAGATTTACTTTTACGATATCCTCGACTAGAATAATGTGTTTTTGATGTTTAGGGGAGGGCAAGATGACGAACCGCCCCAAATTCCGAGACGGGAGTTCAATCAGCGCATATTTCCGATCTGATGCAGCCCCTGCTTTTTGCATGGCTATTCCTAAATACAGGCTTTTATCACGCAAGTAGGGCATAGGCTTGTCCTCATCAACGATCAGGGGTATGATATTCGTTTCAACCTCTCGATCAAAATAGTCCTTGACAAACTTGAGTTGCTTTGGCTTTAATTGATCAGCCGACTTGATGTACACTTTTTCCTTAGCCATTTCTCGCTGAACCTGGTTCCATATTCGATCAAACTCGCGTTGTTGTTTAATCACCAGCTCGGTAATTTTACTCAAAATAGAAGAAGGAGCTTGGTAAAAATAATCGTGCAGTTCATGACTATCGATCTCAGCCGCTCGTTTCAACGCAGCGACGCGGACTCGGAAAAACTCATCCAGATTATTGGAAAATATGCCTAGAAATTTAATACGAAGCGGTAAAGGAACGCTCGGATCAGCTGCTTCCTGCAAGACCCGACCATTGAAGCTTAGCCAACTGATATCTCTCGGTATGAATTTATGTCCCATCTACGTTTTCTTTGCGCAAAGATGCTCGAGCGCTATGTTTTTATTGATAATTATTTGTTATGAAATAACTAAATCCGATCAATCCTTTCGGATACAACCGGATTTAATTATCAACCGCTCGCCATCGGTTAAGCGAACAGATACCTTGGCTAGACAAACGCTAGCACCAGCGCCTATTCTTTAAAACCACGGCGACTTTGTATGCTGATCGCCTCATAACGACTGGTGTCGTAATGAGGCTCTTGGAGCTGCAATTCCGTCGGAAAGGGTTTGTTGCTATCAAAAAAATAAACTCTAGTCACGCTACCGTAGTCATTGACTGGGAACATATCGGCACAAGCATCATATTGCGCATTGGCCGGATCGCCTACCGATACGGCGTAAATCCGAATAATTCCACCTTTATTGTTTTCGTTGCGTACGAAAGCAACCTCTTTAAAGTCTCCCGGTAAATCTTCAATACCAGGTTGGGTATACGCTTCGTATATAAAGTAGCACAAAATGACGATCAAACCCGCCGCAACCCACCAAATCTTTTTCTTCTTTCTCACCATTATAAAGAAATTTTCACTCCCAAAAGTTTATAGAATTCCTTCAGGATTTCTTGATGTCCAGGCCAGGCAGGCGAGGTCACCAAATTGCCATCCACTACGGCTTGATCCGCGGGAATATTCTTCCAGGTACCGCCCGCGAGTTCAATGTCCGGGCCCACCGCCACGTAGGCCGTAAGGGTCCGTCCCTTTAATACTTTAGCTGCAGTCAGCACCTGAATCCCATGACAAATCGCCGCTACGGGCTTGTCTTTATCAAAAAATGCTTTCGTAATTTCCAATACGCGTTCGTTCAAGCGAATGTATTCAGCGGATCGTCCGCCTGCAATATATAGACCATCGTAGTCATCCGGATTAACCGCGTCAAAGTCCTTATTGATTGCAAAGTTGTGTCCACGTAATTCTTTATACGTCTGATCACCTGTGAAATCGTGGACTGCGGTAGGTACTACATCCCCGTTCTTACGGTCCGGGGCAATCGCATCGACAGTTATTCCTACTGCACCCATCGCTTGGAAAGGAACCATTGCTTCGTAATCCTCTACGTAATCTCCAACAAGTAATAATACTTTCTTTGCCATAATATAAATTGTTTACTAAGTTATTATTTACACCGACAGCCGCTCGGCCATCCGTTTTTTGGTATTTCGTACTTTTGATTCCAGCTGACTTCGTAAAGCCGGTGTAATGATCCCTTTACCCTGTTGAAAATTCTTAGAAAATTCAGGGAGAGAAAAAGTATCCAATACACTTGCCCCGTCTCCAGGCATCCGGGATTCAGCAATCTCCAGAACGCTTTTAGCCCCACGTCCGCCATCGCTCGTAGAAAGTAAAAAAACGGCTTTATCTTGAAATATTTTCCGCCCAGGGATCCGGGAAACCCAATCCACGATGTTCTTATAGCAGGCGTTGTAATTCCCGTTGTTTTCAGCGTAAGAGATCAGCACCAAGTCCGCCCAATCCACATGCTGCGCAAAACGCGTGGCTAATTCAGGAATGCCCTGGTCTTTTTCAATCTCTTTAGAAAAAACGGGCATCTGAAAATCATTTAGATCCAAAACGACAATTTCGTCTTCGATTTCTTTATAGTATTTGCTCACACTTTCCACAAACATCTTGTTAATGGAGTTCGCACTGTTGCTTGCTGCAAAAGCCAATATTTTCATAGGGTCAATTTACTGAAAAAATCTCCAAAAAAGGCTCAAAACAGCGTTAAAAAAAGCTAAATAGCATTAGCGACGATCGCAAGCGATTTCTTTACGAATGCGGCTCAGCGAAGTGTCAGTAATCCCTAAATAAGTAGCAATGTATTTTAAAGGAGCTTGTTGCACCACCTCAGGACGTTCTTCTAAGAGATGGAGATAGCGTTGTTTCGCTGGATCGGTGATCATCTCGGTCGCTCTTTTCTTACTCAAAAACAATTCATAAGCTAACCAAGCACGTCCCCATTCTCGAAAGGCAGGGATCTGATGAAACAGTTGTTGGAACTGTTGATAACCGATCGACCACACCGTGCAGTTCGTAATGCATTGCAAGTATTCCTGAGTGGGTATACGTTGGAAGAACGAAGCAGTTTCGATCACCACTTCGCCTTTGCTGATAAACCCCGTGGTCATCTCGTTGCCTTCATAGTCATACAGGAAACTCCGTATCAACCCCTCTTCTAAAATAGCGTAAGTTTGAAGCGTTTGGCCTTTCTCTAAAATATAATCCCCTTTGGAAAGGTCCACGCGTTCATGGGCAGCGAAAATTAAGTCTAGGTCAGTGGTTGTTAACAGCGGGTGCTGGTAAGCTTGTTTGAGAACTTCCATGGTTTTACAACAGTAGTATACCACTAAAGTTCATAAATTTATTTTTAAAATGGATCGCTTATTTCAAATTCCATTTTCTTTTGGGTGAGGGGATGGAGGAATCCCAGCTTACCGGCATGTAAATGCAATCGATCAGCCGGTTGCCCATACAAATCATCACCAACCATTGGCGTGTTTAAGCCCAGCGCATGAGCGGCATGAACACGCAGCTGATGCGTCCTTCCGGTGATGGGATAAAAATGAACCCTCGTTCGTCCATTGCTTCGATCGAGCACCTGAAATCGCGTACGCGCTGGACGTCC
This sequence comes from Candidatus Sphingobacterium stercorigallinarum, assembly GCA_019115805.1. Taxonomy (GTDB): domain Bacteria; phylum Bacteroidota; class Bacteroidia; order Sphingobacteriales; family Sphingobacteriaceae; genus Sphingobacterium; species Sphingobacterium stercorigallinarum. The sequence continues at coordinate 10,647 of DXCW01000047.1, forward strand.
AAACTCCGCGCATACGATTTGCCGAGGCCGATCATCCAAGTCCACGCGAAGTGGTAGATTGATCTCCCCCTCAGAAACCTCTACGATGCCTTGCAATAGCGCCGTATAACGTTTATACACGCGCTGAGAAGCGAACTGCCGTTGTAAATGTTCATGGGCTTCTTTAGTTTTGGCTAACACCAATAAGCCTGAAGTCGACATATCTAATCGATGGACTATCCATGGACTATCCAACTCCGGGAATAGCTGCATGATTCGATGCTGAACACTATCCTGAATGTGAATACCGGGGACGGTTAAAAATTCTGCAGGTTTATTGACTACAATGATCGCTTCGTCTTGATAGACTACAGGCAACTCCTTGTCGGCAGCCGGGTTGACCAACATCGGATTTGGATCCACAGACAGGCCCTTCAGCATATGGGCCAGAATCGGCTCGCATTTACCTTTGCATGCCGGATAAAAATAACCGTGCTTCCTGACTTCCGATCCAGGTGGGCGCCCCCACCAAAACTCGGCCATGCAAATGGGCTTCCATCCATTTTGGTAAGCATATTGTAAGAGTTTCGGGGCGGCACATTCCCCAGCACCTGCCGGCGGAAGTTCCTTTCCCACTGCGTTAAATAATTCCAAAAGCGAGCACTCCTCGCCGGAAGCGTTCAAAAATTTATATTGTTCGAACAGCAAGTTTTGCAGCCGCGCGGACCGCGCTCTCCGCTCATCTCGCAATGCACTTATTTCATCCAGTAGTCTTTGGAGCGGTTCCTCTACCGCGCTGATCGCAGCGCTGCACTTGGCTTTAAGTACATCGTATTGATGTTGATCATGATAGCTTTGCTTAATCAAATCATCCAGCAGCGCTTGGTATTCCACGGGGTTAAGAAGAGCTTGCTGCTCGGTACGTGTGATTTTTCTTTGCTTTTTATTCGCTTTGTGACGCACGCGCATTTCCTCAAGCTGTTTTATTGCCTGATTTTTTATCTCCGAAAGCTGCGCTTTTTGTCGTTGCAGCTCCTCCGATTCACTCAGCTGTTCCAGGCGGTGGTTAATGCTGTTGATTTTCGCCTCTTCTTGAAGAAAGAAATCACCAGGCTTGAGCATATCGAAAACCGGGGGAACGAAATAGCGATGGTGATTTGCCCCAGCCAATTTCCCCGATACGGCGGCCAGGAAACCCAACTCACCCTGTTGGTCTTTGACCACAAGAACACCGAACATCTTACCGATAGCCCGCTCTTCGTCATCGTTTAAACCGAAGGGATGTATAAAATCCGATTGGCGCATCAAATAGGCTTGGGTTTGCTCAACAGCTGCCTGACTCAAAGGGTGAGGGCTGTAAGAAAACGGAAAATTAAAACGTTCGGGCTCTGAAATCCCCTCGAGCGGCGATTCAAACCGGTGAAGAAAAGTGAATTCTGATGGCATATTCGATGGCGTACCAGCCGCAAAAATACAAAATCTACGGTGTATTTCCGAGATCTATATCTCGGAATATTTTGACAAAAAAATGCTTTTTTTATCGTGAAATAACATGTTTTAATTCGTATTATTAGAGATAAACGCATCCGTGAATATGAATCAACAATATCGACTGCTGGGCAGGACCTCACTAAGCGTATCCCCCATAGTTTTCGGTGGAAACGTATTTGGATGGACACTGAATCCGTCCGATTCATTTGCCATTTTGGATCAGTTTATTGACTTGGGTTTCAATAGTATCGACACGTCAAACAACTATTCGCATTGGGTGGAAGGAAATCAAGGTGGTGAGTCGGAAATCATTTTGGGCGATTGGTTCAAATCGCGCAAAAATAGAAGTCAAGTCATATTAATGACGAAGGTGGGCGGGCGGTTCGGTTATCACAGCAAACCCAATACACAAGGAACGTATATTCTCCAAGAAGTCGAAAATTCATTGCGCCGATTGCAAACCGATTATATTGATTTATATCAAACGCATTACGACGATTTGGTAACCGCTCCTGAAGATACATTACGTGCTTATCAACAGCTCATTGGTGAAGGCAAGATCAGGTATATCGGCGTATCAAACATTTCTCCAGAACGATTAACCGAGAGTATGGAAGTTGCCCGTGAGTTGGATTTGCCTGCATACGGGTCTTTACAGCCAGAGTACAATCTATACGACCGTAAAACCTACGAACAAGAATACCGTGATTTAGTGGAAAGGTATCAAATGGGCGTGGTTCCCTATTATGCATTAGCCAGTGGTTTTCTCTCGGGGAAATACCAGTCAGAACACGACTTTGCAGCATCAGCCAGGGGGGAAGGTATTCAAAAACGATACTGGAACGCTCGCGGAAAACAAATTGTTACTGCACTGACACGAACCGCGAAGGAGCTCAACTGTAGTGCGGCCTCCCTTGCGCTCGCGTGGCTAATGGCGCAACCTGACATCACCGCGCCGATTGCAAGCGCAACGAAGCCGGCGCATTTAGAAGACTTTTTAAGCGCCTGTAACCTGAAACTGGAAAATACAACTTTAAAAAAACTAAATCAGGCCAGCGTGTATTAATATAGTAAGAGAAATAATTGACATACAACAAAAATTAATAGACAACATGAAAACAAATATTGGAATTAAGGAAAAAGACACCAAAGTCGTAGCGGAAATATTAAACCAGCTTCTGGCCGACGAAAACGTACTGTATACTAAAGTCAGAAACGCACATTGGAATGTAGTGGGGCCTGATTTCCACGCCCAACATATTTTCTTCGAAGAAATATATAGCGCATTAGCGGAACTGATTGACGAAGTGGCTGAACGTATACGAGCGATTGGACATTACGCAGTGGGATCGATGAAAGAATTTTTAGACTTCACGCGCTTAAGTGAAACAAAATACAAGAAAAATGACAGCCAGGGCTTTATCAAAGAGCTTTTATCAGATTTTGAAAGCCTGATCATCCATATCCGAGAGGATCTGAAACGTGCCGATGAGCATAACGATGCCGGGACAGAAGACTTCTTGGTAGGGATTTTGGCGCAACACGAGAAAACAGCCTGGATGTTGCGGGCACACTTAAGCTAGTCATCTGTACCTCTAGGCTCAGCAACGAAATCCCCACTACAGCCCGTGGGGATTTTTTATGCACCGCACGCCCGATCATAGTGGTTCATATGTCCGAGGGAATCGCCCCAGTTGGGACCGGAATTTAAATGAGTGGATCTTTCGTTGTCATTTTTTGAAAACTTTCGTTACTTTGAGTAAAATTCCAAACTGTGCATGTTTGATACCATCATTGAATACTTAAGCCAGAAACACCATGTAACTGCCGCACTATTAGCCGGCTTGTTCACCTGGGGATTAACGGCATTAGGAGCAGCAAGTGTATTTCTATTCAAAGCCGCCAACAAAAGGCTCCTTAACGGCATGTTGGGGTTTACAGGCGGTGTAATGATCGCAGCGAGTTTTTGGTCTCTATTAGCACCGGCTATTGAAATGACACCAGGTGAGGGGTTTGAGCGCGTACTCCCCTCAGCGATTGGCTTTTTAGGCGGAGCGCTCTTTATTTTCGGCTTGGACAAACTCATGCCGCACCTGCATTTGAATTTTCTTAAAACAGAAGGGCCTAAGTCTTCATTGCGTCGGACGACCTTGTTGACCATCGCCATTGCCCTTCATAATATCCCTGAAGGACTTGCCGTCGGGGTCTTATTCGGTGGAGCCGCGACGTATGCACCTGAGGCCAGCATCACCGGTGCGGTACTATTAGCCATCGGAATTGGTCTTCAAAATTTCCCAGAAGGAGTGGCAGTGGCGATGCCGTTACGAAGAATGGGACTCTCGCGTTGGAAGAGTTTTCAGTATGGTCAACTTTCCGCTGTCGTGGAACCTATTTTTGCCGTATTGGGCGCAGCAGCTGTTGGTTTTTTTATGCCGATTCTTCCCTATGCTTTGGCTTTTGCTGCTGGGGCAATGGTATTTGTAGTTATTGAGGAAGTCATTCCGGAAACCCAACAGGAAGAGCACTCCGACATTCCCATATTAGGTTTTGTTTTGGGATTCACCATTATGATGATATTGGACGTAGGCCTGGGTTAGCGCCAGGTAGGCCAGGGGAGTGGTGCTGACTCCTCAGTTCATGTGCGCATTATTGGTTACGCTAAACTTTCGGGAACGCCGTCCTCCTAGGGGCGCCATGCCCACCCTGTTTTTGAAGCATGTTTTCCCCTCTATATTGCGTGCTGTAGTAAGACTAAAGTTGACAGCAGGAGCATCCTCCTTATTCACCCAGATCAGTCAAAGACAATGCCTCATAAAAAAATGAGGTCTCCAATAGAGACCTCACCTTGTACTATCTGCTGCGTTGGTACGCAACAATTTAGTTTAATGCTTCGATTTGTGCTTGGATCTCTGCAGATTTAGCCTCGTCATTCATGAAATCGTAATAGTTTTTCAAGTTACGAAGTGCATCGGCATTTCCACTATCCAATGCAGCAGCCTTCTCTAAGTAAGGTACAGCGCGAGAAATCTCTGTTTTAATATCTTCCACTTGCTTGTTGTAATCCTCTCCAGAGATGCTCTTATCGTCATTCAATGCCATTAATTTATCTCTACCGGCATTCATGATCACCACAGCAGCATTGGTGTTCGCTTCGACGTAATCCGGATCGATAGCTATGGCTTTTTCATAAGCAGCTAAGGCTTTATCTGGCTCTCCAGCGGCACCATATGCCAAGCCTAAGTAATAGTGTAAACTTTTATTCTCAGGATCCTTCGCAACCTGTGCTTCAATATCCGAGACAATCTTACCTTCGTTTCCGGTAATCAAATTCAACTCGATATTCTGTTGCACCGCGGCATTATCGTCCGGATAAGCTTCGGCTGCATTAGCCGCAGCAGTAATAGCAGCGGTGGTGTCGCCTTTAGACAGATAGAGCTTCGGCAAATCTACCATAATGGTCTTATGGCTGGAATATTCTTTGACAGGCACTAATTCTTCATATTTCTCAATGGCCTTATCGTACTCCTGATTTTGTACAGCGGCTAAACCAGAATAAAACGTCAGTGTCGTATCTCCAGGAAGGTATTTTAATGCGGTGGAGAAATCATCGTACGCTGTTTTATAGTCTTGTTTATCCCAAGCAGCCACCCCTTTATTGAATTGATACTGACCCAGGGTCTGACCCGCGACGTGAATGTTTTCGCTGTTTTTTTCTTCCGTATCTAATTCTTTCGCTTTTTCAATGGCTTCAGTCGCTTTCACAGCGGCTTCTTCTCCACCGTCTAAATTGGCGAGGTTAGCATACACTAAAGCATAGTACGTCCAGGTCTCTGGATTGTCCTTTGTTTTATCATGCTCAATAGCATCATCAATCGCTTCTTGGGCCTCAGTTAGACTGGACATTCCCAGCTCTGCCGTCCCGGCGGCTTTCAGCTCCTCGAATTTAACGATTGCTGATTTCGCTTTACGCAGCTTACCTGACTGGGCAAAAACTGCAGTAGAACCCGTCGCAAATAGCAATCCTACTAGTAATATTGATTTTCTTAAATTCATATCGCTTTTATGTTTTTAATTTAATTCGTAAGTTGATTCAACAAGAGGTTGACGCGATCCAGCTGCGTCTCGTCTTCAGCCTTTTCATAGAAGAGAGCTAATGATTTGAGGGCATTGATTTCATAAGGTTTAATCTCATTCGCTTTCAAAAGGTGATCCTGCGCGGCGGATTGTGCATCGTAATTATCGGGTGCAGTTAAAAAAGCACCCAGATGAATGAGCCCTAAGGCTAGGTTGGATTCATAGTTATTCGGATCCAAGTGCAGCACTTGCTGGTAATACTTTTTCGCCAGCTCTACGTTACCGGCATTTTCGTTTGCATAGCCTGCCAGATAATTCAAATCTATATTTTCAGGTTCCAAGTTAATTGCCTCTTCGATGATAGGTACAATCGAGTCGAAAGCGTCATTCTTCGCATACTTATCGATCAAAAGAAACAGCAAGTCCTTATCCTCTGGAAATTTTGTTCGTCCATCTTCTAGCGTTGATAGCGCCAGCTGCGATTCGCCCACTTGATCGTACAGATTGGCCAGCTCAATAGTTTGTGGAGCCGTCATATCGCCCGCCTCCAGTATCGCATCATAGTACGCAATTGCCTCTTCGGTTTTTCCCGCCTTTGTTGCCAAGAGGGCCAAGTTATAGGTGACATCAGAACTTCGAGCTCCGAGTTCATCTACTTGATTAAAGTCTGCGTATGCCCGCTCAAAATCGCCTTGTTCCAGTGACTTATTCGCGCGAAAAATCAGTGCGGCTGCGAGATTCTGCGTAACGTAACTTAATTCCCCTGGATAACCGTCACGATCCCGCTCATCAATTTTCGATAAGGTTTCATACGTGAGGTCAATCGGATCCATATTCAATTCAATGCTACGCGCCGAGTCGGCATAAGCTAAAGAACTCAAAACCATCGCACGTAACACATTGACTCGGGTTCTTGAAGAGTCCCTCTTGGTTTTGTACACCTTCTCAATCTGCTTCCGTGCCTCATCCAGATTTTTAACATCACCGGTTTGCGTATACAGGGCAAACGCATTGCTCGCCTCTTTATACGCTGACTGGGCATAGGTTTCTCCGACGCCTATCAGCATCAATACACCTATGAGCAGATAAATGATCTTATTCTTCTTCTTCATTCTTCGTACTTGTTGAATCCTGATCGGTCGAATTTTCAACTTCCTCGATCTCTTCTTCTTCCTGACGTTCTACTTTCGTTACAGAAGCGATTTCATCCGCATCTTTCAATGTGATCAATTTCACCCCTTGCGTTGCACGTCCCATTACACGAAGGCTCTCCACACCGATGCGAATCACAATTCCCGATTTGTTAATAATCATCAAATCGTCTTCGTCGGTAACACCTTTGATGGCGACGAGCTGACCTGTTTTATCGGTAATATTGATGGTCTTAACTCCCTTACCGCCTCGATTGGTTATCCGGTAATCATCGATATCTGTACGTTTACCGAAGCCTTTTTCGGACACGACCAAAACGGTTGTTTCTTTATCATTAACACTAATCATGCCAACAACCTCGTCCTTTTCATGCGCCAAGCTGATTCCTCGAACTCCGGCAGCAGTCCGCCCCATTGGTCTGACAGTCGACTCATTAAAACGGATCGCACGCCCAGAACGAAGTGCCATGACAATTTCACTTTCGCCATTGGTCAGGGTGGCTTCTAAGAGCTGATCGCCTTCGTTGATATGGATTGCATTTATACCATTGGCTCTTGGCCTAGAATAAGCCTCCAAGGACGTTTTCTTGATGGTGCCTTTTTTAGTACACATGATGATGAAGTTATTCTCCAGATACTCTTGATCCTTCAAGTTCTTCACCTTAATAAAGGCTTTAATCTTTTCGTCTTTCGGGACGTTGATGATATTCTGTAACGCCCGTCCTCTTGAGGTCCGACTGCCTTCAGGAATTTCAAAGGCTCGTAACCAGAAACAGCGCCCGCTTTCGGTAAACAGCAACAAATAGTTGTGAGCAGTAGCCGTAATGATGTGCTCGGTAAAGTCTTCATCGCGAGTCGTAGAGCCAATTGCCCCTTTACCACCTCGGCCTTGGCGTCGATAATCAGAGAGCGGGGTACGCTTGACGTAACTGTTGTGTGATATGGTTATGACGACGTCCTCGTCATCAATGAAGTCTTCCATCCGCATGTCCTCAGCCGAATGAACGATCTGTGAACGACGTTCATCTCCGAACTTTTCCTTGACCTCGAGTAGCTCGTCCTTGATAATCTGCATCCGAAGGTCCTCATTGGCCAACACATCTTTCAAGTATTCGATGGTTTTCATCAATTCGGCATATTCATCTTTGATTTTATCTCGCTCTAGTCCTGTTAGGCGTCTCAACGTCATGTCCAAGATGGCGCGTGCCTGAATATCTGTCAAGCCGAAGCGCTCCATCAAGCCCACACGGGCGTCTTCTGGAGTCGCGGAACTTCTTATCAATTGAATCACTTCATCCAGATGATCCAGCGCAATGAGATATCCTTCCAAAATATGCGCTCTTTTCTCCGCCTCGTTCAACTCATATTTCGTTCTTCGGATAACCACATCGTGACGGTGCTCCACAAACTCATGAATCATATCCTTTAGATTCATCAGTTCAGGCCGCCCCTTAACCAAAGCGATGTTATTCACTGAAAAAGAAGACTGTAAGGCCGTCATCTTAAACAGATTATTCAACACAACATTTGCATTCGCATCGCGTTTGATATCATAAACGATACGAATATCCTTAGCCGATTCATCTTTGATTGCGGAAATTCCTTCAAGCTTCTTTTCCTGAACCAACTCGGCGGTACGCTTAATCATGTCAGCCTTATTCACCAGATACGGGATCTCCGTCACCACGATCGTCTCTCGACCATCCTTGCTGGTCTCGATTTCCGCTTTGGCCCGCATCACAATACGGCCGCGACCGGTTTCGAACGCATCTTTTACGCCAGTATATCCGTAAATCAACCCACCTGTCGGAAAATCTGGCCCCTTCACATGCTCCATCAATTCGCTGATTTCTATATCGCGATTATCGATATAAGCGATGGTTCCGTCGATGACTTCTGACAGGTTATGCGGCGCCATATTGGTGGCCATACCCACGGCAATTCCTGATGCACCGTTAACCAACAGTGCTGGAATCCGAGTCGGCAATACGGTCGGCTCTTGCAAGGAATCATCAAAATTCAACTGAAAATCGACCGTATCTTTGGTGATATCGGCGAGCATCTCCTCGGTGATCTTACGAAGCCTAGCTTCCGTATAACGCATGGCTGCAGGAGGGTCACCGTCGAGAGAGCCATAGTTCCCCTGCCCATCCACCAAGGGATATCTAAGGGACCAATCTTGAGCCATCCTCACCATGGTATCGTATACCGATAAGTCTCCATGCGGGTGATACTTACCCAAAACATCACCTACAATACGTGCGGATTTCTTATACGGTTTTCCACTGGTAACCCCTAAATCCAACATGCCATAAAGAACCCGTCTGTGAACAGGCTTTAGACCGTCGCGAGCATCGGGAAGAGCCCGGGACACAATAACTGACATCGAATAATCGATGTAAGCTGATTTCATTTGGTCTTCAATATTAATTGGAATGATCCGATCGCTTGCGGGAAGTAGGTTGTTTTCGTTTTCTGTTTCTTCAGCCATTATATTTTGGTTTCGATCAATATAATTTAATGCGCGATTCTAGAATAATATGCGCAACAGGCGAAGATACATATTTTTTCGCTTTTTAGTGGCTTTTCGGGCGATTAAAAATATCCACAACACCACGATTTTCGACAGTATTAACGGGTTACGAACTACATAAACTCAACCGTTTTCAATATAAATATCATAGCAAATAAAGTATAACATTAAAATAATGCAAACAAATACCGATTCTGCTTTAAAATTTTTCAAAAATGTTTTACCTTTGGGCATTCAGGAAAAGATCAATCGTTTGTTTTGCATTCAATTGATTGATTAACAATTAATTAAAAAAAATCCAATGAAACATAATTTCGGCGCAGGACCATGTGTCTTACCTAAAGAAGTATTTGAGGAAGCTTCACGGGCGGTGATAGATTTCAACGAAACAGGATTATCTATCCTAGAAATATCGCACCGTTCGAAGGAATTCGAAGCCGTAAACACCGAGGCCGAGCGTCTGGTTAGGGAGCTTTTGAACGTCCCTCAGAACTATTCGGTTCTATTTCTTCAAGGTGGAGCTACACAACAATTTGCGATGGTTCCTTTAAATTTACTCCCAGAAGGAGGACGAGCCGTTTATCTGGACACGGGTGTGTGGGCCACCAAGGCCACTAAAGAAGCCAAAAAGCTTGGGCATATCGATACGATTGCCTCCTCTAGTGACCGCAATTACAACTATATTCCGAAAGATTTCACCGTTCCTGCTGATGCGGCTTACTTCCATTACACATCGAACAATACGATTTATGGAACCGAGTCCTTTGCTACTCCCGCATCACCCATCCCCACGGTAGTGGATATGTCATCGGACATTTTTAGTCGAAAAATAAACATTGCAGAGTACGACCTTATCTATGCAGGTGCACAAAAAAACCTAGGACCGGCAGGCGCAACTTTGGTGATCATTAAAGACGACCTGTTCGGTAAGTCGGGCAGATCCATTCCAAATATCTGGAATTATGAAGCCCATGCCAAGGCGAAGTCAATGCTCAATACGCCACCCGTCTTCGCTATATATGTGTCATTGCTAAATCTCCGCTGGTTAAAAGCCAAGGGCGGTATCGAAGTAATCGAACAAGAAAATATCATCAAGGCGCGTACCCTATATGAGGAAATTGAACGAAACCCATTCTTCAAGGGCACAGCAGCTGTAGAGGATCGCTCCCGAATGAACATCACTTTTGTGATGGAAAATGCGGACCTAGAGGCGGCCTTTTTATCACTGGCCAACGAAAGAAATCTCGTAGGAATTAAAGGACACCGGTCGGTGGGCGGTTTCCGTGCATCCATCTACAATGCGCTGACGATTTCCTCAATCAACGCGTTAGTAGACACGATGAGAGAATTCGAAGAACAGAACAAATAATAAAACAACATGAAGATTTTAGCTAACGATGGAATCGACCCGATCGGCAAACAACTATTGGAAGATGCCGGTTTTCAGGTCGACACTACCCATATTCCGCAAGACGAATTAGTCGACAAGCTCAACCAATATGATGCCATTACTGTACGTAGCGCAACGAAAGTCAGACAAGCCTTAATCGATGCCTGTCCGAACCTTAAAGTGATCGCTAGGGGTGGCGTTGGACTGGACAACATCGATGTTGCATACGCGCAATCCAAAGGCATTAAAGTAGTCAACACACCTGCCGCATCTTCCCATTCTGTCGCAGAGCTCGTATTCGCCCACCTGTTAACCGGTGTTCGGTTTCTTTATGATTCGAATCGCAAAATGCCTCTTGAAGGGGATCGTAATTTTGCGGCGCTGAAAAAAGCGTATGCAAAAGGAAGCGAGCTTCAAGGCAAAACGCTGGGCGTTGTCGGGTTTGGACGCATTGGGCGGGAAACTGCAAAAATCGCTCTGGGCCTAGGAATGAACGTCCTCTACACGGACTTGTTTACGGGTCCCGAAACCCTATCCCTTACGTTCAGTGGTGCAGTGACTGTGGATATCCCGATTACTCAGGTGGAGTTGCCGGACCTATTCAGCCAAGCGGATTTTATCTCCATCCATGTGCCGTTTACCGATAAGCCGGTAATCGGAGCAGAGGAGTTCGAATTACTCAAAGACGGTGTAGGCCTGGTCAATGCCTCGCGCGGCGGAGTAATTGAAGAGAGCGCCCTTATTGCAGCCTTAGACAGCGGAAAAGTAGCCTTCGCTGCCTTGGATGTATTCGATGATGAACCGACACCTAAGGCCGCCATTTTGCAACATCCGCGCATTTCATTAACGCCACACATCGGCGCTGCAACCGTAGAGGCCCAGCAACGAATCGGCGCAGAATTAGCCGAATTGCTAATTGCCAACTTGCGCTAATAGATCGATACTTTTCCCAAAATACAAGCGTCCACGACGCGAATCCATTTATGCGGCACACAAGCTTTCATCAGAATTGTGCCGCATTTTTATTAAAAAAGTTTATATTCACACCCTTTAAAATACAAGACGTTAATTAGCTATGAAAATTCTCAAATTCGGTGGTACGTCAGTTGGAAGCGCCGATCGTATTCAAAGTCTCTTGGATATCGTGAACCCTTCGGAACGCCAAATCGTGGTGTTATCAGCTGTAGCAGGCACAACGAATGCCTTGGTTGAAATATCCAGCGCATTTTTAAACGGTAAAAAGGAGGAAGCAAAGGAACTCATAATCGATCTCAAAGAAAAATACGAGCAATTGATTCACGACCTTTTTAAAACGGATACGGGACGAAAACAGGGCAAGGAGCTGATTGATTATCATTTTAATCTAATCGCGTCGCTTTCTAATGACCTGTTTACACCTACCGAAGAAAAGATCATTTTAGCTCAAGGGGAATTGTTATCGACAACGCTGTGGCACTTTCATCTGAGTGAAAAGGGCATTCCTTCGGTACTGCTACCTGCGCTTGATTTTATGAAAATCGACGAAGACAACGAGCCGGTGATTCCCTATATCAAAGAGAAATTAGAACAGCTCCTGGCACAAACACCAGACAACACCCTGTACATCAGTCAAGGCTATATTTGTAGAAACGCATTTGGTGAAATTGACAATCTGAGAAGAGGCGGATCCGATTATACCGCATCGCTCATCGGTTCGGCAATACAAGCTGATGAAATACAGATTTGGACGGATATTGATGGCATGCACAATAACGATCCGCGTGTAGTCAGCACCACCAAACCGATCGCCGAACTGAGTTTTGATGAAGCCGCTGAACTTGCTTACTTCGGCGCCAAAATATTACATCCGCAAAGCGTCTTTCCAGCGCAGCGGTATAAAGTTCCGGTACGCTTGTTAAACACACTGGATCCCAACGCCAAGGGCACCCTCATTTCCGAACGTGGCGGTCCAGCCGGCACGATACGCGCCATTGCGGCCAAGGACGGCATTACAGCCATACATATCCACTCATCGAGAATGTTATTAGCGTATGGATTTCTGAGACGTATTTTCGAAATCTTTGAACGGTACAAAACACCGATTGACATGATCACCACCTCCGAGGTGGCGGTTTCGCTCACCATTGACAACACCAGTAATTTAGACGACATTGTTCGGGAGGTTGAAGATTTCGGCCGGGTAAGCGTAGATCTTGACCAAACGATTGTTTGTGTCGTGGGCGACTTCAGCGCAAATCGACACGGGTATGCCGCCCGGGTACTCGACGCAATCAAGCACCTGCCTATCCGTATGGTTTCCTATGGTGGCTCAGACTACAACGTATCGATACTACTGGATAACGAGCATAAAATTGAAGCACTGCGTTCATTACACAATAGAATTTTTTAGGGGAATGAATATACATCAAATCGATTCACAACAACTTAATAACAAGCAAACGCCCTTCTACTATTATGATTTACAGCTGTTGAATGAGACGATAGCCAGCGTGAAGAGAGCGGCAGACAGGCGGGGATTTCACGTGCATTATGCATTGAAGGCAAACTTCAATAAACGAATAGTAAAACACATTCAGTCAGCCGGTTTTGGCGCGGACTGCGTTAGCGGAAATGAAGTGCAATTCGCCATTGACAATGGATTTCCTGCATCCCAAATTACGTTCGCTGGCGCCGGTAAATCTGATGCAGAAATTCGTACCGCTTTGCAACACAAAATCTTCGCGTTTAACGTCGAATCCATTCAGGAACTAGAGGTTATCAATGAACTGGCCGGGGAATCGGGGGTAACGGCCCATGTGTCGCTTCGAATCAACCCAAATGTAGATGCACACACACACCATTACATCACCACCGGTTTGGATGAAAATAAATTTGGGGTTCCGAATTCAGAATTGGAACAAGCTGCCGCCGTTTTACGGAATTGTGCGCACATCCAACTGCTCGGTCTTCATTTTCATGTCGGTTCACAAATCACAGACATGAATGTTTTTAAAAGTTTATGTGTGAAGGTAAACGAATGGAAAAATTGGTTCGAGGAACGCGGAACGCAAATTAAGGTATTGAACGTAGGAGGGGGGCTCGGGGTGGACTACCACCAGCCCGATGAACAACCTATCGCGGACTTCGAAGCTTATTTTGAGGTTTTCGATAAATTTTTAGAGCGTGAGTCTTACCAGGAAGTACATTTTGAACTGGGGCGGGCACTGGTGGCGCAATGCGGCACGCTAGTTAGCCGGGTATTGTATACCAAAAGTGGTGTAAAAACCAATTTTTTAGTGCTTGACGCCGGGATGACAGAGTTGATGCGTCCTGCTTTATACCAAGCGTACCACAAGATCGAAAAGATAGGCGCACTTCCCGATAGCACACCCATCAACTACGATGTTGTAGGTCCAATTTGCGAAAGTTCTGATTGCTTCGGAAAGAACGTGAGTTTGCCAAGCGCTCAACGCGGGGATCTTATTGCTATTCGAACGGCTGGCGCGTATGGTGAGGTGATGGCTTCAGGCTACAATCTCCGCAACGAAATTCGATACGTATATTCCGACGAAATCGGCCATTCTTAAACGGAAATTGACAAACGCGGGAGATCGAGAATGCGCTCCCGCGCTTCCTCTGTTTTTAAAGAATTTCCTGCCACGCTTGGACACATGCTGCAGATATTGTTATATTGCCAAGACGAACCAAGCGATACCCGTATGTATTTGACTCCCACTTCGAAAGCCGTATTTTTCTGGCTACTGTTTTTTTTCGCGACACCTCAACTCCATGCTCAAAATAAACCGAATATCATCCTGGTATTAACTGATGATTTGGGTTACAGCGATTTAAGCTCTTATGGCCACCCCACGATTGTCACACCGTTCTTGGACTCCATGGCCAGCACAGGTGTTCGGGCCACACATTATGTCGTTACCAACCCCACTTGCACCCCTTCCAGAGCAGGTTTATTAACAGGGAGATATCCCACACGCCACCAGCTGGACGACCCCATCGGGCCCGGGTCTCGCAAAGGTCTCCCTCCAGCGGAAATCACCATCGCTAAAATGCTGCGCAACGCAGGTTATCGAACAGGGCTTATCGGAAAATGGCATTTAGGCGATTTGCCTCATTTTCACCCGAACAACCACGGCTTCGACACCTTTTTTGGTATGCTTTACAGCCATGATTATCACGATCCTTACGTACAAACCGACACCGTTATCAAACTTTTTCGCAATCAGGAAATCGTGGAAGAACAGCCCGAAGACCGCGCACTGATCGACACCTATCACCGGGAAGCCCTGCGGTTTATTTCCGCTCAAAAGCCCTCCGAACCGTTCTTTTTGTATTACGCACACAACCTGCCGCATTTACCATTAGCCACCATCGTTGACGAGGAACAAGCAAAGCATCACCCTGCAGGAACTTTAGGCGTAGTAATGGAGCAGGTAGACCAGGCGTTATCGGCACTCTGGGAAGCGCTGGAAGAGCAAGAGCTTGCCGAAAATACGATCTTCATCTTTACGAGCGACAACGGGCCCTGGATCGAATATCCGCCCCGCATGGAAGGGGATCAAATCACGCGCAATTGGCATGTCGGCACCGCTGGCATGTTTAGAGGTTCCAAGGCGCAAACCTATGAAGGCGGCATTCGCGTACCGATGATCATAAACGGCCCATCGAAGTTTATCCAAGGCGGGCAAACACTTCGCTCACTGATGAGCAATCTCGATGTTTTCCCAACCATTCAAGAGTGGGTGGGAGCGACAGCCGATACGGGAAACGAGCTGGATGGGCAATCGATCGCCCCGCTATTATCCGGATCAACTACGGATTCAGCATTCGAGCACCGTGCTGTTTATATTGTCAATCACGGACAACTAGAAGCCGTAAAACTTGGCGACTGGAAATACCGCAAGGTTAAAGCTGGCGTGAACAACAACTCGGGCAAACCCTATCCTGCTTCCGAAGAATTGTTCCATGTGGGACGAGATCCAAGTGAACGTACGAATGTACTACACCATTACCCGATGAAAGCAGAAGAAATGAAGGCATTGTTTCAGGCCTTTGATGCAAAATAGCCCCCCTGACGTTTCAACGAAAAAGGTGCGGCATCATACAATACCGCACCTTTTTCTCTACTGATTTAGTATGCTCACGACTGCTTATCCTTATTGAGGAACACAAAGCGGCCTTCAAATGCATCTAAATGGATTTGCGAATCTCTAGAGATCCTACCGGAAAGAATTTCCTTAGATAGTTCATTTAATATCCGCTTTTGAATAACCCGTTTAAGCGGCCGTGCACCATAGATTGGATCGTATCCCAACTGCGCTAACCAATCTAATGCATCATCAGATGCAGTAAGGGCGATGTGTTGCTCTTCCAATTGAGACTGCACCCTACGGAATTGCATTTTTACGATTTCACCTATTTCCTGGCGTGTCAAAGGCGTAAACATGATGATTTCATCGATACGGTTTAAAAACTCAGGGCGAATAGACTTTTGTAACAACTCGAAAACGGCATCCTTGGTTTTGGCCAATACCACGTCGCGATTCTCTTCGCTTAAAGCGGTAAAATTCTCCTGAATTAAGTGTGAACCGGTATTAGACGTCATGATGATGATCGTATTTTTAAAATTCACTACCCGGCCTTTATTATCGGTTAAGTGTCCGTCATCCAGCACTTGTAAGAGGATATTAAACACATCGGGATGCGCCTTTTCAATTTCATCCAGCAGCACAACAGAATACGGACGCCGGCGTACCGCCTCGGTTAACTGACCGCCTTCATCATACCCCACATATCCAGGAGGCGCACCAATCAATCGAGATACCGCATGGCGTTCCTGATATTCCGACATGTCTATACGCACCATCGCCTGTTCATCGTCGAATAAAAATTCGGCCAAAGCTTTAGCCAATTCCGTTTTACCCACACCCGTGGTGCCCAGGAAGATAAACGACCCGATGGGGCGATTCGCATCGCTAAGCCCCGCACGAGAACGACGAATCGCGTCGGATATGGCTTCAATAGCCTCATCTTGACCGGCCACCCGCTTATGCAATTCCTCTTCCAAAAACAGCAATTTTTCCCTTTCCGATTGCACCATTTTACTAACAGGAATCCCCGTCCATCGGGCAACCACGTCCGCAATATCACCGGCAGTCACCTCTTCTTTCAACATCCGGCTCGCATCTTGTTTTTCGGAAAGCTCTAACTTTAACGTCTCTACTTTATCCTGTGCTTCTTTGATTTTCCCGTATCGGAGTTCCGCAACCTTACCGTAATCACCAGCCCTTTCGGCTTGCTCGGCTTCCAATTTATAATTTTCAATGTGCTGAATTTCTTGATTCACTTGATCCACTAAAGTCTTTTCAGACTGCCAGGCCGCCCTTAGAGAATCGCGTTGATTGGAGAGGTTAGCAATCTCCTCACTCAATTCAGCTACTTTACGCTCGTCGTCCTCGCGTTTGATCGCTTCTCTTTCGATTTCCAATTGCATGATACGTCTCTCAATTTCATCGACTACCTCCGGCACAGAATCCATTTCCAAGCGAAGCTTTGAGGCCGCCTCATCAATCAAATCAATGGCTTTATCCGGTAAGAATCGATCGGTAATGTAGCGTTGTGAGAGCTCAACTGCGGAAATGATCGCTTCATCGAGTATGCGAACGCGATGATGGGTCTCATACCTTTCCTTCAAGCCACGCAATATCGAAATGGCGTCCTGACTATTGGGCTCTTCCACCAGCACGCGCTGGAAACGCCGCTCAAGGGCTTTATCTTTCTCAAAATATTTTTGGTATTCATTCAATGTCGTAGCGCCAATCGTCCGTAATTCTCCTCTAGCAAGCGCCGGCTTTAAGATATTCGCCGCATCCATTGCCCCTTCACCACCACCAGCACCAACGAGGGTGTGAATTTCGTCGATGAACAATATAATTTCCCCATCACTTCCCGATACTTCTTTTACGACGGCCTTCAACCTTTCTTCAAATTCGCCCTTATATTTTGCACCAGCTAGTAGCGCCCCCATATCCAAAGAATAAACTGTTTTTGTTTTTAGGTTTTCCGGCGCGTCACCTTTAATAATACGGTGAGCAATTCCTTCAGCAATTGCCGTTTTTCCCACCCCAGGTTCGCCCACTAATATGGGGTTATTTTTTGTGCGTCGGGACAATATCTGCATCACTCGACGAATCTCTTCATCCCGACCAATAACCGGATCCAATTTTCCAGATTCCGCAAATTCGTTTAAATTATTAGCATATTTTTCTAACGCATTGAAGGTCGCCTCGGCGTTCTGGTCGTTCACCCGATTATTCCCCCGAAGTTCCTTTATCGCTAGTTTTAAGTTTTTCTCTGTCGCCCCTTGATCCTTCAGCAAGGAACCTACCGTATCACCTGCAGCGAGTAGGCCCAACAGGAGGTGCTCTATGGAAACAAACTCGTCATTGAATTCCTTCAAATAGCTGCTTGCTTTTTGCAAGACCGCTGTACTTGTTGTACTTAAGTACACTTGGCTACCGCTGACCTTAGGAAACGACTCCACTTGTTTATCAATCTCGGCTCCCAAATAATGGATGTTGACATCTAGCTTCTTTAACAGATGACTGACAATATTCTCATCAACGGCTAATAATGCTTTCATCAAATGGGCCGGTTCAATGGCTTGCTGCTGATTTCCCAAAGCTATTTCAGAGGCTTTTTGTATGGCTTCTTGAGCCTTAATGGTATAATTTTTAAAGTTCATATGCATCATTTTCTATCATGCTTCATTTATCAAATGGGATGCCTAGCTACAAATAGCGGCTAAAACGGAAATTATGTCATCAAAAAGTCAAACAATACTGACAAAAATTCAGCATCAAAATCAGTGATTAGCGACGCGAAGGAAGAGTCGCCTATCCGAGAGGCGTCCTGTCTACCGCAAAAGCATCGCTTCGCGATGACGTAGGACTTCCCCATAGGTCGGCAGGCGACTTTCGAATAGGGTTTTGTGATGCGGACTAGGTATTAGCACCTTCACATCGTATTTCTCTAATGGAATAAACACCAGGATGCCATGTATATTGAAATCTTCGTCCGTCACATCGGTATATTTTTCTACCGGCTGATCTAAACGTTTGAGGGTCGCTAATTTTTTGATGACCTGTTGTATCATGCTTGTGTTTGTTCTTCGTGGAAAACTAAAATAGGTACTTTGGAATGCAAAGTTAAATGATTACTTACACTACTACGAAACAGGCGATCGAAAAAACCTCTATTTCGTTTGACGACACCTAGAATATCGATATTGTTTTCAATAATGTAATTCGCAATGGTATTCTCCACACTCTCTACTTCGTCCAAAAGCACATACTCGATATTCTCTGTGCGGAATTCCCTTTTCCATCTTTCCGTACCGTCCAGCACATCCGACACTTGTCCGGCTTGTAGCACGTGCAGGCAATCTATTTTTGCGCCTACAGCCCGCGACATGAGCAACATTTCTTTTAAGGCGTGTAGATCTTGATCTCTAAACAAGGTCGTAAAGACAGCCCGTTTAATCCCTTGGTATTTGGCATGAGGCGGCACCGCCAATACGGGATTCTTAATCGATCGGATCACAGCAACGGTATTACTTCCTATCAATTTGGAGAGAAAGCCCGACTCGCCGTGGGTGCCCATAATCACCAAATGTATGCGCTCCCGCTCGACCACATTCCGAACCACACTCGCAACGGGTCCCTGTTCGAAAAGAAACACCAGCTGCACCTCACTCATATTGTTTTCTGCCGCAATAGCCCGCAGATCCTCTGTCTTGTTTTTGTACCGTTCGAATTGCCCCAATTCGATCTGCTGATAGGCTTCCCCTAACATATCCGGTTGACCGCCGTGAGTCGCCGAGAGTACCGGTTCTATATAGGTATAGAGCACATAAATCTTCGCTTCGACGGACCGGGCGATATGCAGGGCATAGACAAATGCATTAGCAGCAATGTCCGAAAAATCGGTTGGAAATAGGATTGCTCTCATAATCGTTATGAATTTAGTTTTATTACATTTACTGATAATTGGTCATAGCAACAATGACGTCCATTATTATTTAATACCAACTGTAGCATGAAATTGTTTTACCTCGTTTCATTGATACAATACCGAAAGAAAGGAATGTTGTGTTTAAAGTATGGTTTCACCTATAGTGTTTTTGCCAAACAACAGGTTAACAAAACAACATAGGTGGGAGTTTTTGGAAAATACCGGGACAAACAGCCTCAATGGAGTCTAAGAACTGCATTGGAACGCTGTGCTGTGTCCGATTCCGAGCAAAGTAAAGCATTCCTTTATCGAAAATACTATGGGTATGTTATGGCGATAGTTATTCGGTACATGAAACACGAAATGGAAGCCGAAGAGATAACGAACGAGTGCTTTGTGAAAATTTTTAAAAAGATTAGCACGTTTAGTCTACACGAGGATGCAACCGTTCTGGAGAAGACATTTAAATCTTGGATAGCAAGAATTGCCGTCAACACATCTATCGATGCGCTCCGCGTTCGTAAACAGATGCACATGATTGATGATCTTAGTGGAAGCGAAACGGCACAATTGTCCGTGGAGAACCAAAGTAACTTGGAATACGAGGACATCCTTTCACTTCTTCGCCAGCTGCCCGAGATTCAACGTTCGATTTTCAACCTTTATGAGATTGAAGGATATTCTCACGAGGAAATCGGAAAACAGTTAGCGATACCGGAGAGCACCTCTAGAACATATCTCACGCGTGCCAAACAGAAACTTCGCAAATTATACAGTATTCGTTTTGATTACCATACACCATCCTGATTCGACAAGAAAATGGAAAAAGATAAAAAAGACATTGTTGAACATATCATTAGGGAACTAAAGGCCAAGCAAGAGCTGCCGTATAAGGAAGGCGCATGGGAACGCTTTCAGCAGCAGTCTGATTCCGCGGTTTCGAAAAAGCCCAAGATCGTATACTGGGCCGCGAGCGCTGCTGCGATACTTCTAGCGGTTTGGGCCGTCAACCAATGGTCTGTCGGTACCGACTCCGACACGACACAACCCATCATTGCAGCGCACTCTGACATGGGTACGAGCAGCACCTCAGCGGATTCCGCAGGGGAGGGTGCGGTTCGCCCGGCAAAAGGCTCCGCTGTTGTTGCGGAACAAAAAGAGGCGTCCTCAGCGAACTTATCGATCCCAGATCAAATGGCAGATGCCTTTCATCCACCCGTATTCGGCGAGACCTTGTGGGCAAGCGTTCCAAAAACTACCGGTTCTCGCTTTTCGGTGGGCAATCTTACTGCACCGTCCTCACCAGCGCGACTGAATGCGGCAATCGGACCGACAGGTACGGTGAAACTTCATGCAGATCAGGGCGTGGATCTGGAAAATGCGGACTCGCGTAGCGTCCAATCATTGGCTCATGTAACACAACAGGTTACCGCGGTAGACGGGAAAGCCCCAGAATTGCGCGATAGAGGTTTTCGTTTTATGGATAAGTTCCAATTGGGGATTTTCGTTTCTCCGAATTCTACCAACGAACAATTCAACTTTGGAGGCGGTGTATTGGTCAATTATCAACTTTCTAAAAACTTGAGCATCCGTACAGGATTGGCGTTCAATAAATATGAAGCGTCCCAAATGCGTGATCCGGTGACCTCACCGGAAATGCAGGTACGAACAAATTTAAACACCTCGCAAATGCCAACCTCTGATGGGGCTATCCAAGCAAAAGTGAGCAACGCACTGATATTACCGAATGTCAACGCGATTACAGGCAACGTCCAAGCATTAGAAGTTCCCTTAGATCTTAAACTTAACGTGGCACAGGGTTTCTACATTTCCTCAGGGATTACCTATGCTGCTATTCTACAGCAAAACCGGTATGCCCATTATATAGAAAATGTAAACAAAGACCTCTTCCAAGACGGTTTACCAGAAAATCAAGGTGAGGTACAGCAAGCTACCCAGCAGATTTCCCGATCCATTAAAACGGAAGATGAAAATGTCCGAAGCAATCAATTTGGTGGATTTGCTAACTTTTCGCTGGGCAAGGAAGTCAAATTGAATAAAGGGATCTCGCTTTCCGTCGAGCCTTATGTGAAATTACCGGTAGGTAGCTTCCAGCGGGCCGACATGAACTATACCAATGGAGGGATCCGT
The DNA here is from genome assembly GCA_019115805.1 of Candidatus Sphingobacterium stercorigallinarum. Taxonomy (GTDB): domain Bacteria; phylum Bacteroidota; class Bacteroidia; order Sphingobacteriales; family Sphingobacteriaceae; genus Sphingobacterium; species Sphingobacterium stercorigallinarum. The sequence continues at coordinate 32,425 of DXCW01000047.1, forward strand.
ATCATTACTAATTTTTAGAGTTGATCGATACGCACCCAGTCCATACCAGCGGCTATAGCGCCTTGGACTCCTGGATCGCCATCTTCGAACACCAGGCAGTGCTCTGGTGCCACCCCCAATTGCTCTGCGGCCAATAAAAAAGGTTGCGGCGAGGGTTTTCCTTCCAGTGTATCTCCCGCGCAAACTAACGTTTCGTACTTTCCAATTACCTCAATAACCGCCAAGGTTTTACTTAATGTGGAGCGGCGACCGCCAGAAACAATAGCGATACGGTGGGAACGCACGGAATCGTACAAGACCTGTCGCACGTAATCAATTGCTTTGGTATCCATGATGTATCGGTCAATGAAGATCGCTGATTTCCGATTGGCAAAAACCTGTACATCGAAATCCACCTGATAACGTACTGCGATTTCCCTGGCGACCGCTACGGTAGGCCATCCCGCTGTTTCATCAATCAAATTCGGGTCAAGCAGCACACCGTATTCCTCTGCCGTTGCGATATAAGCCGCCTTATGAGCGTGCATATTGTCGGCCAGTGTACCATCTACATCGAAAAGAAGGGCTTGATATCCGGCGGATAGTGATTTTAATTGTTCGTATTTCTTTTTTGAGATCTCGTTCATTTCGGCAAAAATAAGAAAGTCCCCGAGATTCGGAGACTTTCATCGTGCAGTATGTTATTTTGTTCTTCCTCGTCTTCTATCGAGCTCTTTGGTGATCAACATGAGTTCTCTTCCGGTTTGTCCTTCGACCGAGGTGTTCTCCTGCGCTCTGCGAAACAAATAGGGCAACACCGATTTCACGGGTCCATATGGCATGTACTTCGCCACATTGTAACCTCCGGTAGCGAGGTTGAACGACAAATTATCAGACATACCTAAGAGCTGTGCGAAATGGATGTGCGGATCATTATGGGCAATGCCCCGACGATCCAACTCCTCAGCCAACAGTCGGCTACTTTCCTCATTGTGTGTACCGGCCATTAGCCCCACCTCGGACAAATGGTCTAAGGCAAATTCAATTGCGGCATTAAAATCAGCATCAGTAGCTTCCTTATCAGGCTGAATAGGTGAGGGGTAGCCCATTGCGGCCGCACGTTCTCTTTCCAATTCCATATACGCCCCACGTACGACTTTCGCACCTAAATGAAACCCTTGGGTATTTGCATAAGCATAATCCGCCTTCATTGAAGCGAGTTTATCGTGTCGATATAACTGATAGGTATTGTAAACGATTGGACGTTGACGGTTATATTTTTCCATCATTTCACGAGCTAAATCGTCCACCGTTTCCTGAGTCCATGAATGTTCTGCGTCGATGGAAACGGGAATGTTCGCGTCATATGAGGCACGGCATATGCGATCACAGCGATGCCAAATACGCTGAAATTCCTCTTCCTCCTGCGCACTCAATGGCTCTTTCGCATCTTTCTTTGCCAATAGGTCGAAACGACCGATTCCACTAACTTTAAAAACGGAGAACGAAATCGATGGGTTCGTTTTAGCAGCTTCAATGGTGCGTAAAATTTCCGCACAGGTTGCATCGAAACTTTCTTCAGAGTCCTTGCCTTCGACCGAGTAATCCAAAATCGTGGATACTCCACCTTTAGCTAACTCTTGGATCGCCGTATGGCACCCCTCAATACTCTCTCCTCCGCAAAACTGCTTATATATGGTATTCCGAATAATACCTTGTATAGGCAAGCCAATTTTTAAAGAAAAATTGGCGATCGGCGTACCTAATTTAATCAAGGTATTACTGCCGATCATCTTGAACAACCAATATGCTTTGTTCAAGTCACGATCACTCTTCCCTCGGAAGGCGATTTCGGTATTGTTAAAGTCGAGCTTAACGCGAGAAGCTATCTCCATATCGTAGTGATTTAATGCAGCAAAAATAAACTATTTTTTCAAATATTATCCTGTTCATATTGGTATTTCAAATGGAATAAAATTACATTTGTATATGCAGACATTTTCTTTGAAAGGAGACTACATTCAGATGATCCAGCTACTCAAGGCGTTGAACTGGGTAGAGCATGGTGCAATGGCTCAATGGGCAGTTGAAGAGGGCTTGGTTAAGTATAACGGAGAGGTGGATTTACGCAAACGTTTGAAAGTAAAAAAAGGCGATCAAGTGGAGTTCAACGGACAGCTGGTAAAGGTGGTATAATCCCCCTTACAGCTGCAGGTATTTTTCGCTTTATTCGAACACATTTTAATGATAAAAAACATGACAAAAGAGATTAACAGTTTAGGGTATCGCGTCGAATTCGACGATCAGTTGGCCGGGTTGAAATCCTTTTTAGAAAATCGAGCGTACTCGCAACTGTTGATTCTGGTGGACCGAAACACCAACGATCATTGTCTGCCCGTACTTCAAGCCGCTATTCCGGAACTCGTGGACTACGATATCATCGAGGTCGATCCAGGTGAAGAAAACAAAAACATCGACTTTTGTATTGGCGTCTGGAAAACACTTTTAGATTTTGGTGCGGACCGAAAAGCTTTGCTGATCAACCTGGGTGGCGGGGTCGTTACCGATATGGGTGGTTTCGCTGCATCCACATACAAACGAGGCATTGATTTCATTCAAATTCCCACCACGTTGCTGTCGCAGGTAGACGCTTCAG